>JACJYL010000001.1:1533928-1840714 GCA_020636105.1 Lewinellaceae bacterium
CAGGTTTATGACCATCAGGAGGAAGAAAAAACCAAAGGAATTTTAATGAGCCTTTTGAGGGCTAATTTTGTAGTAGAATCTTCAGGGAAAATCCTAAAAATAAATCCTCCTCTTATACCCTATCTGATTCGGTATTTCAGAAGAAAGGAACTGATTTGATAAAAAAATTGACTCATATGGACTTTAATAACATACCGACAAGCCTGCTGATCTTATTGCTTATCCGAGCATTTTGGATCGTAGCCTTCTTTGGATTCATCCAACACATTCTCCTCAAAGCCATCAGGAATGAACGGCTCCATGATTTTGTGGCATTTTACACCCCCCTTTTTAAAAATGTTGCCTGGATTTTATTCACCATTAATATGATTTATACCCTGGCAAAAGTAAACCCGATAGTATCCATGGCCGTAATCGGATCCTTACTGGCATTAGGCTGGCAACCCGCCCGGGATTTTATCCAGGGAACGATATTCCGTTTTCAAAACGGAGATATTTCCGGACAGCTTTTAAAAATAAAACACTTTAGCGGAGTGGTCAGTAAAATGAATAATACAAAAATAGAACTTCGTATCAAAAATGGTGAGATCGTACAAATCCCATACAGCAGGATCGTTTCAGCATTCACCACAAAACCTGCCGCTTCTGGAAGGCAAAAAACGGGCAATATTATCATAGACCTCTCCCCGTCGGATCATTTTGAATCGAAAAAGAAAGAATTAAAAGAAAAATTGTTGAATATGCCCTGGGTGGTTTCCTCCAAAGGGATAACCATCGAAAAACTCGAAAGCCGGGATGAAAAAAGACAATTGAAAATTTCTTTTTCAACCGCTGACGCTGATCATGTGGATCGGGTTTTGGAGGGGTTAAAAGGCAAGGATTGAGAAAAATATTTTATTTTTGAAAAAAGTTCTTTACGATCTGTATTAGATATTTAATAAAAATAAATTGACCTATTTGCCACCACTCCACCCCGTCCCTAAAGAGGAGTCATCCCCAAAATAGGTCAATCTAATTTCAAAGTGTTCCTTAGCCCCATTGCCGCCATCATTATTATGTAAACCATAACCAGACTATGAAAAAGTCCATCATCTTTTTTATCGCAACCCTCCTAATCCTCTCCTGTGGACAGGAAAAATCAAACCCACCTGTGAAAAGATTACAATTAACCCTTGACCTCGCCAACGAACTGGCAGAGTTGCCCATCAAGTGCATGGAACAGGAATACCCGAACAAACTGGGGCAGGTACTTGCTTCCGATGAAAACCTGGGCGCACCGCGCGAACTTCACCCTGCCTTTTATGGCTGCTTTGACTGGCATTCATCCGTACATGGTCATTGGATGTTGGTGAAATTGTTAAAAACTTTCCCTGATCTCGACAAAAGGGATACCATCCGGCAGAAACTTGCCGCCAATCTTACAGCTGAAAACATAAAAAGAGAAGTGGATTATTTCCAGCTTCCTGATGAAAAAAGTTACGAAAGAACCTATGGCTGGGCCTGGTTGCTTAAGCTGGCCGAAGAATTGTACACCTGGGACGATCCTCAAGCCAAAGAGTGGTCTTCCAACCTACAACCCCTTACCGACCTCATCGTAGAGCGATATCTCGATTTTTTACCGAAACTCCTCTACCCCATCCGCGTGGGGGAGCATCCCAATACGGGGTTCGGACTGAGTTTTGCTTATGATTATGCAAAAACGACAGGGAATGGAGTGTTGCTGGCCCTTATCGAAGAACGTGCCCGCACCTATTTCCTAAACGATACGAATTGTCCATTGAGCTGGGAACCTTCCGGTTTTGACTTTTTATCTCCCTGTCTTGAAGAAGCAGATATCATGAGAAGGGTTTTGTCCCAGGAAGAATTTAAAACATGGTTTGATGGGTTCCTGCCACAGCTAAAGAAAAAAGATGCCATGTTTGCGCCGGGACAGGTATCAGACCGTTCGGATGGAAAATTAGTCCACCTGGATGGCGTCAATTTGAGCCGTGCCTGGTGTCTTTACGGCATCGCAGAAGCTATTCCTGAATATGCCCATCTGAAGGCCATAGCCAATGAACACATGAACTTCACCCTCAAAAATATCAAAGACGACGATTACGCCGGCGGACACTGGCTGGCTTCCTTTGCCATTTATGCACTGACGGAATGATTTTTTGATGGTTTGATTTTTTGATGCTGCGATAGTTTGATATTGCGATAGTTTGATGCTATGATAGTTTGATAAGTTTCATCAAAAAAACGCCCCAATCCTGTAAATCCCAAAATCCTAAAAATCCTGATCCTGACAAGGAAAATGTATAATTTTTTGAGCGCTTAAATATTCTAATATCCAGATGCCTAATGTCCTTAGGAAGTCCATCGTAGCATTATAGCATTGTATCATCGTAGCATTGTATCATCGTAGCATTGTATCATCGTAGCATTGTATCATCGTACCATTGTATCATCGTACCATTGTATCATCGTACCATTGTATCATTATTTCATCGTAGCATTATAGCATTGTATCATCGCAGCATTGTATCATCGTAGCATTATATCATCGTAGCATTATCTCATTTAAACCCATCCGCCACAACCAAATCCTTGCTTCCCGGCGTATAAGCATAAAACCCTTCTCCCGATTTACTGCCCAGTTTACCGGCCATCACCATGTTCACCAAAAGCGGACACGGGGCATATTTCGGATTACCGAAACCGTGGTAAAGGACTTCGAGAATAGACAAACATACATCCAGCCCGATAAAGTCGGCCAGCTGCAGCGGGCCCATCGGATGAGCCATGCCCAACTTCATTACCGTATCGATCTCTTCCACTCCTGCAACGCCTTCAAATAGCGTATAAATGGCCTCATTGATCATAGGCATCAATATCCTGTTGGCCACGAATCCCGGGTAATCATTGACTTCTACCGGTACTTTGCCGAGGTTTCGTGAAAGCTCCATGATGATCCGGGTGACTTCGTCTGTGGTACTGTATCCGCGGATGACTTCGACGAGTTTCATGACAGGCACCGGATTCATAAAGTGCATGCCGATCACCTTATCCGGGCGGTGGGTCGCGGCAGCTATTTTAGTAATGGAGATAGAGGAGGTATTGGAAGCGAGAATGGCTCCGTCAGGCGCATATTGATCCATTTGGCCAAATATTTTGAGCTTCAGATCAACGTTTTCGGTAGCGGCCTCCACCACGAGATCCGCATGGCTGATGCCTTCAACCATATCTGTAAAAGTCGTGATATTGGCCAGCGTTTCGGATTTATCTGCTTCCGAAATTTTTTCCTTACTGACCATCCTGTCCAGGTTCCGGGAAATGGTGCTAATAGCCTTTTGGAGGGCATCAGGGGAAATATCAATGAGATGGACTTTGTATCCTTTCATGGCAAAAACATGCGCAATACCGTTTCCCATTGTTCCTGCTCCAATGACAGATATATTTTTCATATTATTAAAATTTTACTGGTTAGGCTAAAGCAAAAAGGTACTCTATATAGAAAAAAGGAGTCCTGATCGTTTTCGCAAAAGTACGCTTAAAAGCTATATTTTAAAAACCCTGTAAGCTTTTTGAAGGAAAGAAAACAAAAGAAAAGAATAACTCCCTTAACATAGAAAGAAATTTTTAACTGAGTAAAATTATTTTACAAAATAAAGGATAAATTAACTAAGTTTATCCAATAAATTCAAACCATGAGGTACGTCCCTGTTATTTTGATCCTTTTAAGTTTTTGTTTTACCCGGAACTCCCATGCTCAAACGCCTGACACAAATGCCTACAAAGGAGTCGCCGCCGTCGTCTTTCTTGATTCATTTGTTGTTTCTGCCAAACGGCAAGGCTTCAACCCGGAAGAATTTATCCAATACGTACTGGAGGACGAGAGTTTTTACAGGGCCTTTAAGAACCTTCGGCGAGTGGGTTACGAAGCCGAAAACAGCATTGTGGTATTGGATAAAAAAGGAAAGACAAAAGCCTCCTATACCAGTTCAACCCAGCAATTTTCGGATGGCCGGTGCAGGAGCATGGAAGTCATTACCGAAAAATCATCCGGAAAATTTTTTAAAGGGAAAGAAAGGGAATATCGCTATTATACTGCAAAACTATTTGACCATATTTTTTTCACCCACGGTACCGTTTGTGAGGCTAACGAGTTAAAAAATGCCCGCATTGCTGATATGGAGCCGCCAAAGGGTAAGGTAGAAAAACACATTTTCGAACTAAAAAAATTGATTTTCCAGCCGGGCATGAAAGCTGATGTACCCATCATCGGCGGCCGGACAGCCATTTTTTCTGAAAAAATGCGCCCGTTTTATAATTATTCTTTACTGTCTAAAAATTACGAAGGAACAGATTGCTATGCCTTCATTGCGTCTCCGAAGCACGATTTTTCGATGGACGATACAATCATTAAATACATGGAAACCTATTTTGAAAAATCAAATTTCCAGGTCGTTGCCCGAAATTACTGGCTTCAATATTCCGGGGCACTTTTTAGTTTTGATGTAAAAATGAAAATCAGGCTTACCAAAAAAGAAGATCTCTACCTGCCTTCAAATGTGGAATATGATGGCTATTGGAATGTTGCGCTAAAAACGGCCGAACGAGCCCGGTTTGTCACTTCCTTTTCGACGTTCAAATTACCATAATTCAAAAACTAAAATATCTGGCTGTTCAATTTATCAAAATTGCTTATCTTGGTACCTCAATAGAACCAAATTCAGTATGTCTAAAAATATAAGCTCACTCTCCGGGCGCCAGGGGCTGGAGAACAACCTTTTTGACCGCATCAGCGAACGCCCTTCCCGCGAAGCTCTTGGCAAGCTGGCCGAGGAATTTTTGATCGGGAAAGCCAATACTTTCGGGGCGGTCACCTTTTATGATTTCCTTAAACCTGAAAACCAGGGCAAAGCCGTTTATGTCTGCAATGGTACCGCCTGTATGTGCGCCGGAACGCAGGAAAATTTGAATACTGAACTCGAAAAACATATTCCAGCTGAGGCCATCGGCCACATGACCTGCCTCGGACGCTGCCATGAAAACGGAGCGTTCCAATACAACGGCAAGAATTATTCGAACCTGAGTGAATCCGAGATAGCCAATTTGTTCAGCCAAAAGGAATTGGAAAAAGCAGATCACTACCATGTACAACATCTCGGCACTCCTGTGCTTACCAAAAGTTATGATCCGGACACACTACACAGCATTATTTCTGATTTCCTAAAAAAAGACCCCACAGCAGTTCTTGAAGAGATCATTGCTTCGGGGGTTCGGGGCCGTGGAGGAGCGGGTTTTCCAATGGGCATAAAATTCGAATCCTGCAGAAAAGCTGAGGGCCATCAAAAATTCATTGTCTGCAATGCTGACGAGGGTGATCCCGGGGCTTATTCCGATCGTTATCTTTTGGAACAACAGCCGGACCTGGTGCTTATAGGCATGATGGCGGCGGGATATGTTTGCGGCGCATCATGGGGGGTAATCTATATCCGTGGTGAATATCCGGAATCGGTAACGGCCATTCAAAATGCCATTGAGCAGCTTTCCAACGCAGGTTTACTCGGGGAAAATATCAACGGCAGCGGATTTTCATTCCGGTTCAAAGTAATTAAGGCTCAGGGGGCTTATATCTGTGGAGAAGAGACGGCTTTGTTATCTTCCATTGAAGGACAACGTCCGGAGGTAAGAGTGCGTCCTCCCTACCCTGTCCATGAAGGATTGTTCCGCCAGCCAACTGTGGTCAATAATGTGGAAACGCTGGCGGCCGTGCCTTTCATTTTACAAAACGGAGGCGCTGCTTATAAAAAACTTGGGCCGGAAAAATCCAGCGGTACCAAGCTGGTTTCCCTGGACAGTTTTTTTAACAGACCGGGCATGTACGAAGTGGAAATGGGGACTCCGCTGAAAACGGTGGTAAATGAATTGGGAGGAGGCTTTAAATCCAAGGTCAAAGCCTTACACATCGGAGGGCCTCTTGGAGGAATGGTTCCCGTTTCTAAAATCAACGACTTAACAATCGATTTTGAATCCTTCAGCCAAAACGGATTCCTGCTCGGTCACGCTTCTGTAGTTTGTATTCCGGAAGATTTTCCGATGGTAAAATATATCGAGCACCTTTTCGAATTTACGGCTGCCGAAAGTTGCGGCAAATGTTTCCCCTGCCGTTTGGGTTCTGTCCGCGGACAGGAGATGTTCGAAAAGGCGCAAAATTCCGATTACAAAATTGACCGACATTTACTGAATGATTTATTGGAAACGCTGGAACAGGGTTCATTGTGTGCCCTGGGCGGAGGGGTACCGCTTCCGATAAAGAATGCGTTGCAATATTTTGGAGAGGAGTTGAAGGTTTTTTTGGAATAGGGGTACAAAAAACAAGAACTCGGATTTTAACTGATTAAACAGGTTGTGACGGATTATTTTTTTGCTCAATATACGTTTTAGTTGTCCAAACAAGTGTATCATCTGTTAATTCCTATTTTAAAATTTAAACCAAATGAAACTACTACACCTGGAAATCACCGAAACAATTATCAAGGCTTTTTACAAGGTTTACAAAACACTAGGATATGGATTCCTTGAAAAAGTCTATGAAAATGCCATGATCATTGAATTGAATAAGGCCAATTTGAATTGTAGAAATCAGGTGGCGATAAATGTCTCCTATGAAGACAAATTGGTAGGGAATTATTACGCTGACATTTTAGTAGAAAATAAAGTTATTCTCGAGTTAAAGGCAGCAGCAGCATTATGTGAAGAACATGAAGCTCAGTTGATTAACTACTTGAAAACCACAGACAAAGAAGTGGGATTGTTATTAAATTTTGGTAAAGATCCGCAATTTGTAAGAAAAATTTTTGAAAACCAATACAAATAGATTGGAACACTGATTTGAACTGATTAAACTGATACGAACTGATTTTTGATCCGTTTTGATCCGCTTAATCCGCGTTCCTCTTTTATCCGTTGGAACACTGATTTGAACTGATTAAACTGATTTTTTTATCCGTTTTGATCCGTTTGATCCGCTTAATCCGCGTTCCATAAATTTTGAATATTCGATATATCAACACCATGAAAAAAGCATATATAAACAACCGGCCGTACGAAATTAACAAGGGCGAAACCATCCTGAGTTTTCTTAAAAGATACATGGGAGACAAGCCCGTCCCCACCCTTTGTGATGCCCCCAACCTCGAACCTTTTGGTTCCTGTAGGGTATGCAGTGTGGAGGTTGCCCTGGAAGCCGGAGGAAAGACCAAAACGGTAGCTTCCTGCCATACGCCGGTGCAGGAAAATTTTCATATTTATACAGATACTGAGTCCGTAAAACGACTGAGAAAAAACATCGTTGAACTGGTGTTGACCGACCACCCGCTGGATTGCCTGACCTGCGAAGTCAACGGCAATTGCGAATTGCAGGATGTAGCCGCAAAAGTGGGCATACGTTCCGTGCGCTATCCTGCCGGAAAAACCCATCTCGACCGAAAAAAAGACCTGAGCCACGCTTATATGACTTCCGACCTGTCCAAATGCATCAACTGTTACCGTTGCGTAAGGGCCTGTGATGAGGTTCAGGGACAATTTGTACTGAGCATGGCCGGACGTGGTTTTGAAAGCCGGATTATTAAAGGCATGGATACTTCCTTTGCAGAATCGGAATGCGTAAGTTGCGGAGCCTGCGCCCAGGCCTGTCCGACTTCGGCTATTTCGGATATTTTTGAATCAAAATCAGTGGTTTCCACCGAAAAGACCAGGACCGTTTGTACCTACTGCGGAGTGGGCTGTAATCTTGAGGTTTCTTCTTCCAACGGAAACATCAAAAGCATCCGGGCACCGTATGATGCGGAAGTGAATAGCGGCCACACCTGCCTGAAAGGGAGATACGCTTTCTCTTTCTACGATCACCCGGAACGGTTAAGGGATCCGATGATCAAGAAAAACGGAACCTTCGAAAAAGTTTCCTGGGACGAAGCCTATGACTTCATCACCAGCCGGTTCAATAAAATAATAGCCGAAAACGGACCGGATGCCATTGCCGGAATTTCCTCTTCCCGTTGTACCAACGAGGAAAACTACCTCATGCAGAAATTCATCCGCGCCGTGGTGGGAACCAATAATATTGACGGTTGTGCACGTGTTTGCCACTCTCCTACCGCCTTGGGGATGCAAAGAGCTTTCGGTACCGGTGCAGCTACCAATTCGGTGGAGGACATGAAATGGACCAACTGTATGATGGTCATTGGGGCGAACCCAACTGCTGCACATCCGGTCACAGGAGCCAAGATCAAACAACATGCGATGAAAGGCACTACCCTCATCGTCATCGATCCACGCAAAACAGAATTGGCCAAATATGCCGACTTCCATCTTGCTCTTCGTCCCGGGACCAACGTAGCCGTCCTCAATATGATGATGCATTACATCCTGAAAGAAAACCTGCAGGACCAGTCGTTTTTGGAGAACAGAACGGAAGGGCTGGAAGATTTCAAAAAAGACATTCTCAACCTGGATATCGATAAAATGGAAGCCATCTCAGGCGTTGACCGCGAGTTGGTCAGAGCCGCTGCCATTGCCTATGCTACAGCTGAAAATGCCATGTCATTCCATGGATTAGGGGTCACAGAACACAGCCAGGGCACTTATACCGTACAGCAGATCGCCGACCTGGCGATGCTCACCGGAAACATAGGCCGCCGCGGAGTAGGCGTCAATCCTCTCAGGGGCCAAAACAACGTCCAGGGATCCGCGGATATGGGCGTACAGCCGCACCAGGGAGCCGGTTATATGGATATTACCAAACCCGAAGTCAACCAGGCATATACCAAATTCTATGGCGTCAATGTTCCGGATAAAATCGGCTACAAGATTCCTGAAATGTTCGAGGCTGCCCTTGCCGGGAAACTGAAAGCCATCTGGATCATCGGAGAAGATGTCGTACAAACGGATCCTAATACTCAAAAGGTCATCCGGGCATTGGAAAATACGGATCTCGTTATTGTCCAGGAGTTATTCATGACCGAAACGGCCAAATATGCTGACGTCATCCTGCCAGGGGCTTCATTTCTCGAAAAAAGCGGAACTTTCACCAATGGGGAACGCCGCGTACAAAGGGTCAATGCAGTCGTAAAACCCGTCGGCAATGCAAAAGTTGACGGACAGATCATCATTGATGTTATGAATCGAATGGGCTACAAACAAGCCGATTATACGCCCGACGGGATGCTGGAAGAGATCTCACAAATCGTACCGTTCTTTAAAGGGATAACGTGGTCAAGACTTGGCAAAAATGGCCTGCAGTGGCCGGTAGCTGAAGACGGTATGGATACCAAAATCCTGCACCTGGATACCTTTAAACGAGGGCTCGGAAAACTCGACTTCTTCCCGTTTGAAGAGTCCAGTGAACTTCTTGACAATCAAAAAGAGTATCCGTTTATACTGACCACCAACCGGAACCTGGAGCATTACAACTGCGGCGCTATGACACGCCGTACCAATAATGTAGAAATCAGCACCGAAGATGTCCTATGGATACATCCGGATGACGCGGCGGCAAAAGGCATTCAAGACGGCGAAATGGTCTGTGTGCAATCACCACGAGGCAAGGTCGACGTAAAAGCCTTTGTGACCGATGGAGTGAAACCCGGTGTACTGAGTACCACTTTTCACTTCCCGGAAATAATGGTGAATAACCTGACTTCGGATGTTCATGACTCCCAGGCCAAATGCCCGGAATATAAGGTTGTTGCCGTGGATATCAGAAAGGCCAAAAATACGGCATTTAGGAAAGCAGGAGAACTAATACAATAGGCTTTAAACCAAAAAATGGAATAATGTCTGAAAATTTAGCAGGGAAGTTAAATCCTATACAAATTGAGCTACTGAAACTGTTTTCAACAAATGTTTCTGAACAAGATACCCTGAAATCATTATTGGATGAATAAATTAGATTGCCAGGCCCACCTCTTTGATTTATCCGAAGACGTGCACTACCTCAATGCAGCATACATGTCTCCCCTACTCAAAAGTGTGGAAGCCATCGGGCATGAAATGGTTGCCTTAAAATCTAGGCCCTATGAAATAACTCCGGCTGATTTTTTTTCTACCGTTTTAAAAACGAAAGCTGCCTTTGCCGGGCTAATTCATTCTTCTGAACCGGAAAGAGTGGCCATCATTCCTTCAGTTTCTTATGGCATGGCCAATGTTACCAGGAATATTGATTTACAAAAAGGCGAAAAAATCGTCATTCCATACGAGCAATTTCCGAGCAATTATTACCCATGGAAGCGACTTGCCGATGAAACCGGGGGAGTCATAAATACGATTATGCCCCCCACTGCTCAACAAAAAACAAAAGGTTGGAACGAGGCGATCCTCGAAGCCATTGATGAACAAACCAAAGTAGTGGCCATAAGCCATACCCATTGGGCAGATGGCACCTTATTTGAACTGGAAAATATTGGCAAACGATGCAGGGAAGTGGGAGCTTTCCTCATAATAGATGGAACTCAATCCATCGGTGCATTGCCGTTTGATCAACAAAAAATTCAGGCGGATGCCATCATTTGTGCCGGTTACAAATGGCTTTTGGGTCCCTACAGCAGCGGAGTCGCCTGGTACGGACCACGCTTTGATGACGGGGTACCTGTGGAAGAAAACTGGATCAACCGTTACGAAAGTGAAAACTTCAAAAATCTCGTCAATTACCAGGATCAATACAAACCTTTTGCTGCCCGGTATTCTGTTGGGGAGCAGAGTAATTTCATCCTTACCGCCATGCAACTGGGTGCTTTTGAACAGCTGCTCGACTGGGGCATTCCCAACATCCAGGATTATTGCCAAAAGCTGACGGAGGAACCTCTTGAAAAACTTCGCGATCTGGGAGTTGGCGTAGAAGATGTTTCCGTTCGTGCTCATCATTTGTTCGGGTTATATCCTGATGAACGTTATGACCTTGAAAAACTACAGGAAATATTTGCGGCCAACCGAATTTATGTTTCCTTTCGCGGCCGAGCGATAAGGGTAGCGCCGCATGTTTATAATACCCAAAAAGATTTGGACGCATTAGTCGGCTGTTTTGAAAAATTGAGGTAATTTTGCGGCTTCAAAATTCTTCAATCACCATTCATCATTCTACAAGCATGGCCATCGCTGAAACAAACTTCAATTTTCCGGGACAAACCCATTTTTACAGAGGAAAAGTAAGAGATGTTTACACCATCAATGACAATCTGATCATGGTAGCTTCCGACCGGATTTCGGCCTTTGACCATGTGCTGCCTAAACCTATTCCTTACAAAGGCCAGGTGCTCAACCAGTTGGCCACCCACTTTCTCAATGCCACGAGAGATATTTGTCCCAATTGGCTGTTAGCCACCCCTGACCCTAATGTAGCTGTTGGAATAGCCTGCGAGCCCTTCAGGATCGAGATGGTCATCCGCGCCTACCTTGTCGGACATGCCTGGAGAGAGTACAAAGCTGGCAAAAGAGAAATCTGCGGAGTGTCCATGCCGGAAGGATTGAAAGAAAATGACCCCTTCCCTACCCCGATCATCACCCCGGCCACCAAAGCCGAAGAAGGTCATGATGAGGATATTTCCAGGGAAAATATCATTGCCCAAAATATTTTGAGCGAGGAAGATTATGCTTTACTGGAAAAATATACGAGAGCCCTGTTCCAAAGAGGAACGGAAATGGCTGCTGCCCAGGGGCTTATCCTTGTAGACACCAAATACGAATTCGGTAAAAAAGACGGAAAAATCTACCTCATTGACGAAATTCATACTCCGGACAGTTCCCGATATTTCTATAAGGAGGGTTATGAAACAAGGCAAAAAGCAGGAGAACGCCAGAAGCAACTGTCCAAAGAGTTCGTCAGGGAATGGCTCATGGCCCATGGATTTCAGGGGCTGGAAGGACAACTCATGCCTGTCATGCCAGATTCATTTGTCAATGAAATCACCGATCGTTATGTGGAACTTTACGAAAAGGTGACAGGCAAAACCTTCCACAAGGACGAAAGTGAAGATGCGGAAAAAAGGATTCATGAAAATGTAACCGCCTGGCTGAAAAAGTAGGTGAACCAACTATAATCTTTAGCCTTTAACCTTTTGTCTTTAACCTTTAACCTTTATTCTTCCTGTCACTCTTCCACTCTACCTCACTCACCCCGAGGTTTTGTCCGATTTTTCGTGCCAAAACAAACAGGTAATCCGAGAGGCGATTGAGGTACCGTATGACGATCTCTTCTACCGGTTCTTCTGATGCCAGCCCTACTGTTCTGCGCTCCGCCCTGCGGCATACACACCTGGCCAGGTGGCAAAAAGAAACCACGGTATGTCCTCCCGGCAGGATAAAGTTTTTCAGGGGCTGAAGGGTAGCTTCCATTTCATCAATGGCCTGCTCCAGCAAGGTAATATCCGACTCCGCCAACACGAGATAATCAGGTTTTTTACCCGGGGCGCTTGCCAGAATGCCCCCGATGGTAAATAAGGTATCCTGTATTTTCTTGAGTAATTCCCGAATCTCCGGATCTTCCAGGTTATCCCTGACCAGGCCAATATAAGCATTCAATTCATCAACTGTGCCATAAGACTCAATGCGCAAATGATGCTTGGACAATCTTTTTCCACCAAACAAGGAAGTTTCTCCGGTATCCCCGGTTTTAGTATATATTTTCAAAACGAATTATTTTTTATTGGTAAACCTATTTGACCTGAAAAAGTTGCGGGTTACGAATTACAGGGCAAAATAAAAACCCGGAACTCGTAACCCGCAATTATGCTGAAATGTTTTTTTTAGCGTTTTATCCTCTTGCCGCAGCTCTTTCCTTGGTCGTGTCAGACTCTATCAGGCCGTCCCTCAACCATACGACTCTCCTGGCTTTTTCGGCAATATCCGGTTCGTGTGTTACCAAAATAACCGTATTTCCGGCTGCATGAATTTTATCAAAAATTTCCATGATCTCAATGGAAGTTTTGGTATCCAGGTTGCCGGTAGGCTCATCCGCGAGGATGATAGACGGGTTATTGACCAAAGCTCTGGCAATAGCCACCCTTTGGCGCTGACCGCCGGAAAGTTCGTTGGGTTTATGAGTCACCCGGTCACCCAATCCAACAGAATCCAGTACTTCCTGCGCCTTGGCCAAACGTTGTTTGCGGGGAACACCGGCATAAACAAGAGGTAAAGCAACATTTTCAAGAGCAGTCAATCGGGGCAACAGGTTAAAGGTCTGGAAAACAAAACCAATCTCCTTGTTTCTAACATGAGCCAACTCATCGTCGGTCATGGTACTCACTTCTATATCGTTCAGCCAATAGGTACCGCTGGTGGGAGTATCGAGGCAGCCGATCAAATTCATCAACGTTGACTTCCCTGATCCTGAAGGTCCCATTAGTGCGACGTACTCATTTTTGAAAACATCCAGGGTAATATCCTGCAAGGCATTCACCTGGGTTTTTCCCATGATATACATCTTTCTCAAATGTTCTACGGAAATAATTGGCTTCATTATAATATTTGTTTTTAATAGATAATTTTTTTCAAGTTGAGCGCAGCGAAATACCGACATTTCATGTACGGCACAGGTTCCCGTACCGCCAGGTCGGGAGGGTTCAACAACACCCTAGGTAGTTTTTGTCCGGCGTCAACCGTCAACCGTTCTCCGTCAACCTGAAATTACTTAATCACCTTCGGTACCTTAAAATAAACTCCATCCTGATCCGGTGCATTTTTAAGAGCCTCTTCCCTGGAAATCGTCGATACAATTTTATCCTCTCTCCACTCATTGACCTCCGCTTCATTTACATAAACCAAAGGTTCAACTCCCGTGGTATCGAGGTCATTGAGCTTTTCAACCATTTTCAGAATTTCATTCAAATCATGGCGAATCTTTTTCCTTTCGGTTTCGTCAAGTTCCAACCTCGCCAGGTTTTCAAGTTTTGAAATTAACTTATTATCTATTACCATATTAAATTATTAGAAGTTCGCACCTATTTCCTCGCTTAACCGCCGGTTTTGGGTTATTTTTGAAGGCTAATTTAAAAAGCGACCATCCTTCATGAACTCTGTTTCAAAGTAACTTTGAATAAAATATTATTTTATCGGACTATATGTTCGCAACAAATGGTATCTTCTCACGCAAAACTATCAAAAAAACAACTTTTATCATTTAAACTGTCCTTTTGAATTAAAAATTAACGGCAGAAATTTTATTTTCGCATGTCCACTTTTTTTTGTTAGTACATTAAACCTGTAATATTTTAATATTCCTCCATTTAAACAACTATGAGCGAAGAAAAAAAAGTAATCAAACATATTGCCATCGCAGGAAATATCGGAGCAGGCAAAACGACTTTGTGCACCCAGCTTGGAAAACAGTTTAACTGGGATGTCCATTATGAGTCAACCGATAATAATCCCTACCTCAGTGATTTTTATAACGATATGCAACGCTGGTCCTTTAATCTTCAGATTTTCTTTCTCAACAACAGGTATCAGCAAGTCTTAAAGATTCTCCAGGGTGACAAAACCGTTATCCAGGACCGAACCATTTATGAAGATGCCTACATTTTCGCCCCCAACCTTCATGATATGGGATTGATGTCGTCCCGCGATTTTGAAAATTATTTCAGTCTTTTTAAAACGATGTCTTCGCAAATCCAGCCACCAGACCTGCTCATTTACCTGAAGGCCGGGATCCCCACCCTCGTAGACCATATCCAAACCCGTGGAAGAGATTATGAAGGCAGCATGAGCCTTGATTACCTGAAACGCTTGAATGACCGTTACGACAATTGGATCGACACCTACGATGAAGGAAAATTACTCGTCATTCATGCCGATGATATAGACTTTAAGAATAATCCTGAAGACGTGGGCACTGTGGTGGATATGGTGAATGCGGAATTGCACGGGTTGTTTTAGGAACAGATTGCTGGTTGCCCCTCTATACCGGAAATAAACCCGTTTTACATTCTACATTTTACATTTTACATTCTACATTTTACATTTTACATTTATCAAGGTACCTCCTGTTCCAGCTCCCCCAACTCTCCGAGTTGCATGAGCAGGTCAAATGTCTTTTGGGCCTCCTCTTCATCCACAATACTGATGGCTGCACCGACGTGCACCAGGACATAATCTCCAATTTTAGCCTCTGGCACCATCGTCAGGTTGACATCTTTTTTAATGCCTCCGAAAGAAACTTTCCCGATTCTGAAAATGTCGTCCAGCTGAGCGGATATTTCGATTAATTTTCCAGGTATTGCCAAGCACATAATGGATATTTTTTTGTGATCCATAATGCTACCCGGATAGCCATCCGGGCAGATTATGTTTTTTCAAATTATAGGGATTTTTTCAATCAACTTTTTAGTTTACTTTTCAACCAGGCATACCATTCTTCCATGCCTTCTCCCGAAGTGGCTGAAACTTCAAAAAACTGCAAATTCGGGTTGACCCGACGGGCGTAATCCTTCGTTTTTTCGACATCAAATTTCAAATAGGGCAACAAGTCTATTTTATTGATGAGGCATACCTGTGAACTCATGAACATATCCGGATACTTGATGGGTTTATCCTCCCCTTCCGTGACACTGATGATCACTACACGGGTATCTTCCCCAAGGTCAAACATGGAAGGACATACCAGGTTCCCCACATTTTCTATCATCAAAACAGAGTGATCCTTAGGTGTGAGTTTCTTTACGGCCCTGTTAACCATATCGCTGTCCAGATGACATCCCTTACCTGTGTTGATCTGTACCACGGGGATATTGAGGTCATCAATGCGCTGGGCGTCATTAAAAGTCTGCTGATCCCCTTCTATGACAAAAAAATCGATCTCCTCTTTCAGATCGGAGAGGGTTTTTTCCAAAATACTGGTTTTTCCTGAACCGGGAGAGCTTACCAGGTTGATGGCAAAAATATTTTTGGCTTCAAAATATCCACGGTTACGCTCAGCCACCAATTGGTTGTTCTGGAGAATATCCCTTTCCAGTTCAATGACCGTTTTATGTGTATGGCTGTGCCCGTGGTCATGTTCGTGTTCATGACCATGATGATGGTGATGCTCATGACCATGTTCGTGTTCGTGGCCATGATGGTGGTGATGCTCATGACCGTGTTCGTGGTGATGTTCATGACCATTTTCGTGAGAATGATCGTGCATTTCGATTTTTTCTCCTGGTTTTAAAATGCTTACTTCATTTTCGGCGTCTCCGCAACCGCATGTTGTACACATAGTAGAAAATTAAAAGTTTAAAAGCAAAATTTTAAAAGCAAAGCGGACAAAAAACATGAGTCATCCCTGCATTTCATATCGGGGAATGATTCCCGAATTTTTCCGATGACTCATGTTCCTTTTTTCTTTATTCAACTTCCAAAGCTTTGACCCTCATTTCACGGCCGGACAAAATATTCTTAAAATAGCTGCCACACTCCGGACAGATATCGTAATGATGCTCCAATCCGAATTCGGTGTCACAATCTACGCAAACGGCCCGGGCAGAAATGATATCAATTTTTCGTTCTGCGTGTTCCAAAACCGAATCTTTTACCGCCATCGGCCAAACGAACTCCAACGAATCGATCTCTATTCCGGAAAGCTTTCCGATTTCAAGCTCAATGAGGGTTACGGATTTGGCTTTAGCCTTTTGCGTTTCATTTTCAGCTATTCTGACAATGCCCATCGCTATGGAAAGTTCATGCATCTCTATTTCGCCGTTACCTTTTTATAAATAAAAAATACTCCGATCGCCACAACAGCAATCACAGGGAGGATATGCATGGGAGAAGCAAGATAATGACTCAAAGATCCACCATTGAATACACCGTGACCTTCATGTGCTTCTGCCAAAAAAGGCAAACAAAGAATCAAAGAGGCAAACGAAATTTTTAATTTATTCAACATAATGACATTAAATTTTATAGACAAAAAAATTAAATAAACTTTCTATACAAAGTTGCTCATTTTTTTTGAAAAATGAAAGAAACTTCATACATTTAGAGAATAAAATTTTTAGAACACCAACCATGGCAAAATTATTTATTTAGATTAAATAAAAATAACATAAAATTTTGCCTAATGTTTCCTACAAAACAACGAGATACCTACTATGAACGTATCTTAAAAAGCGGCTATTCACGTCGTGACTTCATGAAATTTGCCACTTTTATGGCGGCTTACATGGGGTTAGAAACGACGGCTATCGGCCAAATTGCACAAAAACTGCAAAACACCCCTCGTGTACCCGTTATCTGGGAACATTTTCAGGAGTGTACCTGCTGCAGTGAATCTTTCATCCGCTCAGACCACCCTATCGTGGCGGACATCATTCTCGACCATATTTCCCTGGATTACACCATGACCCTCATGGCAGCTTCAGGCCACCAGGCGGAGGCAGCCAAACGTGACACCATGGAAAAATACAAGGGACAGTATATTCTATGTGTCGAGGGCTCCGTTCCACTGGGTGATGACGGCAACTACTGTACTATTGCAGGCAGGACGTCCATCGAAATCCTGAAAGAAGCAGCAGAAGGAGCAGCAGCCATCATTGCATGGGGCAGCTGTGCCAGCAACGGATGTGTCCAGGCGGCTCACCCGAACCCAACCAATGCGGTTCCCATTCACAAAATCATTAAAAATAAACCTATCATTCGCGTTCCTGGCTGTCCCCCGATCGGAGAGGTCATGGCAGGGGTAATTGTTCACTACGTAACTTTTGGCCGGCTACCGGAAACAGACCGGCTGGGCCGACCTAAAGCCTTTTACGCCAAACGTGTACACGATAGCTGCTACAGAAGACCTTATTACGATGCTGGTCTTTTCGTAGAGACTTTCGATGATGAGAATGCAAAAGAAGGTTACTGCTTATATAAGGTAGGCTGTCGTGGCCCAATGACTTATAATGCCTGCGGTACCATAAAGTGGAATAATGGCGTAAGTTATCCTATCCAGTCAGGCCATGGTTGTATCGGTTGCAGCGAAGAAAATTTCTGGGACAACGGACCTTTCTATGAAAGACTGACCAATACCCCTGGTTTTGGCATCGAAACCGGTGCCGACAAGGTGGGTAAAATTGCTGCAGTGGCAGTGGGTGCTGGTTTGGTAGCCCACGGTATTGCTGCTAATGTCAGTAAACGTAAATTCCTGGCCCAGAGAATTAAAAGCGGTAAAGAAAATCTCGAACACCTTGATGAAGGTAAATAGGACCATCGAATCCTTTTAATTCTTCTTTTTATCAATAAAAATTCACCCCTTGTAGAGCTCGTAATTTGAAGTCCTAAAAGGGAAGCATTCAAAATCTTAAAAAAATGGCTGAAAGAATAGTAGTCGATCCTATAACCCGTATTGAAGGGCATTTGCGTATTGAGGCAGAAGTGAAAGACGGGGTAATTACCGACGCATGGAGTTCAAGCACCATGGTCAGAGGTATAGAGAATATCGTCCGGGGTCGCGACCCGAGAGATGTCTGGGCCTTTGTCCAGAGAACCTGCGGTGTATGTACCACCGTACATGCACTCGCCTCGGTCCGGGCCGTGGAAGATGCACTGGATATTGTGGTCCCGCCCAACGCAGAACTGGTGCGCAATATCATGGTGGCTGCATTATACATGCATGACCACGTAGTACACTTTTATCACCTGCATGCCCTGGACTGGGTGGATGTGGTCAATGCGCTGAAAGCTGACCCCAAAGCAACCTCCGAGCTCGCACAAAGCATCTCTAACTGGCCGAAAAGCTCTCCCGGGTATTTTTCCGATATCAAAAAACGTTTGACAAAATTTGTTGAAAGCGGTCAACTGGGCATCTTCGCCAATGGCTATTGGGGACATCCACAAATGAAATTGCCTGCTGAAGCTAACCTGATGGCTGTAGCTCACTACCTTGAAGCCCTGGAATGGCAGAAGGAAATGGTAAAAGTCCATACCATTTTTGGTGGAAAGAACCCTCACCCCAACTACCTGGTAGGGGGCATGGCCTGCGCCATCAACACAGAGAGCCCCGGCGGACTCAATGCTGAAAGGCTCGCCTATGTGGGAAGGTTAATGGAGCAAGGCAAGCAGTTTGTAGAACAGGTTTATATTCCTGACCTGCTGGCAATTGCTTCTTTTTACAAAGACTGGGGCGCCATTGGAAAAGGATTCGGAAATTACATGTCTTACGGTGAATATCCAACCAACGGCTACAGGGATGTTTCTTCCTTCAAATTCCCTCAGGGCGTGATTCTCGACCGTGACCTCTCAAAAGTTCATGATGTGAACCATCGCGATAATGAAGAGATCAAGGAATTTATCAATAATTCCTGGTATGATTATCCGGGCGGCGACAACGAATCGCTCCACCCATGGGACGGGGAAACCAATATCAACTACACCGGCCCTAAACCGCCATACGATTTCCTTGATGTGGATAAAAA
The DNA here is from genome assembly GCA_020636105.1 of Lewinellaceae bacterium. Taxonomy (NCBI): domain Bacteria; kingdom Pseudomonadati; phylum Bacteroidota; class Saprospiria; order Saprospirales; family Lewinellaceae; species Lewinellaceae bacterium. Next base: position 1,553,341 of record JACJYL010000001.1, read on the forward strand.
ATATAGCTTCATCAAAACGCCGAGGTGGAAAGGTTTACCAATGGAAGTAGGGCCTTTATCCAGAATTTTGGTTGGATATGCTTCTGGAGACAAAGAAATTCAGGAAGAAGTTGGTGCCGTACTGAGTTACCTCAACGTGCCTGCGGAAGCCCTGTTCTCTACCCTTGGAAGAACAGCTGCCCGTGGTCTATGCGCTAAACTTTCTGCGCGCTGGGGTTGGGAATTCTACCAGCAACTGCTCGACAACATCAAAAACGGGGATTCCAGAATGGCAAATATGGAGCGTTGGGAACCTTCTTCATGGCCGGCAGAGGCAAAGGGCGTAGGTTATATGGAAGCGCCACGGGGAGGACTCGCCCACTGGATCAGGATCAAGGATGGAAAAACGGCCAACTACCAGCAGGTAGTGCCCACCACCTGGAATGGTTCTCCAAGAGATCCCAGCGGACAACGATCCCCGTATGAGTCTACCCTGATCGGTACTCCGGTAGCCGATACAGAACTTCCACTGGAAATCATCAGAACGATCCATTCATTCGACCCTTGCCTGGCATGCTCTGTTCACCTATATGACGAACACGGCCGGCATATTTCCCAGGTTCAGAATGTATCGGCCTGTGATGTTTGAAAAGATTGATTTGACTAGATGTTTAGAGGTTTAAATTTTCAATCCATTATAAATAATAGAAAACGGAAAAAAGGTCAATTTTTCGATCAGTAAATATTCCTTTTTTTACTCCACAGTCGAAAAATTGAGCTTTTTTCCAACCTCTTCAAAATAAGAAAAAAATGTCTACAAATAATTTTAAAAGAGTCTTTGTATGGGAAATGCCGGTACGGGTCTTTCACTGGATTACCGTTGCGACCGTTACCGCCTTGGCCATCACGGGATTCATAATAGCCAATCCGCCTGCGATACAATCCTCTGTCGAGGCGACCAATAGTTATTGGTTCGGCATCGTCCGATATATTCACTTCCTTTCAGCATACCTCTTCTTTGTCAATATGATCATGCGAATTTACTGGTCATTTGCTGGAAACAAATTTGCGCATTGGTCCAATTTCTGGCCTTTCAGCAAGAAAAGACTCAAAAATGTGATGCATGTCTTAAAGGTCGATGTCTTGTTGATGAATGAAGATGAACATGACCTGACCAACCTTAGTGTGGGCCACAATGCAGTGGCTGGTTTTTCTTATGCCATTTTGTTTCTGCTGGCGCTCGTTCAGGTATTTACCGGATTTGGGTTGTATTCAGATATGGCCGGATGGTGGTTACCCAAAATGTTCGCCTGGGTGGTTCCTGCACTTGGAGGAGACTTCGCCGCAAGGAGCTGGCACCATATCACCATGTGGATCATGATCGTCTTTGTGATGATCCATGTTTATCTTGTTTTCTTCCACGACTGGCTGGAAGGCAGGGGGGAAACCTCCTCCATGATCAGCGGCTATAAATTTGTACGGAAGGAAAGGATTCAGGATCACGAAAGTATCACCGAACAGGCGATAAGAGCGATAGACAAGCTGGAAAAGAAAGAAGAATTGGAGAACCAAAAATAAAGAACAGTTGGTTGAAAATAATTACTTTACAGCGGGTTAAATCCTGAAAGTTTTTGTTTTCAACCAACTGTATGATATCTTTATAACATGAGTGAACACATTCCAATTGAAGGCAGACCCGGCATAGGGTATTTTCCATATGAACAGGATAATAAAAACCGTATCCTGGTCATGGGCATCGGTAATTTTCTCATGGGAGATGAGGGTATCGGGGTACATTTGGCGCAAAAACTCGAAAAAAAAGGATGTCCGCCAAACGTTGACGTTATTGATGGCGGCACGGGAGGTTTTTCCCTTATGGGCTACTTTGATGATTATCCCGTGATCATTTTCATTGATGCCACGATGGACGGCAAACCGCCCGGATCGGTTTCACTGATCCAGCCCAAATTTGCGGCGGATTTCCCAAAAACCCTCAGCGTGCACGATGTCGGACTGAAGGATATGGTCGAGGCCGTATATATTACAGGAAAAGTACCCAAAATGTATCTCTTCACCATTTCAATAACCGAAATCAAACCCATGACCATGGAACTGAGCCGGGAAGTAGAAGCCAGCATTCCCGTCCTAATGGAACAAATAGAAAAACTGGCCGCCAACGAAACCTTTAACCACGACCATTGAGCACCAATTCAACTTTTCATATCCACTTCACCGGCATCGTCCAGGGGGTGGGATTTCGTCCTTTCGTTTATAAAACAGCCATTGCAGCAGGCCTGAACGGATGGGTAAACAATACCGTGGACGGGGTGCATATTGAGATCAATGCTTCCGAACACGAGGCGCATGATTTTTATAACAAACTGAAAGAAAAGGCTCCCCGTCTTTCCAATATCATCCATTCTTCTATCAAAAAAACTTCAGATCAACTCTTTGATGATTTTCAGATCGTTTACAGTCAGGCGGATGGCCAGCCCAACCTTTTGATGACCCCCGATTTTGCCATGTGCCCGGATTGCGCAAAAGACCTTTACGAAAAAGAAAACAAACGTTTCCGCTATCCTTTTACCACCTGTACGAATTGCGGGCCGAGGTTTTCAATCATCAAGGCTCTCCCTTATGACCGGGAAAATACCACCATGGATATTTTTAAAATGTGCCCGGATTGTCAAAAGGAATACAACAACCCGCTGGATAGAAGACACTACTCCCAGACAAATTCCTGCCCCACATGCCGGATTACAATGCAGTTGACCGACTCGAACGGCTCCCTTATCAGTGAGGACGACGAAACCATTATCAGGCAAACCATTACCTTTTGGGAACAAGGAAAAATCGTGGCCATCAAAGGCATCGGCGGTTACTTGCTGACTTGTGATGCCACAAACAGCGAGGCCATAAAGAGACTTAGAAAACTTAAAAATCGCCCCACCAAACCCTTTGCCCTCATGCACCATGACGTGTTGATTCTTTCCGAAGACACCGATCTGCACGCCGGCATCATGCTGGAAATGCAAGGGCCGGAAGCGCCCATCATGCTGCTAAGGGTCATTGATGATCCCCTTTCCGGCATCCAAACGAAAGATATCGCTCCCGGGTTGGGGCAAATAGGTGTCATGCTGCCTTATACCCCTTTGTACCACTTACTTTTGACGGGATTCAAACGCCCCATCATTGCCACCAGCGGAAACATCAGCAATTCACCGATCATTTTTCAGGACGACGAAGCTCAGCGGGAATTGTCCACCATTGCAGATTACCTGCTCCTCAACAATCGCAACATTACGCTGCCCCAGGACGACAGCGTGGTAACCTTCAGCCCAATAAAATATAAAAAGATCATCCTTCGGCGCTCGCGGGGAATGTCCCCGACGTATGTAAACCCAACGCTGAAAGTTCCTGAAACCCGGGTGCTGGCCATGGGCGCCATGCTTAAAAGTACCTTTACTTTCCTAAACCAAAAAAACATCTACATCAGCCAGTATCTTGGGGATACCGACAGTTTTAATACACAACGGAGTTTTAAACACAGCCTGGAGCATTTTTTCAACATTTTAAAAAGTACTCCCCAGGTCATACTGACCGATAAACATGAAGGATATTTTTCTACCCGGTACGGACAGCAGTTGGCGGACCGGTTTGAGGTTCCGGTTTATAAAGTCCAGCACCACGAAGCGCATTTTTACGCTGTAATGGCTGAAAATGATCTTTTTAATAGTCCGGAGCCGGTAATGGGTGTCATTTGGGACGGAACAGGTCTTGGAGACGATGGGCAAATCTGGGGCGGTGAATTTTTTGTTTACCATGATAAAAAGATGGAGCGGTTGCACTACCTGGACTATTTTGATTTCATTCTTGGAGATAAAATGCCCAAAGAACCACGCGTTTCTGCTCTAGCGATTTGTTTTAAGCTGACCAACAGCGAATCAATCCTCAAAGCAAAATTTTCGGACACGGAATGGAACATCTACCGAAAATTGCTAAAAAATGGTTCAAAGCTTAAAAGTTCGAGTATTGGAAGGTTGTTTGATGCCGCAAGTTCCATCATTCTCGGCATCGACAAACAATCCTACGAAGGAGAGGCCGCTATGTTGCTGGAACACCAGGCCTACAAATACTTCCGGAAGAATGCTCCGGGAATGCGCATTTCATACCTTTGGGAAAAGGAACTTCCTGAGAACTTCACCAGGTTTATCATGGAAAATCTTCTGAAAGACATAAACGACGGACTGGACCAGGAACTACTTGCCGCAAAATTCCATATCACGCTGATCGATTATATCGGCGGTATTGCCGAAAGGCACCAGGTGAATAAACTTGCCTTTAGCGGTGGTGTTTTCCAAAATGCATGGCTCGTTGACCTGCTGCTTTTATTTCTGGGCAAAAAGCACGAACTTTACTTTCATAAAGAGTTGTCGCCCAATGATGAATGTGTTTCCTTTGGGCAATTAGCCTGGTATTTGAGGAATGTGGATTATTGATCGAAGAATTTCCACCGGTTCCTTGCGGTTAAATTTTATTTATGTACTGTAAAAAATAAAGCAAACCCATGAAGCACCTGTCTGAATACCGAAACCTGGAAGCCGTACAAACTGTATTGGCTGAGATCAAAAAGGTCGTGACCCAACCATGGACCATCATGGAGGTTTGTGGTGGGCAAACCCACAGCCTGGTCAAAAATGGCATACTGGAGATGCTTCCGGCTGAGGTTACCATGGTACACGGCCCGGGTTGCCCGGTATGTGTGACGCCCCTTAATCTCATCGACAAGGCCATTTTTCTGGCCGAACAGGAAAAAGTGATTCTATGTACTTTTGGCGATATGGTTCGCGTGCCGGGCTCTCAAAAAAGCTTACTCGAAAGCAAAGCTGCAGGAGCTGATATCCGCATCCTCTATTCCCCTCTCGAGGCTGTTAATATTGCAAAGGATAACCCGGATCGGCAGGTAGTGTTTTTTGCCGTGGGCTTTGAAACCACTGCACCGGCCAACGCTTTATCCGTGATTCATGCCCACAAGCTGGGATTGACCAACTATTCCATCCTGGCCTCTCATGTGCTCGTCCCTCCCGCTATCGAAGCGGTCATGGATGACGAACTGACCAGCATCCAGGGATTTCTTGCCGCCGGGCACGTGTGTACCATCATGGGATACGAAGAATACCATCCTTTGGCAGAAAAATACAACATTCCGCTGGTCGTCACCGGTTTTGAACCCCTGGACCTCGTTCAGGGCATCCTGATGGTCGTAAAACAACTGGAAAAAGGCGAGGCCAAAGTGGAAAATCAATATTCCCGGATGGTGAAGGAAGCCGGCAACATGAGTGCCAAAGAGATCATCTTTGAGGTTTTCGAAGTGAAGGACCGAACCTGGCGCGGAATAGGCCTCATCGGGAACAGTGGTTATGAAGTGAAGGAAAAATATGCCCTTTACGACGCCAAAAGGAAGTTCAATATCAACATCCCTGAAGCTCCTGAAAACCCGGAATGCATTTCAGGAGATATTATGAAGGGAATCAAAAAACCGTTTGATTGTCCTAATTTCGGCAAAGCCTGTACCCCGATCAATCCATTGGGAGCCCCGATGGTTTCTTCAGAAGGGGCCTGTGCGGCTTATTATCATTTTTCGAAGGTGACAATGTAAGCAGGTGGTTATAAAAATCGAAGATAAAGCCAGCGGATCATTCTCTCCATTCACTCATTGCTTCCTTAACCCCACAGCCCATACAGCCGAAGTTTTTGGATATCCATATCCATCTGCTCCCTAACCTTGTGTTTTTCAAGATCTGTGGAACACCCCGTCATTATTTCGTCCAGGATGCTCAGCGCTTCATTTTCGGCCTTGTCGATCATCCCCAGGTAATAAAGATTCATTTTTACCCAATAAGCGCCCGGGTTCAGTTCCATCCCTTTTTCAGCATAAATCCTGGCCTTTTTAAAATCCTTCAGCCGGATGCTCAACCAGGACAAATTGCCATATTCTGTCGAAAGCTCTTCGGTCAAGGGTTGATGGTGTGGATATTCCGTTTTTTGCGCTTCCAGAAGTTCAATGATCTGCTGTTGAAAAATGATCTTTTCCGCAGGGTCTATGGTTGAGTTGATCTCCTCAGTCAGCGCATTGCAACGGCGCAGCACATTGGCTATGCTTAATGCTTCGGTGGTTACATTTTCGAAAAAATCCACAAAATATTCGTGATCGCTCCAAAGGCTCTGCACCACGGGTTCATCGCGGTTTAATTTTTCCAGTCTTCTGCTCACATCTGCCAAAAGTTCTTTTGCTTTTTCTCTGAAGATCGGTTCCTGGTCTTTTTCAAGAAATTGCTGATAGAGTGTTACCAGGTTCATGGCTGTTACGCAAACATCCCTGTCGAAAGCCCCCGGGTATTGAGCGGCCAGCTCATCTCTCAGGTAAAGTGCCTTGTGATAAGCCGCTTCTGCCTGATCCAGTTCCCCTTTTTCATCGAGCAGTATGGCAAGATTGTGGATAGAAGTGGCGAGGTAAGGATTAAAATCAACGGGGGCCCTTGAAGCCAGCCGCTGATAGATCTCGATCGCCCGGTTGTAATACACCAGTGCTTCATCCTTATCAAACATCTCCGAAAACAGGATCCCCATGCTGTTGAGCGTAGCCGCTTTATAAGGCAAAAAGGCTTCCGGATTTTCTTCAGCAAGCCGTTGGTAAAGATCCAGGGTTTCTTCGTAAAACAACACCGCCTTATCCTGTTGTTTGGTCTCCTTGCTCGCCACTGCGAGATTGTTCAACGTGGCGGCCAGGTAAGGGCCAAAGATATCAAAACGAATGTCCGCAAGTTTCCTGTAAACAGGCAAGGCCTTTTCGAAATAAATCTCTGCATTATTGTAGTCATGCTCTTCCACATAACTATTGCCCAGGCTGATGAGCGTATTCGCCAGGTAGGCATCAAAATTGATCGGATCCGCATCAGCGAGGGGTTTAAAAATTTCATATGCCTGCTGCAAATGTTTCCGACTTTGGTAAAAATCCGGTTTTTTACCCAACAAATTTGCCAGGTTGTAGTGGGTGGTTGCCACATAAGGCTTATACAATTCAGGGGCCTTTTCAGCCAGTTTTTCGTAAATTTCCAGGGATTCTTTAAATTTTTCCGTTGCCGCCTGGTCTTCATTTTCCTCTTCGTACAAAATCCCCAGGTTATTGGTCACCGCAGCGATAACAGGAAAATACGCGCCTTCTTCTCCCTCCCCTTCAAGTGTTCTGAAAATGGCAATGGCCGAGGCATAGTGATCCTTTGACTTTTCTTTCTCGCCAAAGTGGTTGTACAATTCCGCCAGGGCGCTTAAAAGTTCTGCTTCTGCGCTTTTGGGGTAACCGTAACCGAGGGCTTCTGTGTATAAATCCACAAGGGTTTCATACTGTCCCTGGGCGAGTAATTCATCTGCGCGTTGTTGTAATGCCTGGTAATCCATAATTTGATGTTGTGATGCTGTGATGCTGTGATGCTAAAAGGTTCTGGTTTTGTGATTTTATGAGGAAGAGGTTAGTTTCCAGGGATGGGGCAGATCCTGTTTTTCCTTGTTTTTTGTTATTAAATCCAGAAATTCCAGCCGGGATATTTCCGAAATCTCAATTTCACCAAGATCTTCGGTAATTTTTTGAAGATCAATGAATATGAAATGGTTTTTTTTCAGCCAAAGGGCTAAATTTTGAAGGGCATAAGTATCAGCCAAAATATCTTTCCCCAGTAAATATTCTGCAAAAAATAATCGCCCGACGCTAATGCCAAAAACGCCACCGATCAGGTTTTCGCCTTCCCATACCTCCGCCGAATGGGCCTTGCCCTGTTCGAACAATCCCAGGTAAGAACCTGCCATTTCTTCGGTGATCCAGTATTCATTCATCGGTTTTTTGTTTTGCACCTCCTGACAGGCCCGCATCAATGGCTCAAACCATTCATCCAAAGTGAAATGTCGCTGATTTTCAGTGTCCAATTCGCTTTCCAATACATCGGCCGTAAACAACACTACCCGCGGATCGGGCGACCACCATTTGATGAGATCCATCGGGCCAAACCAAAAGTAAATGCCGCTGCCATAGGCATTGATCAGTCTTTCCGGGGAAAGGTCACCTCCAACCGCGATCATGCCTTCCTGATCCGCAAAATGAGCGGGAGGAAAATTTTTATCGGTTTCTGACAATTGAAAAAATGGCATGATCTCGTCTTTTTAGTTAAAAAACTGAAACACTAAAGTACAAAAAGGAATCCACAAAAGGGTAGAAACGTTTCCTAAATTCAGGGAGCTGAACCACCAAAATAAAAGGCCTCTTTTGTTCCTGTTTAGCCTTTTTTTGGTAAATTTGAGGAAACCAAAATTAGAACACTGATCTGAACAGATTTTACAGTACGAAACGAATTTCTATCCGAAAAAATACTGGAACGCGTTCTAATTTAAGTCTTCATTAGAACACCGATAACTACAAAAAATGGCTGACAAAATAAACATGCAACTCTCCTGCCCTATGCCTAAGATGGATTTCGACATCATCACCCTCGGACACGGCAGTGGCGGACTTTTGAGCAATAAATTGCTGGACAGCGGCGTATTTGACTTGTTGTCTAATGAAGCCCTGGATCAAAGACACGACGGTGCCATTTTCGACCTCAAAGGTAAAGTGGCTTTTTCAACGGATAGTTTTGTCATCTCCCCTGTTTTTTTCCCCGGAGGAGACATTGGAGAACTCGCCATTAACGGCACTGTAAATGACGTTGCCATGTGCGGGGGCATTCCCCAATACCTGTCGCTGAGTTTTATTCTGGAAGAAGGACTTAAAATGGAAGACTTCTGGAAAATTCTGGTTTCCATTAAATGGGCCAGTGAGCAAGCAGGCGTGAAGATCGTGACCGGCGATACTAAAGTCGTGGAAAAGGGAAAAGGGGATCAGATTTTCATCAATACCACCGGAATCGGCCCCATCCATGAGAAGGCTGACATCAATATCAAAAATGTGCAACCCGGTGACAAAATTATCATCAACGGCAATATAGCGGCTCACGGCATGGCCATTATGTCTGTCAGGGAAGGACTCGAATTTGAAACAACCATAGAAAGTGATACCCGCAACCTGAATTTCGACATCCAGCAACTGCTCGATAAATTCGGCAAGGATATTCACCTGCTCAAAGACCCCACCCGTGGCGGCGTGGCCACTGTGCTGACCGAGATCGCCCGCGACAGCAAACTGGGTATCGAGATGCATCAAAAAGACATTCCCCTGGATTCCCAGGTGGAGGCAGCTTGTGAAATCATGGGGTTTGACCCTTTATACGTGGCCAACGAAGGCCTTTTCATCGCCACCGTTAAAAAGGACATTGCGGAAGCGGTACTGGAAGAAATACGCAGCATGGAGTACGGAGAGAATGCAGCGATCATTGGTGAAGTGGTGGAAAACCACAAAGGAGAAGTGGTGCTGACCTCCTCCATTGGCGGAAAAAGGGTAGTGAATATGCTCGTTGGGGAGCAACTGCCGAGGATTTGTTGATGGGGATATGATGCGCACCTTAGCGCTAATTATAGCGGACGACCCAGAACCAAATAAATTAGAAGTCTATATAGTTTTTGAAATACGCCTAATCCTTGATGATCTTTTTAAAATGCCGATTCATAGGGTCTTTTATTTCTATAAAATACGTTCCTTTCGGTAAATTTGGATTAAGAGAAAAAGTGAATCGATTGGATCCAAAAGCTATGTCTCCGTTATGAAATTCTTGTACTGTTTTACCAGTAAGATCAATTAATTTGATGGTAACATCTTGACTATGGTTGGCTGAAAATTCAACATTTAGTAATTCCTTTACAGGGTTGGGATAAACTTCAATATGGTGAATGACAGAAGATTCATTTTGAACGGAAGTACTAAGCAATTCAAAATCATAATAGTTAATATTAAACCCAGCTGATTGCGCATGTACTTGCAGGGTGTAAAATCCTTCTTCTAAAAAGATGTTGGTGGTGAAATCCGCCCAGTTTTGCCAACCATTAGTAGGACTGTAATCAACCTCCGTTTGAATGGAATCATTGAAAGTAAGCAATAAGGTCCCGCCTTCAAAACCAGCCATTCTATTTACGACCTTGTATAATCCGGATTGGGTTACCTGAACATTGTATTTCATCCAGTCTCCCCCTTCGATATATCCAACATTTTCTCCGCCTCCGACATCTGTACAGGGTTCGGTTTGGATGCCGCTCATTTCAAAAAAATCTTCCGCCTGAATTCTTCCGGGAATGGTATGTATGGAGTTACTGCTATTTACAGCATTGTATACAAAATAATTAGTTAAACTATCTAACACCAAACCTGAAGAAGCGATATGCTCTCCAAAATAGGATATGGTAATATCTTGCTCTTCCTGAATGGGCGTATTCAATGAAAACAGTAAAATACTCTCATCAAAACCGGCAATACCAACATCACTAATAAGGTTGGGCATTGTCACCCCATTAACCTTTATTTCAAAATCGGAATTGGAGGCTTCCATCATGGTTATTTCATCAGAAAGGGCAAGTACAATGGTAGTACCTAGCTTGTTAGTCGTTGCGGCATAAGGTAATAATTTATCAAAAGAATCTACAGTTGGAAACTGGACGATCCCATGTTTATACCCGAATAAAGGATCATAATTACTATCCTCAACATTGATCGGAACCTGCGACATTTTTTTGGGCCAGGAATGAGTTAGCTTTCCGGAAGGTTGATAATCCCCAAAAAGCACCTCTGCTATGCCGTCACCTTCTGTTCCGGGATACCAAACAGCAAACATGGCATCTGAATAAGGTAACAGCTCGCCAAAAACCATAGGCCGTCCGGAAACCAATAAAGCAACGGTAGGTATGCCTGCTTCTTTGAGATTTTTTAATAAGGCAACATCTGTTTCATTTAAAACAAGGGAAGCTCGATCTCCTGCTCCCTCTGCATAAGGAGTCTTTTCGCCAATAACTACAACAGCCACATCCACCGGACCGTTATAATCACCATTGGGAGAATAAATCACTTCACTGGATTCTGCCAGATTTTCAATACCCGTCAAAATATCAATACCTGGAGTAATATCGCCATTGGAACCTTGCCATGAAATTGTCCAGCCCCCACACTGAGCCCCTAAGTCGGCTCCCAATTCACCAGCAACCAGTATGGTTTGATTGTTTTTTTCAAGCGGCAGGATATCGTTTTTTGCATTCAATAATACCATCGATTCTCTCACCACTTGCCTTGATAAGTCTCTATGTTCTTGAGAGCCAAAAGAGGCTGCCAGTGAACTATCCGTATAAGGCTCCTCAAAAAGATTTAATATAAATTTTTGTTTCAATATTCTTCTTACAGCATCATCAATTCTTTCTTCACTGACTTCATTGTCATTTACCAAACTTATTAAATGTCCAATAAAAACCTCGTATCTATCCGGTACCATTACCATATCAACACCAGCATTAACTGCTCTTTTGACAGCCGTTCTATAATCTTCATCAATTTGATCCACCCCTTTCCAATCGGAAATAATAAAACCTTCAAATCCTAGTTCCGTTTTCAACACATCTGTAAGCAAATAATCATGCCCATGAAGTTTTTCCCCATTCCAACTATTATAAGATGCCATAATCGTACCGACTCCAGCGTCAATAGCATCAAGATACCCTTGCATATGGATCGAACGAAGGTCTTGCTCTGAAAGGATGGTATTGCCTTGATCAATACCGTCTATGGTTCCCCCATCACCCACAAAATGCTTCGCGCATGCCAAAATGGTTTCATTTGAACTTAAATCACTTCCTTGTAACCCGCGAACGGATGCATCTGCCATGATCTTTTGAATCTCCGCCGTTTCACCAAACCCTTCATAAGTTCTGCCCCAGCGTTCGTTTCGAGGCACCGCAATACAAGGAGAAAAAGTCCAGTCTATACCCGTAGCAGCCACTTCTTTAGCTACGATTTGATTAGCTGTTTCAATCAAATCAGGATTCCAGGTGCACCCCATTCCAATATTGTGTGGAAAGATAACTGCCCCATAAACATTATTGTGTCCATGTACAGCATCAATGGCATATAATAATGGAATCCCTAAGTTGCTCTCCAGTGCCTTGCTTTGAAAAGTATCATACATGTCAGACCAACTGGTTACCGTATTTGGAAAAGGCGCTGAGCCACCACCACTCAATATGGATCCGATGCCATAAGCAGCAATATGTTCAATATCTTCTATTTCACTTCTTTCTACCTGTGTCATTTGACCAACTTTCTCCTCAAGGGTCATTAGCATCAACAAACTATCCACTTTTTGATCAATGGTCTGACAGATTAAGTTCGAGATAAAAAAAACGTTTATTAAAACTGTAGTTATATATTTCATTTGTTTTAAAATTAATTTCGGTTTTAGCCAATTTTGTTTTTGCCTTGATTGGAATGTAATAATAGTAAAAAAAAGAAACAGGACCCATGGATAGTTCACTAAACTTGAATATCCTGGATTACTTATATTGTAGTCCGAAAAGAAGTTGGTTAAATTCGCTAATGCTTTTATACCAGACTTCTCGTCTTCAATAATCGATCTTGCTAAATTTGTAAATCTTAAATTCAAGGCTGCCTATCCATAATAATCCTTATATTTATTTGTAAAATCCCTATTTTAATCAAATTGCAATAGAAATACGGTATAAATTCACTTTATGAAAGACCAGCAAGAATTAATTCAGAAAGTAAAAGATCTCATCCGATCCAATCGAACAGAAAAAGCACTCGAGCTTTTAGCCAAAGAACAATTGTCCTCTCTTGATAAAGAATTAATCATTATCAGTGGAAGATTTAACAAGGTAAAAGAGGACCAGATTCTTGGAGTAATTGATGACAATGAAGCTCGCAAAGAACTGAATAAAATCAATCTGGCAATTCTTGGTCTGTCTGAAAAAATAATAAAAAAACCTGGAAAATCCACCATGATACCTGCCGCTCATGAGGCCGGTATCATGAACAATAAAGTTAGAAACTACCTGCTCATTTTTTTAGGGGTAATCATTGTAGGATCTCTTATCTTTTGGATGGCCAGGGAACCAAAAAACATAGAAGAGCAACCTGATCCAATTAAAAAAGAGCAGGAAAAACAAGACAGCTTAGCCCAAATTAAAAGAGATCAGGTGGAACGGGACAGCTTAGCCCAAATTGAAATAGATAAAGAAGAACAAAGGAAGTTTGAGAATTCTAACAGGCAGATAAAAGTTACTCTTGTCAGACTGGTATGTGAAATGTCTGATGATGAAGGAGCAGGTAATGATGCTGACATGGACAGGTTTAATTTTATACTAAAGGCAAGCCAAACTGGATGTAATGAACAAAAAGACAAAGAAATAACAGGCAATGGCCTGGTCATATACAATTACAGTGGGGGCGAAATTACCACTCCGGCAGGTTATGTTTGGATGGATACAAATAAGTCTGTTAACATTACTTTTGACAACGAACATTGTAAAAATCTAAATTTATCCATAGAGGGTTATGCCAGAGAATCCGACAATACTGCGGATGAAGAAGCTCGGAATGCTTACTCAGTTCCGGGCAATAATATTTTTGGGGATCACTCTTTTAAGCTTAGTTCCTCAGATTTTGTTTACCGATGCGAATTCAAAATTGAAAAGGTCGGAAATTGGTAAAAGCTACACTTTCCAATTACCCCTAGCCTGCTGCGCGCCGGAAGCAGGTTTTGCGGTTTATCTCTTTTTATAAAAAAAAAGTCCCGAATTTCATCAAAACAGATGAAATTCGGGACTCATGTTTTAAATTTATATTCAAACCCTTCTCCGGGAAGTTTGATTATTTCTGCCGATTAGTGAGTCACAATAAATTTACTTTCCACAGGTTTTTGATTTTCCTGTCTAACGAAGACAGAATACAACCCGTCCGGATAGTTGGAAGTATTGATCAATAAAACACTAACAGGGATTTCAACGAACACCATCCTTTCAATAATCTGACCGTAGATGTTGGTTATAAAAACCTCGACCTTTTCTTGCCTGTCAAACCCTTCAAATCCCAAATAGATAATGTCATTGGCAGGATTTGGCGCGAGCTTGATTTTACCATTATTTAAGGTAAGGGTCTCTGGTACTGAACCTTCGGCGACGTCAAAGTGGGTTTCGCTATTTTCCCCGTACTTTTTCATACATTCGATGGTAATGGTACAATAGGTTTCACAGCCGTTAACATCCGTAACCGTAACCCCAAATGTCATAGGGGTTAATCCTGAAATATAGGTTACGGTTTCCGTCCAGAAACCAGCGGTGATGATCCCGTCACAATCAATCAGCGACCAGTCATAAGTATAGGGTCCAAAGCCACCTTCTACTACTACCGTTAACGTATTATTGAAACTCTGGCAGTAAATATAATCAGGCGCATCAGGGAAACTGCAACTAATTTCAGTTTCCAGTAAGGTAATAGTCTGGGTCTCTACTGCTGTATTTCCACAGGCATCCACCGCTTTCCACGTTCTGATAACGATCGTTTTTATTGGAGAAATAACTATGGTGTCAACAGTCATACCAAACTCCAGGTCACTGCAATTGTCAAAAGCGGCAACATCATCTGCAACAGGTAATGGTCCTTCATAACAGTACAATGTCAGATCATCAGGTACAAAGAAGATGCCTGGAGCATCAATATCCTTCGTTTCGAAAGTTAATGTTATACTGGTACTGTTGCCACAAACATCTGTGGCTGTCCAAGTATAATTATATTTTTCGAAATACCCAAGGATCGAACAATCTCCTGAGTTGAGTAACACAATATCCAGTTGAATATCAATGTCATCGGTGCAATTGTCCGTAGCGGTGATGTCGGTAGCGAGGAAGTTCAGATCAATGCAATCAAAGGATAGAAGGTCTCCATCAACGGCACCAGCTAAATCCGGGTGATTGAAACTAATTTGCGGTGCCTCACTATCTTCATTGAAGAAGTACTGTGATTCAGAGGTTGCATTACCACACGCATCGGTTGCTGTCCATGTTCTGACAGTCGTTGACCCACAAGGCCCATTTTCAATCGTTTCCGTAAGGGTGATTTGTGGGGCTGTTCCGGAACATTCGTCATAAGCCGTTACATCGGGTAACTCGCCTGGAAGTCCGCATGCATCATCAGGGACGTCAACTAGCACCGGCCCGGTATTGTCATTGAAATGAATTACCTGGTCAAATGTAGTTGAATTACCACATTCATCCGTTGCCGTCCAAACTCTTACGAGTGGTGTACCATCAGAGCAGAGATCATAGTCTGCATTTTGCGTCACTTCTACAGTCACTTCAGAACAACCATCTTCTGCGGTGAGTTCAGGTAGAGCCTCGTTACAGGAGAGGTAAAGTACAGCAACGGCATTGAGAAATACAGGAGCTTCAGTATCCACTATGTTAACCACATATTGGAGGATTGTATGGTTTCCACACCCATCCTTAGCTTCGATAACCATTTTATACTGCTTCAAATAACCGTCTGTAATGCAATCTCCCTCTGACATCAACTCGTAGGATAGATTTACGAACATTCCGATGGAACAATCATCTGTCAGTTCAATGTAAGACTCAAGGTCAGGTACCAAGGAAGTATTATTGCAATTTGCTTTAAGGAGCACTGTTCCTCCGTCAGGAACGCCATCAAAGGCCTCGTGACTGATGGAAATCGTTGGTCCTGTTTCATCACCAATGATGATCAACTGCACTGCGGTACTCGTGTTGCCACAGTCATCCGTTGCAATCCAATGCCTTTCAATAACATTTCCGTCGTCGCAGGCTTCCATTGGAAACTCAACGAATTCAATAACAACGGTACTACAATGGTCAATGGCTTTGGCTAGACCTGCCGCGGGTATATTGCCGAGGCTCGTACAAACATTCGTCGGAATGAATGTGAATACTGGCGGCGTATTATCAACGGCCAAAATCGTCAGGGAAAATACAGCGCTATTACCACAATCATCGGTTGCAGTCCATGTTGTTATTACCTTGGTGAACCACCCGTCTGCATCGCAATTCCCGCTGTTGAAAATTTGAAAATCATAAGTGACTTCAGGGGAGTAATCGCAATTATCAATTCCAAAGGCTGCTCCTTCATTGAACAGGTAAGTATTCAGGTCGTCACAATCGACGTAGATCACCTGCCCATTGGTATAGCCTTCCATTTCAGGTTCGTGGAAATATATTGTCGGAGGCTCCTCGTCAATCAAATGGATGGTCTGAGTATAAGTAGAAGCGTTTCCACAATAATCAGTAGCGGTCCAGACACGTATAATAAAGACTTCTCCTGCACATTCTCCCGGCAACTCCGAATCGACGAAAGTCAATTCCACATTTGAGCAATTATCAGTGGCTTCCACCATGTCAAAATATGGAATGTCATAACAAGTACCGACAAGATCTCCAGGGGTATTGGTAAATATCGGTGGTGTTTCATCAATAACGGTCATTGTGAATGAATACTCAGCGCTATTACCACACGCATCGGTGGCTATCCACATAAGTTTCCAGCGACTAACGAAACCAAGATAAACGCCATCTTCCACACAACCTTCTTCGACCAAAACTTCCGTCATCGTAATCGTTACGGAGGAACATTCATCAGTAGCTGTCACATCATTTTCATCGAAAATAAATGGATCCCAATCCGGATCAAGAATCTGACATTCTACCGTAATATTACTTCCGTTTGGAATGTTTACCAGATCAGGATGTACAGGCAGAATAACCGGAGGTGTATTATCTGTAACTTTGATATTTTGTACACAAGAGCCTGTATTATTACAATTATCTGTGGCAGTCCAGGTCCTGTGGATCTCAAATTCACCTTCACAGTCTCCATTAACAATCACGTCGGTATAGGTAGCTGCCAGTCCGGAAGTACAATAGTCAGTTACAGTGGGCCATCCACCTGTATTGGAAGGATTTGTAGATGCTGTACATTCAATGGCAATATCTGCAGGACAGGTGAGAACAGGTAGTACATCATCCTCTTGCCAGGTAACCGTTACATAACAAAGCCCGGATTCATTACCACATTGATCAACGGCTTTGTACCTATAGGTTTGCGAATATTCACATCCATTCACAATGATATCAGCATTCCCTACGACTACAACTTCAGCACTGCAGTTATCTGATGCTGTCACAGTACCGTTTTCGATGAGATTCTGAGCTGTTGGAATTGTTCCAGGGTTACATCCCAGGGGTTCAACAATACCACACACTATTTCAGGAGCATCTGTATCTTCTGTCCAGCTTACCATAATATTGCATTGTTCAAGTGCCATATTACCGCAGTCATCAAATGCTGTAAATTTGTAAGTTTGGTTGAAACTGCATTCACTATTTGCAACAGGTGCATCCAATAAAATTATGGTATAATTACAATTATCACTTACAGAAACATAGTTGTCCATAATAAACTGAACACTTGGCAGCGAAGTCGGGTTACATCCCAAATCAAGGGTAGTTTCACCATCACCATTACCACATGTTATTACCGGGGCTTCATCATCTGCTGTTACAGTGAAAGTAGCTGAACAATTCACATCTGGATTACAAAGATCATTCGTTGCTGAAAAATCTATTGTAACACTACCGCCACAAGTAAGCGGTGCTGAGAACTGCGTCAAATCCGTTACCACTGCATCACAGCCAGGGCTCGTCACTATAAATTGATTGCGCCATGAAAGGAAGGCGGCATCTACATCTGCCTGACTCATACAAGAACCTATCGTCATATCGCCTGGGCAACTCACGGCCAAAGCCGGTGCATCTGTTATGGTAAACGTCGCGGAACAATTCACATCTGGATTACAAAGATCATTCGTCGCAGCAAATACTATCGTCACACTTCCTCCACAGATTTGGGGTGCTGAGAACTGCGTCAAATCCGTAAATGTTGGATTACCACAACCAAGGCTCGTTACTACAAACTGATTGCGCCATGCAAGGAACGCGGCATCTACATCAGCCTGGCTCATACAAGAACCTATCGTCATATCGCCTGGACAACTCACGGCCAAAGCGGGTGCTTCTGTTATGGGAAAAGTCGCGGAACAACTCACATCTGGTTGACATGAATCATTCGTTGCAGCATATACTATTGTTACACTTCCTCCACAGGATTGTGGTGGTGCGAACTGCGTCAGGTCCGTTACTGTTGGATTACTACAACCAGAGCTCGTTACTACAAACTGATTGCGCCATACAAGGAAGGCGGCATCTACGTCTGTCTGGCTCATACAAGAACCTATCGTCATATCACCTGGACAACTCACTGCCAAAGCCGGTGCATCTGTTATGGTAAACGTCGCGAAACAATTTACATCTGGATTACAAAGATCATTCGTTGCAGCATATACTATCGTCACACTTCCTCCACAGTTTTGCGGAGCTGCGAACTGCGTCAGATCCGTTACTGTTGGATTGCTACAACCAGAGCTCGTGACTACAAACTGATTGCGCCATGCAAGGAACGCGGCATCTACATCAGCCTGGCTCATACAGGAACCTATCGTCATATCACCTGGACAACTCACTGTCAAAGCAGGTGCATCTGTTACGGTAAACGTCGAGGAACAACTCACGTCTGGTTGACATAGATCATTCGTTGCTGCATATACTATTGTTACACTTCCTCCACAGGATTGCGGTGATAAAAACTGCGTCAGATCCGTAGCTGTTGGGGCACAACCAGAGCTCGTTATCACAAATTTATTGCGCCATGCAAGGAAGGCGGCATCTACGTCTGTCTGGCTCATACAAGAACCTATCGTCATATCGCCTGGACAACTCACTGTCAAAGCTGGTGCATCTGTTACGGTAAACGTCGCGGAACAATTTACATCTGGATTACAAAGATCATTCGTTGCTAAAAAATCTATTGTTACACTTCCTCCACAGATTTGGGGTGGTGCGAACTGCGTCAGATCCGTTACTGTTGGATTACTACAACCAGAGCTCGTTACTACAAACTGATTGCGCCATGCAAGGAAGGCGGCATCTACGTCTGTCTGGCTCATACAGGAACCTATCGTCATATCACCTGGACAACTCACTGCCAAAGCCGGTGCATCTGTTACGGTAAACGTCGCGGAACAACTCACATCTGGTTGACATGAATCATTCGTCGCAGCATATACTATCGTCACACTTCCTCCACAGTTTTGCGGAGCTGCGAACTGCGTCAGATCCGATACTGTTGGAGCAGATCCAGGGCTCGTTACTATAAATTGGTTGCGCCATGCAAGGAAGGCGGCATTTACGTCTGTCTGGCTCAAACAAGAACCTATCGTCAAATCGCCAGGACAACTCACTGCCAAAGCGGGTGCTTCTGTTACTAATATGTGATTTGAAGTCACGCTTCCACAACCAGTTGTATTGGTTACAAAATAGTCACCGGCTGTAGTTACGGTTATGGATGGTGTTGTCGATCCGTCACTCCAGGTTCCTCCATTATTACCAGAAAGGATAACATTATCCCCTGCACATAATATTGTTGAGCCGCCCGCCGAAATTATTGATGCGGTTGGCTCCATTTCTGCGGTGACCATATTATTATGTAAGGAAATAGCGCCTGCAGTGGAAAGACCCCTGCCAAAAAGAGAGGAACCTTCCAATAAGCTGATCGCTCCATTAGCAATTACAGTACCCCTGAAAACTGAAAAATCGCCTAATTCGAATGCTCCATTGACTCGCCAATAAACATTGCATAAAGAGGCTGAATTAATCAAAAAAACGTTTGAGAATGTGCTTGTCGATAAAGCGCCATCTATTATGAAAATAAATATAGCGTTTGGATCACCTTCCCCATCTAAAGTTAAATTTCCATTTAAAGTTGAGGCAGCTCCCAGACAGTAAATATTCGGGGTAAGCACCTGGTTGTTTCCTAATGTAGTTCCCAGAACAGACCCGCAGGTAAGTGTGCTTAATTCGCCAAATGCAATAGCTACATCTATAGCAGCTTGGGCCGAAACAGCATCTGTCACATGGATTTGTCCAATTATTATTCCCGGAGGAAAGTCGTTAAATGCTCCTCCATTTGTGCCAACATCGCCTGTTACCAATGTTGGTCCGGTATTACTAACTTCTCCCGCAGCAGTAAATATGGCAAAACTGGAAGTAGCCCCTAAATTAGGAGCCTGTGCAAAATTTAGAATTGAAATTAAAAGCAATAAAACTGTGGTTAATGCTTTTAGTAAATTTTTTTTCATGATTAAATATTTTAAATTAAGAGGGAATCGAACAAAACATGAAAGAATTGTCTCAATACAAAGTTGTATACTTCTGTGATGTAGAGTGTTATATAATGTTTAAAATAAGTTACATAATTCCCACATATGGGGGAAAAAATTGCGAAATAAGGTGAGTTCGGCCTATGGACTTAAGAGCATGTTGCTCGACAAAAGAATATAGATGCTGAAAGGGTTCGATATTGCACCATTTGGTAGAATAGCGGATCAATCAGATTCTTTGCTCTCCTTTGAAAAATTTGGTTGGTAAATCCTACTAAAGCCAACACATAGTATCGTCAATACGGGTTCCGGGGTTTTCGAAGGCTTGTGGTTCGGAAAAGAAGTCTGCGTAAACGGGTAGGGAATATCCTTAGAAGGATGAATTCAAATCTTCGCAGGCAAGATATGGGTACAGGCAAAAGGTGTCTCCTGGTAGAAGCAAAAAAAAACAGGAGCAGAGCAGTTTTACCTGCCCCGCTCCGTTTCAACCTAAGGATTCAAGAAAATCTATAGCGGAAGGATTTCTCCGCCTTATTATGTAGTTTTACTCTTAATATTTAGCGGGTCATAAAACACTGCATGAGAATTAAGGGCGAAGGGCAACTTCGTCGTTTTTGTCTTTTGCCTGATCGGAATTTTGCTCCCAGCCCAGGAGGCTTTTCACTTTATCGGGAACCAGATCAGCCACAGAACCCTTTCCATAAGAGGAAATTCCGCCGATCAGAATTACATGAAGGGCAACAGTCAAAAAAAATGCTTTGGTCTTATTGATACGGGCGGCTCTTTCGAATTTGTCATTTGTCATGGTCTGATTTTTTTTTCGTATTGGTTAATACGCAATGGACTAAAAACTTGATCCTTAAAACGGGAGAAAAATCTCGATATTTTAATAGATTTGTTAAAATCCTTATAAAAATGTTCAACACTATAATTGCAGCACTAAAACCCTATCAGGCCAAACTTGTCGCCGTTTCCAAAACAAAGTCCGAAAAAGAGATCATGAAGCTGTATGATCAGGGACAAAGGATCTTTGGTGAAAACCGTGTCCAGGAACTTTTACAAAAGACTGAAAACCTTCCGAAAGACATCGAATGGCACGAAATTGGCCATCTTCAGACCAACAAAATCAGCTATATCGCCCCTTTCATTGACACCGTTCACGCCGTGGACAGTTTAAAAGTCCTGAAAGAAATTAACAAAGAGGCGCAAAAACACCTCCGGGTCATCAAATGCTTACTTCAATTCAAAATTGCCCAGGAAGAAACAAAATTCGGGCTTGACGAAGCGGAAGGCAATGCCATTTTGCTTTTCCTTAAAGAAAATCCCATGGAGCATGTTCGCATCGTTGGGGTGATGGGGATGGCTACTTTCACAGATGATATGGAACAAGTAAGGCAGGAGTTCAAAAAGCTTAAGGGCATTTTTGACCAACTCAAGGCAAATTGGTTTGCCGGGGACGAAGCATTTTGTGAAATTTCGATGGGCATGTCAGGCGATTATGAAATTGCCCTGGAGGAGGGAGCTACCATGGTGAGGATCGGTACGCTGCTGTTTGGCGAAAGGGAATAAAACATGAGGCATCCCGAATTTTCAAAAACTGTCTGAAATAGAAATTTTTTGATTATTTGAAGTATTTTTTAAATGTAAAACCTGCCTGCTGACGCAGGAAGGCAGGTGTAAAAGTGAGTGGGCAAAAGGTTTGGGTTTTGGAAAAAAGTCATTTTTTGTCGCAAAACACCTAACCCACGACCCAAACACTTCTAAATTTTGCGGTTACTTGTTTTAAATTTTGCGGTTTATTTCTTTTGTGAAATAAAAATCCCGAATTTAATCTGATTAGATGAAATTCGGGATGACTCATGATTATTATCATTTAAACTCGATTAAAACCTATATCCCATCCCTATCGTAAGGGAAGGCATGGCTTCACCGTTTTCAGATTCGACTCCTAGCCCTACGGAAGTACTCAGCATCAAATGCTCGGTGAAGTTTGCCTGGAATCCCAAAACCCCTCCAAATCCGAAAACGGAATCCTCTCCGGGAGTGGGGAAAGACACCCGTTCATTGCCCTGCTTTAAAACAGATGAAAAATTGGAATAGGACATCCTGGCTCCTACAAAAAACCCTTTTAACCCTTGCCTCGGAAAAAATCTGATTTCAGGTTCAAATTTCAAGGACCGTGTAATGATATCCGAATTCACGGCAATTACCTGATGATCTTTGAGATATCCGATATTGAGATTTAAGCTAAAGTGGTTTCCCATATTGGCCTCCACCGAAGCGTTCGGTCCGAAAAACGTTTCCCCTATATGAGGATAAAAAACGCCCTGGTACCCGAGTCGTACATTACTTTGGGCGAAAACAGTAAAAGAGAGCAGCGAAAAAAGGGTAATTAAAAAAAAGTTTTTCATGATCAGAAGTTTTAGGTGATTTAGTATTTAGTCCGAAAATAAGCGGATTTACCCTTTCTTTCAAAAAAAATTACCGGAATAACAATAGATTAACTGAAACGTTAAGGAAATGAAAAAGAGCAATACGGACGTTTGATAAAATCAAATATCCAACCTTTTTTATCTAAAAGGGGTCTTACGGGTTAGGAAGCATCACAACAAAATTAATTAGAATGAGATACCTCTTTTTTTTCATCTTAGCTGTATTTATTAGCTCCTGTACCAAATTGTCAACGGAAACATTTGTTCCCACGGATACTTTGACCGTGTTCAACGATAATCCCATCATGTTTTGTGGGTTGGAAGTGGGGCAAAAAAGTGCCTATGTATTACTCCAGGGAAACCAATATTTTAATAACCAGGCCAATGATGATTACCAATATCTCCATGATACATTAATCGCAGAAATTGTAGCACAAGATGAAAATGGTTTTTTGGTAAAGGAATACCTGACCCCGGGTTCTGATCCATTACCTGATGGCGTTTATTATATGGCTGATAGTACCTACCAGTACTATTTAAAAACCCACCTCGACTCCATCAAAATTTATCACCCTGAAGCTGAATATGGCATCCTGAGTTTACTCTACTGGCACAACGATCAGACTCTGGCACTTAGCAACTTCACCAACCAGGAGGCAGATATTGTGGGCTGGAAAACTTCCCTTTCTTATTGTGAATGTGATCAAACGGCTTATGACCCTTTTTATGAACTGTTTGGTACCCCCTACGAAAACCTAAACATCTCTATCCTGAATGCTTTCATGCAGGTAGATGGGCCTGGTTCCACCTACATCTATTCTAATTTAAATGGCATGATCCGCACCTCACACTACGGCTGGTGGACACAAAGTGGTTTTGGCTGGGATTTGTTGGGCAGTGAATGATATTTAATGTTGTAAAATAAAGAATCGAAAAAAGAGCCGTGAATACACAAATCGTTTTTATTAAATTATTCGTGCATTCACAGCTCTTGTTGATTTTTAATGGACGGAAATCAATATCCCGGATTCTGTGATAAAACTCCTCCACTCAGATCAATTTCTGATTGAGGAATGGGAAGCAATTCATGTTTACCTTCCACAAAGGCCTTGCCCACTCCCTGCATGACAGCCGCCGCCCGCTGCTGGCGTTGTATATCAAACCAGCGTTGCTGTTCCATCCCCAGTTCGGCTCTTCTTTCGCGCCAGATACGCTGACGGAGGGCGTCTTTACCGGTTTCAGTAATATCAGGCAAAATAAAACTGTTGCTGCCCCGGGCACGGGCCCTCACCTTGTTCAGCAAAACGAGTGCCTCTTCGGGTTTGTTGTTTTCATTCAACGCTTCGGCTGCGATCAACATAACATCGGCATACCTGAGGATTCGGATATTACCCTGTCCGTTTTCCTGGAATCCGGGGTGTGGACCTACCCAGGCTTTTTGGTTGTAGCGTTCGTTGAACAATGCCGGATTATCCTGCACCACAGAAGAGCCGTCGGGCAATATTTCCCCTACGTATAAGACAGTCGCTTCCCTCCTGGGATCCCCTGGCTCATAAGAAGTCACCAGGTTGTCTGAAGGTCTGTTGAATCCCCAGCCCAGGTTCGGGGAACCTCTCACCCCTTGCACCTGGTTGAACTGTGTACTTCCCCCACCCTCTTCATAGGCGGCCACCTGCACTTCAAAAAGGGATTCGCTGCTGTTTTCTCCGATTTGGCGAAAGATCTCAGCATAATTGGGATAGAGCATATACTGGCCGGAATTGATGACTTCCATGGCGTATTTCTCAGCATTTACATAATCTCCCAACGTAAGATAAACTTTGGCCAACATCCCGCGTGCGGCCCCTTTGGTCACTCTGCCGAGATCACTGGAGGAATATTGGGATTTTTCAGGCAACTTATCCACGGCTGCCAATAAATCGGCAATGATAAAATCGTAAACTTCGGTGGCCGTTGCCCGGGTCTGGGAATATTCACTGGATTCCAGGGGGTGGTCAATCAAAGGTACGCCACCAAACCATCGGACGAGATTGAAATACCCATACCCTCTCAGGAATCGGGCCTCATGCAAAAGACGCTCCTTAAGGCCTTCGTCCATTTCAATATCCGGCACATTTTCAAGCACGAGATTGGCTCTGTAGATGAGCCTGTAATATCCTGACCATACACTTAAAAAAGCAGTATTGGAAGCATCAAAGGTGAGGTTATCGACTTCAGTCAAAAAATTGGCATCATTGGGCAGACTCCCCTTGTCGGAATCGTCGGAAATTATATCCGTAAGCCCAATATAAGCGAATACGTGTACATCCCAGTCTCTCAACTGGTTGTAAATAGCATTGGTGGCCCAGAGGGCATGATTTTCGGTCTGAAAATAAGTATCAGAAGAAAGTTCAGCCGGTTTTTTCTTATCCAGGATATCATCCACACAAGAGGAAAATATCAGGAGGACCAAAAGACTTAATATTATTTTTGTAAGTTTCATTTTACTTAATTTAAAGGTGAAGAGGCCACTGTGATCAAAAATCTGCACTTATTCCAAAAGTGTAGGTCTTGGCCAAAGGAAATACTCCCTGATCTACCCCGTTGCTCAATACAGATTCAGAAACGATCTCTGGCGTATAACCGCTGTATTTACTCCAGGTCATCAGGTTGGTGCCACTAACATAAAAACGGATTTTTTTGAATCTCAGTTTTTGGATCAATGCTTCCGGCAAAGTATATCCCAACTGCACATTTCTCAGTTTGATATAGGAGGCGTCTTCGAGGAACCACTCGGATTCCAGGTAGTTGTGTCCACCGTTGGTCACCCTGGGTTCTGTATTGCTCGTACCTTCACCGGTCCAGCGATCCAGGTAAGAAACCTCATAATTATAGGTCCCAAACCGTGCAGCTTTCTTGGCATTGGCCACCATATTTCCCGTTTGTCCGTTGAAATCGATGCTAAAATCAAGGCCTTTATAACTTGCCCCCATGCTAAAGCCGAAAATAAAATCAGGGATGGAACTGCCCAGGTAGGCTTTATCGCCATCTGCCGTGATCACCCCGTCTCCGTTCAGGTCTCTGAATTTAAAATCACCGGGTTTCTCATCCCCGATGGTCGGACTGTTTTCGATCTCCTGCTGATTCTGAAAAATGCCTTCAATTTCATAACCGTAAAATGCGCCGATCGGCAGCCCGGGAATAGTACGGGTAATCCGTTTTCCTCCTACGCCAAGATCACCGCCCAGCAGGAATTCCTTTCCTTCTCCCAGCGACAATACCTCATTGTATACGGTTGAGGCTACCACCCCGAAATTGTAGGAAAAAATTCCGGTTTCTCTCCAGTTTACGGAGATGTCAAATCCGCGATTCAGTACATCCGCGGCATTCAGCACGGGAGGTTCTTCAGCCCCGACGTATTGGGGGATATCTACCCTGATCAGAACGCCGCTGGTGACTTTATTATAAAAATCGACTTCGGTGGTCAGGCGGTTGGCAAAAAAACCGGCTTCCACTCCAGCATTAAACTGACGGGAGGCCTCCCATTTCAAATCGGGATTCGCCAAAGCAAGCAGCGTAGCTCCATAATTGAGCACTTCACCGGTTCCAAAAACAGCATCCTGGCCGGCCGAAACAGTTGCCTGGCTGGGGTACAATCCAAAAATATCGGTTTTATCATTGCCGATGGCTCCGTAACCAGCTCTGAATTTCAAGCGGGAAAACATTTCCGAGGTCGGGAAAAAGGCTTCATTGGATGCGATCCAACCCAAAGAAAAGGAAGGGAAATGGCCGTAACGATTGTTGGCTCCGAACTTTGAAGAACCATCCACCCGGTAATTCACGGTGGCCAGGTAACGGTCGTTCAAACTGTAATTTACCCGCGCCAGGTAAGAGAACAACCCCCAACTGGAAGCCCCGTTGTAATTGGTCTGAAAATCCTGCGGTCCCGCATCCAGGTAAAAAAACTCTTCCGTATCTCCGGGAATATTTTTTCGGGAGCCTCCTAGTGATTCTCCGTAAAATTCCTGCATAGATACTCCTCCCATCACCGAGAGGTTACTGTGTTTATAGGATTTGCTGAAGGTCACCGTATTGTCCCATACGATATTCTTACCCCGGTAAGTGCCAATGGAAATCTGGTTTTCGGGATTCTGCTGACTTGGAGATACATAAAATTCCGGCGTAAACCGTCGGGAATTCAAATAAACCAGGTCAACCCCCAAACTGCTTTTGAAAGTGAAATTTTTGAGGAAATCTATCGTAGCATAAACGTTTCCTGAAAGGCGCTGCTTCTTTTCATTGTTGTTGTTGAATTCAAATTGAGCTTCAGGATTGCCCACAGGGGCCGTATCTGAAAGGTTGCCGCTGGAGTCCCGTGGCGAATAAATAGGATAAGCCCGGTAAGCATTTCCCAAAACACCCGGGTCTCTCACATTGCCACTCAGCATAAAAGATAAATTATGCCCAAAACGAACGTTATCGGTCAACAGGTACTCATTATTCATCCTGAAAGTAAAACGATCGAATTCCGACTGACGTATGATCCCGTTCTGCCGGATATAATTCCCGCTCAGGTTAAAGATCAACTTATCAGAACCTCCGGAGGCACTAAGCTGGTAACTCTGTATCGGAGCCCGTTGAAAAATGACATCCTGCCAATCGGTGCCTTCACCGTATTGCTCAGGGTTATCATAGAGGGGAGAAACCCCTTCATTGACGGCAGTCTCATTCGCCAAAATGGCAAAATCCGTTCCATTGACCAGGTCGATCTTTTTGACCACATCCTGCACTCCGTAATAGGTAGAGAACTGGAAACGGGTTTCAGAATTCGCCTTTCCTTTTTTTGTCGAGACGATGATAACCCCGTTTGCCCCCCTTGAGCCATAAATGGCCGTAGCAGAAGCGTCCTTGAGTACGTCGATGGACTCTACATCATTCATATTCAAAAAACCAATGTCATCCAGGATGACTCCGTCCACAACGTAAATGGGCGATGCAGTATTCAGGGTACCGACTCCCCGGATTCTTACCACAGCATTGGCTCCCGGTTCTCCTGATGAGGGAGTTACCTGCACGCCGGCTACTTTGCCCTGCAATGCCTGGTCAACCGATGTGGTAGGAATTTTTTGAATCTCTTCAGATTTCACCCTTGTAATGGCCCCGGTCACATCACTTTTTCGCTGGATACCGTATCCGACGACGACCACCTCGTCAAGCAATTCCGAAGAAGAGCTCATTATTACGTCGATCAGGGAACGGCCGTTAACCGGAACATTCTGAGTATCGAACCCCAGGTAGGAAAAAACAAGGGTATCGTTGACGGCAATATTTTTCAACTCAAATTTTCCGTCAAAATCGGTGATTGTTCCGTCCCCGGAACTTTTTACTAAAATATTGACCCCATACAATGGCTCACCGTTATCTTCTGTAACGAGACCATTAACTGAAATCATTTGACCAAAAAGGCCTGTCCCTGTGCATAATGCCAAAAGGGAAAATAGTATTCTGTTAAAGATTGAATTTTTCATAAGCAAGTATTTTTAGAGCATAAAAACATCAAAGATGTTTAATCTACCAATTTAATTTTTTTGGAAAGGCTGGCATCCGAATTGGTGCCCACAAAAATTTCAAAATCCCCCGGTTCGGTCGTATATTTCATATCGATGTCAAAGAATTTGAAGTCTTCCGCAGTAAGCACAAAAGAAACGGTTTTTGATTTTCCTTTTTCTATAAAAACCTTTTCAAATGCCTTCAACTCCCGCACGGGCCTGGTGACGCTGCCTACCAAATCCCGGATATACAACTGAACGACCTCTTCTCCGTCATAATTCCCCGTGTTGGTCACTTTGACACTAACCGTTATTTCATCTGAAACTTTAAATACGGGTTTATTCACTTTTAGATCTGTGTAATTAAAAGTGGTATAACTCAATCCAAATCCAAAAGGATAAAGCGGCGAATTATCCACGTCGAGGTACTTGCTGGTGTATTTGTCATTCGGATCCATCGGGCGACCCGTATTTTTCATGTAATAAAAAATGGGCACCTGCCCTACATTCCTTGGAAAGGTCACCGGCAATTTCCCGGAAGGATTGTATGCCCCAAAAAGTACGTCAGCAATGGCATTTCCTGCCTGGGAACCCAGGAACCAGGTTTCAAGTATTCCATCCGCATTTTCAGCCAGCCACGGAATAGCCATGGGCCTTCCATTCATCAAAATGACGATAACGGGTTTGCCGGTTTTTATCATTTCCTTTGCCAACTCCAACTGTACCCCCGGCAGACCGATCTCGGAGCGACTGGCGGCTTCCCCGCTCATATCGGCCCCTTCTCCTATGGCCAGAACAACAATATCCGCCGCGTTGGCTGCCTCCGTCGCTTCAGCAAAACCAGAGCGGTCCTCACTGTTCAGGTCACATCCTTTCACGTAGGTTATTTCAGCAGTGGTCTGTGCCTGGAGGCCTGTGAGGGGCGTCACGCAATCTTTGGCATCGCCCGCCCCGTGCCATGAGCCCAATAATTCATACTGGGCATTGCCCAGGGGCCCAATCAGCGCAATTTTTTTATTCCTGTCCACGGGAAGCACTTTATTCTTATTTTTTAGCAACACGATGGATTTCCGGGCCACTTCCCTGGCAAATGCGAGGTTTTTATCCGACAATAAGGTGGCCGCCTGCCTTGAGGGATGGCAATATCTGTAAGGATCGTCGAACAATCCAAGCGCTTCTTTTATGGTGAGAATTCTCCTGACTGCCCGGTCTATCTGTTCCACTGTTACCTTTCCTTCTGCCACAGATTGAGCAAGGTAATTGTAATAAACGGCCCCTTGCATATCCATATCCACCCCGGAGGTAAAGGACAGTTCACCGGCTTCTTTTTCATCCGCCACGTTTCCGTGATCCACCATTTCATTGATGGAGGTATAATCCGTTACCACAAAACCATCAAAACCCCATTCGTCGCGGAGGATATCGGTTAGCAACATTTTATTTCCCGAGGCCGGTACGCCATTCAATTCATTGAAAGAAGTCATAAAAGTCTTCACCCCTGCCTCTTGTGCAGCTTTGAACGGAGGGAGATAAATCTCTCTCAGCGTTCTTTCAGAAATATCCACTGTATGATAATCCCTCCCTGCCTGGGCAGCTCCATAGGCGGCGTAGTGTTTGGCACAGGCGATTACCGTATTCGGAGCCCTTAGATCATTCCCCTGGAATCCCCTGACCCTGGCTTCAGCGACGAGTTTTGCGTAATAAACGTCCTCGCCGGCTCCTTCTGAAACCCTTCCCCACCGGGGATCCCTGGCAATATCAACCATAGGGGCAAAAGTCCAGTGCAACCCGGCAGAAGAAGCTTCATCCGCTGCAACCCTGGCCGATTTCTCAATGGATTTCAAATCCCAGCTGGCAGCCTCTCCCAAAGAGATCGGGAAAATAGTTTTGTAGCCGTGAATGACATCATAACCGAAAAGTAAGGGAATACCCAGCCGGGTTTCCTCAACAGAGATGCGCTGCAATTCACAGGTATAATCTGCTGTATGGGCATTAAAGATGGAACCTACCCTACCGGATTTAATGTCTTCCTTATAACTATCTCTCATCGTCGGACCTGTAACGACCCAGTCACTGGTAAAAAGGGTCAACTGGCCGATTTTTTCATCCAATGTCATCAAATGTAGCAGGGAATCTACCCGCCCCATCCCATTCCCCTCCGGAACAACCGCTTGGCTGACCTTGCACCCAAGAATGGAAAGGAAAGCCGTAAGAACCATTCCAAAAGTGAAAAACAGTGTTATTTTAATCTTCATAATATAAAATTTTCTATTGAACATCTTCCAGCCAGCCTCCGGTAAACCCGGCTTTTTTGAGCCCCTGTACGATGTAAGGATTATTTTTCATTACATTCCAAATCAATGCTGATTGATAGTTTTCTATTTGGATCAGGATGGGCCCCTGGTCTATGCCCAGGTAGTCATCATCGAACCACCCCTGCTTTCCGGTTTTATCGTCCGTCCAGGTTAGGTTAAAAGCATCTTTAAAGCCATAAGGTCCTACCAGATCATCATAGTAGGTTTCCCACATAAAGGCTAAAGCAGGCAAACATATTTCGGGGGCAAAAGGCATGGAGCCACCTGCTGCAGTAGGGGCAATAGTTCCGTCATCGGTAGTATAAACGGATGAGGCGCCACGCGCTGAATATCCCAGGAACAGCCATTTTTGACCGTTGACTTCGGCTTCTTTGTATCCGGGTCCGTCACAAGCGGTTAGGCCCCAGTTATTCTCAGCGTATCCAACGCAGGACCTGGGGTTTTCCAGGCAGTAATTTTTGTTGGCAAGGGTAGCCCTTCTGGAATTTTCAAAATAATCGATCCCTTTTTCTTTCATGTAGGCATCCTGAATTCCCTTGAAATCAATGTACATATGGGAATACTGGTGGACGAATAATGGAGAATAATTAACAAAAGTCTGCCCCTGGAAAGTATCCCATGGGTAGGTTTTTGTCCAGTTGGTCCAGGCATCAGCAGGAATGGAATGAGTGGGCGACCCCAAAGCCAGGATATAAAGTATCATGCCTTCAGAATAACCGGTCCAGTTGTAATTGATCTTACCACTCTCCGGTTTCCATCCCATAGACATGACTCCTTCATCCGTCATAAACCAGTCCCATTCCACACGCCGGTACAGCGCATCCACCATATTCCTGATTTTTTCCTCTGTTGGATCATCCTGGTTGAAATAAGATTGAACACTGAGCATTCCGGCCATCAACAAAGCCGTATCGATAGTAGAAAGTTCTACGTTTTTGTAGCGGGTTGCCTTTTCATAAGTCAGAAAATGATAAAAAAATCCTTTGTATCCCGACTTTCCGGCTTCCTGGTCTCCTTGCGGCAATTCAAAAAGTACTTTTAACGTATTGAGTACCCTTGCCGCCGCATCTTCTCTGGAAACATAACCCTTTTCAACCCCTACGATATAAGAAGTCAGGCCAAAACCCGTAGCCGCAATACTCGAAAAAGTCTTTTGGGGATACCTGTCAGGAATTTGAAAATTGGAAGTATCTGCCAGTTCCCAAAAATAATCAAAGGTCCTGTTCTGTAGTTCGTCGAGGCTAAAAGGAACCGCTTCGACCAGATTAGTCTCTGTTGGATTATGCTGAACATCACAGGCCGATACCAGCAGAAAAATAAAAACGGGCAGACCGATTTTGGTAAAAAAAATGGATTTTGGCATTTGACTGGTTTTACAAAAAATGAAAGGTTGGGATGCTGTTGATAAGTATTCCAAAGAGGAAACGAGATAAAAATCGTCATGCCGCCAGGTTTCCCTGGCGACAAAACGATTACCATAAAATTCGATAAATCTACTTATCAATATAAACTTTTGGAGCATCCGTGAGTTTCGGGCGAGATTCCCGGCTCAAGCATGTATTTTACTCCTTTACAAATTTTGCTTTACCTATCAAAGCTCCCTGGGTATCCAGCAGTGAAAGGAAATACATTCCTTTCTCAAGGTTGGCTACGTCAATGGAAAGGTTATGGTTTCCGTTGGTAAATACCGTCCGGACCACTTGTTGTCCTATTGCATTAAAAATCAATATGGTTCCTACTTCCTGGTCTGCCTCAACGGTTAATTGATCCTGAACCGGGTTTGGAGCAACGCTCAGGGAAGGAACTTCAGCAGGTTCAAAAACCCCTACTGTACCGCAGCTGTAATCACCAATTACAATATCATCAAAATAAGAAGTCACATCCTCTCCCGTTGCATCAATGAGCAAATCGAAGAAAATAGTCAGCGTCCTAAATTGGGAATCGTCCGGAATAGAAGAAAAATCAAAAATCAATTCTTCCCATTCATTGGTCACTGTATTTTCCACCGGAAGTTCAATATTCTCAGCACCAGTGGCAGAATTTTCCAGTTTAAGGGCAAAATTTCCGATATGGTTCATCCATACTTTGGCCTTGGCAATTTTGGTGGGACCAAAATCCATAGGAGCGTCCAGTGCGGCAAAAGCACCTGCCCATGGATCGGAATCAGAAGCTTTGGTAAATTTGCCAACCATTGTACTTGTATTAATGCCTCCAGGAACAGGATTTTCAACTATTTTCAATTGGTTGTCTTCCTGCTCAAGGTGACCGTTGGCAAAATAGATAAAATTGGAAATAGTGGTATTTACAGTTTCATTATCTGCAACACATCCGCTATAATTGGCACGCTTCCATTTTACATCGTCCACGTAATAGTTATATTGTTCGGGTTGAATATTTCCCGGATTGAAAAACACGACGATCCTGGCATGGTCTTCAGCAGCCTGATCACTAAAATCTACGGTATATTCCACCCATTCCCCGGCAGTCGTGTTTCCATCTAACCATACTTCTTTTTGTGGAGATGATCCACCTTCCAGTTTGAACAACAAAGGCACTTCCGCAGGAGACCATATTTTAATCGTAAACTGGTTGTAAACAGAAAGGTCCCATGCCCCCCCGCTTTCAAATCCCAGTGCTGACCATTCATCAAATGGATCCACATATTCACCCACTTTCAAACTAGGATTAGCGGCAGAAACATCTGGATTGTCAATGACGGAAAGCAGATCGGCTCCTCCCCCGTAAACAACGTTACGCTGGCATTCGAAGTCGTCGAGTATGTTAGGAATGGCCACCACTCCTTCACAAGGATCTATGGTGCTTTGGGACTGCGCCAGGTTGTCGAAGAAATACATGGTTCCTGCATTATCCGTACCTCCGTCAAAAATGAGACTCACACTTTCAAAATCAGTAATGCTGCTGAATGCGTCAAAGTTAAATTCCAGCGTTACCCACTGCTCTGTGGCAGTAATATCGCGGGAAACTTCCTTATTTCCTTCCAAAGGGCTAAACAATTTCATGATAACACTTTGAGAACCCGCAGGGGCCCAAACATCCAGGTTCAACTGTGGATTGACGGACAAGTCAAGACCGGCAGGAAGAATGGCTGTCAAAGTACTCCATACAGAAAGTCCTTTGGTGTATTTTCCAACATTCGGGCTGTCGTTGACGCCTGAAGCATCCGGATTGGCGATAACCCCACCAAATGTACCATTGTTTTCGGTATCTCCTCCAAAAGGCATCCATCCCAGGCTTTGTCCGTCTTCAAAATCTTCCAAAGCTTCAGGAGCAGGAGCTGGTTCCATCCTCATATCGTCGATATAATAAATATCGCCCTCTACGCCATCCTGACCTCCGTTGAAGAAAATCGCCAATCTCTTATGGTTTGCATTGGCCTGATCGCTGAAATCTATAGTGTATTCCACCCAGGTATTGATTTCAGTAATATCCTGCCATATTTCCTTCTGAGGAGATACGCCGGCTTCAAGTTTGAACAGGAATTGGCAAACTTTAGGAGACCAGATTTTAATTTTGAATTGATTGTTGGTGGACAAGTCAATAGGATTATTATAGTCAATGGCCAAAGCAGACCAAGGCTCTCCTACCAAATCCGTAAATTCTCCAACCATCGAACTGGTATTGATTCCACTGGCATCAGGATTGGTAATGGCTTCCAAATATTGCCATCCGCCGCCATAAGAGACATTGCGCTGACATTCAAAATCGTCCATCAGGCCCGGTTGTGGTACTGTTCCGGCACAAACGCCTGCAGGATAGGCCACAATATTGTCAAACAAATAAGTATCGGTACTTTCCGTCACCCCCGGATCGAAGAAAATGATGATCTTGGAAATGGTAGTCATTCCGGCAGCACCACTGAAATCAAAAACATACTCACGCCAGACATTGGCGGTCGCAATATTTTTAGTCGCTTCAATAAACTCTCCGTCTCCTTCCAGTTTAAAGAGTACCTGTGTAGCCACGGGGGCATTGATCATTAAGTGAAATTCGTTGTTAACAGAGAGATCAATCGGTGCATCCAACACGGCAATCAACAATGAATAAGAATGTTCACCTGATTTGGTATAGGAACCACATTTGGCAGAGCTGTTAATACCCGCCACGTCAGGGTTATCAACGACCCCGTTGAATACCCCGTCTCCAAAGGGATTCCAGGTTAAAGGAGTTCCCTCAAAATCTTCGTAAACGACTTGAGCGTTTACGGAAAAGGCCAAAGTAAGCATGGCCAGCATAGTAAGTAAATAATTCCTCATGATAATAGTTTTAAAAAGATAGTAAGTAAAATTTATACTTTCCATCAGAGTTAAGAAATTGGAGTTTTACTCCACGATAATCGGTTGTGCCGTCCTCCATTTTTCCGTCTGAACGACGATAAAACAGAGTCCTTTTGTGTCTTTTTCTATATTGAGTTTAAATTGTTGTGTTCCGGATTGCACCTCACGGTTTAGCATAAAATCTTTGATCCTAATGCCTGCAGCGTTAAAAAGGATGATGCTCAGGTTTTCTTTTTGCTCGAGGTTCATTTCCAGGACTACCGTTTCTGAAGCCGGATTGGGAGAAAGGCTCATTCCGATCGTTTTTGCTTCAATAGTTTCCAGGCTGACGTTGGTACTGTCGGGTACAAAACCGATGGCCTCCAGGGCGGGAGCGATCTCTTCGTTGTTCATAAAATTGTCCCACAATAATCCGGTTCGGTAATTTTCGATCATACAAATGATGGGCCCCTGGTCGATGGCCAGGTACGAAGAGGCAAACCAGTTCTGATCCAGGTTAAAAGCATCATAAAACCCATACTTTCCCCACAAACGGTCTCCGTGATCCCGGTAAAAGTGCTTCAAAGCCTGGATGGAGAACTGTGGCGTATAGGGCATGGAAGACAAAGCCGCCGTCGGGGTAATGGTCCCGTTATCTCTTGAGGCAGTAGGTTCCTGGGCCAGGTATCCCCATGGATTGTCACTGGCCGTCAGTCCCCAGCATACATCAGAATATCCTTCGTGGTTTTCAGGATTATCAATGCAATAGGCCCTGTTGACCAACGTTTGGAAATAATTCCGGTTATAATAATTGGTATAAGCATCCTTGATGCCCCGCGGATCAAAGCCCAGGTAAGAATAATGAGCAAAAAACAGTGGCCCTCCAAATGCCGGTCCTACCTCCAACGGGTAACCGTAATAAGTGCCATTGTTGGTATAATTGCCTCCTGCCCATCCATTGGCATACAAACTTGCCGGCACAAAATTGGTTGGGGAGGCAATGGCCAGGAGATAGACGATATGGGTTTCATTGAATCCGCGAATAGCAAAATTGATCTGCCAGCCATAATTAGGCGACCAATGCCAATAGAGCACATTCTGTGTTTGTTTGCGGTACCAGCGCCAGTCCATGGCTTCCCATAATTGGGTGATCTTATCGTACAATCCTGTTTCTTCTTCGCTGGCCCCGTTAAAATATTGACGGGCCGTCAACAATCCCTGCAACAAAAACGCAGTTTCCACTATATCTCCGCCATCATCATACTGACTAAAGGGAATGGTTTCTCCTGTGCCGCCATTCATCCAGTGCGGCCAGGCTCCGTGAAAACGATCCGCCTGCTCCAGGAAGTTGACGATCTTGATCATCCTTTCCAGACCTTGTTCATAAGTGATAAATCCTCGGTCCACTGCTACTACAATGGCCATAATGCCAAAACCCGAACCGCCGGAGGTTACTATACTCGTTGTATTGCGCTCCCTGGCCATCCCGCTGACAGGATGTGCGAAATCCCAAAAATACCTGAAAGTGTATTGCTGCACCATGGTCAGCAATTCATCATCTGTCATTTCAAAGGTGGAAGCGGTGACGGGTGCCGAATCTGCACTTTCTAATCCTAAAAAGTCTACCGCCCTTAAGGTGTATTCAACGGACATATCCTGCCTTCCTGTAAAATCGATATAATCGGTAGAAAAAACGCCCACATAACCCGCCTGCTCCTGAAGTCCGTCAGGCAATATTCTTTTGTAAATGCGGAAGCCACTGACAGAAGGATCAGAGGTTGGATTCCATTTTAGTTCAAGATGACTATCATATCCTTGGACAGAAAGCCCACTGGGAGCATCCGGCTGAGCATAAAACAGAAAAGGTAAAAAAACAAAAAACAGCGCAGTCGACCATTTTCTGAGAATAAATATGGAGGTGCTTGTTTCAAACATGATTTTATTTACAGTTAGTATTCGTAAATATACTCAAATTTAACCTCACTTCCTATTTTAACACCTCACCACGACTACGCCAATTGAATTTTACTGATTAAAAACGGATCATAAACTCTGTCAGGTTTTCCGAGGCCGGAAGCCCGATTTTCATCCGGAGGCGGTATCGTTTATTCTCTACGCCACGAATGGAAATATTGAGCAGAGGGGCGATTTCCTTTGAAGTCAGATTCATCTTGAGATAGGCTGCTAATTTCAAATCCCCGGGAGTCAGATCAGGGAATTCTTCTTTTAATTTTTTAAAAAAATGTTCGTGGACCTGGTTGAAATTAGTCTCAAAGATTTCCCAATCCTGTTCCGAGGTGAGATTCACATCGATGAGATGCAATATTTTTTGATAATCTCTTCCTTCAACCCTGGAGGGTTTTTCTTTCCGGATTTTGATCAATTCATTTTTCACCTGTTGGAGGGTTTCATTTTTACGGATCAGCCCTATGGTGGAATTGGCCAGTTCTTTTGTTTTGTTTACAAGTTTCAAACTGAGCTTTTCGTTGTTTGATTTTATTTCCTGTTCGCGCAGGACACGTTCCCGCTCGGCTTCAAAAATTTGCCTTTCTTTCTTGAGCCTCCGAAGGTGCATCTGATAAAAGATGATTCCAAACAGAGACAAGGCCCCCAAATAAACCAACAAAATCCAGGCACTTTTATACCATTTCTGCCGGATAGAAAAGGAAAAGGAATCTTCCTGCTGGGTGAGAAGTGATTTGATCCTGAAAACGTATTTTCCCGCCGGCAAATTCGTAAATTCCTTAAACGAGCGTGCTTCGGCATCGTACCACTGGGCATCATAGCCTTCCAACTGGTACATCAATTCGGGGATTTGGGTAAAAACCGGTTGAAAAAAATAGAACCGCAGATTATTTTCCTGCGCAGAAAACGTAATAACTTCCGTGAAGGGATTCGCTTCCATGCGCCTGATCTTTTTTCCGAAAACTTCAACCGCCTCAATGGCCGGTCCGGGAAAAGGATACCGGGTATTCAATTCCTTTTTATCCAACAGGGCAAAACCATCATCAAGGCATAACATAAAAAAGTCAGGCTCCAGTTGCAAAATAGTTTCATATCGTGGGACCAAAGTCAAGTTAAACGTTTTGGCCTGCTTCCCATCGGAGTATTCCACCTTGTTTTTAAATATTTTAAAATAATCATTCTCCCCAAACTGTCTGACTTTAAATCCCCCGGTATCAAAGGGAGGTTCCGCAAAAACCTTAAAGGCTTGGAAGAGGCTGTCAAAAATATGATATCTGTCCCCCGATTTAAACAATAAGGTATCATTGAATGAAGTAATATCTACATTGAAATTATCCGGCAAACCATCGGCTTCCGCAAAAGATTTAATAGAGGTAATACGCTGCAAATCTTCAGAGAGCACAAGCCTGTGCAGTCCCTGGATTGGATTGGCCACCCACAAGTTGCCCCCGACATCCAGAAACAAACTTTTAACAGGCTCAAGAAAACCCTCCATACGATGATCAAAAACCCATTGTCCTGATTTGTCTTTTGTGAAAACAACCACTCCGGTATAAGTGCCCTGTAGTAAAAAATCTTTCTTCCCGGGAACCTCAATGGCCGCAAACCCTCCCGTAACGTTGGAGATTTTTTTTATTTTTTCGTCCTGAACCAAAAAAGTACCCTCATTATGCCCACAAACCAACTGGCCGTCAAAGACCCTGAGTTCCCAAACCTGCCCCTGACTCCCCTCCACAATCCTAAAATTTCCCCGGGAAGAAAAATCATTAAGAGCATCCCATTTTTTGACAAAAAGCCCCTGGTTGGTGCCAAGGTATAAGCGGTCTCCGTATTTACAGGCTGCATAAACGGTACCTTCCACCCCCGTTTTGTCAATAAAATATTTTAGCGGGGTATTCAATTCTACGAGGTCAATCCCTTTATCCAGACCACACCACAGATTGTGCCGGTGGTCTTCAAAAAGAGCCAGAACCGTATTGTTCTGAAAGGCGGATTTTTGATTGATATGAGTGAGAATCTCCCCGTTTTTATCGAGGATATAGAGTCCGTCAAGGATCGTTCCGAAAGCAAGCTGCCCGCTGGAAAGCGTAATTCCTTTATTGAGCTGATAATCCTTGAAGGCTTGCTGCGCCTCATTTTCCCAAACCGAAAACCTGCCATTCCGGAACTGGTACACTCCTCCATTGGCTGTCGCGACCAAAAAATCCCCGTCCCCTAAAGGCATGATACTCATCACTTTTTTATCCGATAAAAACATTGAAGAAGGGATCAACTCAAAATTCCCCTCGTGCGAAAAACGATAGATCCCGCTATCGATCACCTGCACCAGAAAAGTCCCGTTCACCTCAAAGGCATACATGATGTTTCCCGGAGGTTTGAGCACCTTAACTGTTTGGTAATCATACACAAAAATGGAAGAAAAAGACTGAAAAAATACAAAATGCTCATTGCAAAAGATGTGCCATATCTCCTCCTTCCGCGCTTCTTCCAGAATCAGGGAATCGATCAGGGAATGGTAATTCAAAAGCCCGGATTCATCGGCTTCCCAATACCCGAAATCGCCAAAGGCTCCGGTAAAAATACGGCCTTTTTCATCACAGAACACAGCTCTTATCGCCTGATGATGAGGCAGTTGAAAAAGTTTCCAGACCAGCCCGTCATATTGCAGTAAGCCTTCTGTATTGCCAAAATACATCTTCTGCTCCGGCGACTGGGCGATCATCCAGTTTTGATTGTGCGCCCTGTAGTTTTCCTTGGTAAAATTGAGGGTTCGCGGAAGGAGTTGAGCCCAGGCTGGCGAGCCGATCAATAGACATAGTACAAGTAAAATTAAAGGCCGGACACTCCTGATCATAAGCCGTTTTGAAATTAGTAACCTGGGGCTGAACCACCAATCCTTTCAATGGGATGCCAGGTGGTTTTTATTTCCTGGAGATCGGTAACATAATATAAACTTTGGGCTTCCTGATCCATCCAGTCTTTATCGTAAACCCGGATACGTTTGACATTTGAGGTGGATTTTTCTTCCAGCATCTTTATGTGTTCTTTATTGCTCCCGCAATAAACGATTGCATTTACATCCATATGTACCCCGGCATGGCTAATGATTTCACCGATTTCTCCTGTCAGGATATTAACCACCCCTCCCGGCACATCCGAATCATTCAATACTTCAGCAAAAGTGATGGACGAAAGCGGCTTTTCCGTCGAGGCCAGCACAATGCAGGTATTGCCTCCCGCTATGGTAGCCGCCACCGCAGATACCAGCCCAATCAGGGAAGTTTCCTGATCGGCAAAAATCGTCACAACCCCCATGGGCTCAGGAACCGAAAAATTAAAATGATCACTGGCCACCGGATTAATCGTTCCGGCCACCTGTTGGTATTTGTCGCACCACCCTGCATAATAAATGAGCCGGTCAATAGCCTGCAATACTTCCTGTCCGGCTGCTTTTTGAGTCGCGCCCTGCCGAACCAGCTCGGTTTCGAACTGCATTTTCCGGTCTTCCAGGATCTCCCCGATCCGGTAAAGGATCTGGCTCCGGTTATAAGCCGTAAGGCTGCTCCATTTACCAAATGCCGCCCTGGCGGCAACCACCGCATTGCGAAAATCCTTCCGCGAAGCCAAACATACATTCGCCAGGATCACGCCGTTTTTATCCTTAGGCGCATAATAACGTCCGGATTCCGTGCGGGGAAATTTTCCGGCGATGTACAATTTATAGGTCTTCAATACTTCAATGCGTTTTTTTTCCATGATGTGTGTTTTTGAACTCTTTCGTTTTTTAAGGTAAGGTCCTTTCCGAAATATTTAACCGCAAAGGACGCAAAGTCAAATAGGTTAATAAGTTAAAAAAAATACTATGCGTTCTTGGCGGAAACCTCTGCGATCTTTGCGTTTAAGGTCAAAGAAAAACCTACCCAAACCTCAAATACGGCTCCAACCCATGCAATCCCCCTTCCCGGCCATAACCACTTTCTTTATACCCTCCAAAAGGAGAAGTCGGATCAAACCTGTTATAGGTATTCGCCCAGACCACCCCAGCCCTCATTTGGGACGTCAGGTTAAAGATCTTGGACCCTTTATCCGTCCACACACCGGCCGACAACCCATATTCTGTATTATTGGCCTTGCTGATCACCTCATCGATCGTCCGGAAGGTCTGCACGGCCAGCACAGGACCGAAAATTTCCTCCCGGGCCAGCACACTGGACTGAGCCACATCGAGGAATAACGTCGGCCTGCACCAATATCCTTTTTCTGGAAGAGCGCAGGTATTTTGGTAAAACTCGTTTCCTTCCTCTTTTCCCACCTTTAGATAATGCTCAATGGTTTCCAGCTGGCTGGCTGAATTGATGGCCCCCACATCGGTATTTTTATCCAACGGATTGCCCACAATGAGCGATTCCATTCGGTGCTTCAACTTATCGATCACCTCCTCATAAACCGATTCCTGCACAAAAAGGCGGGAGCCGGCACAACAAACGTGTCCCTGGTTAAAGAAAATACCATTGACGATCCCTTCCACCGCCTGGTTGATCGCCGCATCCTCAAAGATGATATTGGCAGCCTTGCCCCCGAGTTCCAGCGTCAGCTTTTTTCCTGAACCGGCAATGGAACGCTGAATGATTTTCCCCACTTCCGTCGAGCCGGTAAAGGCAATTTTATCGATATCAGGATGTTGCACAATGGCCGCACCCGTTTCTCCGGCTCCGGTCACCACATTCACCACGCCCTCCGGCAGGCCGGACTCCTGGATGAGTTCAGCGAGTTTCAACACCGTCAGGGAGGTCGTTTCCGCAGGTTTGATGACCACCGTATTACCGGTAGCCAGGGCCGGCGCGATCTTCCAGGCAGCCATCAACAACGGGAAATTCCACGGGATGATCTGCCCTGCCACCCCGATGGAGCGATGTTTCCTGTTCGGAAAAGCATAGTCGAGCTTATCCGCCCAGCCGGCATAATAGAAAAAGTGAGCCGCCACCAATGGAATATCCACATCCCTCGATTCCCGGATGGGCTTGCCGCCGTCCATGGACTCCAGCACGGCAAATTCACGAGCCCGCTCCTGGATCAGTCGTGCAATCCGGTAAATGTATTTTGCGCGCTCGCTGCCCGGCATTTTAGACCATACCTTCTCATAAGCATTCCGTGCAGCCTTTACCGCCAGATCCACATCCTTCGGCCCTGCCAGGGCAATCCGGGTAATTTTTTCCTCGGTAGCAGGATTAATGCTGTCAAAATATTTTCCCTCCACCGGCGGAACAAATGCCCCGTTGATAAAAAGCCCGTATTCAGGTTTTATCTGAACATGCCCGGTACTTTCAGGCGCGGGAGAAAGCTCCCATGTATTGTTTTTTTTCTTACTCATGTCTTTTATTTTGGGCCATGCTTGCGTTTCACTTAGCACCGGGCTATCCACTCCGCTCCACTTCGTTCCTATCCCTTGTCCTGCTCATCCTTGCGCCGACCTGCGCTTAACGCTCCGGCCTGCCCGGGTCAAATCCTCAATCCAGAGCAAAATAATCTGCCGACTGGTACGCTCCTGTTTTCTGTTTCACCAGCTGCATCAACACATCATTGGCCAGGCTCGAAGCCCCAAAACGGAACCAGTGATTGTCCAGCCACGGCTCGCCAAGCACCTCTTTGACCATGATGAGGTAATGTAGGGCCAGTTTCGATTTCGAAATACCACCGGCAGGTTTCATGCCTATCATCGTTCCTGTTTTCATGTAATGATCACGGATAGCTTCAAGCATCACCAGGGTTACAGGCATCGTCGCCGCCGGACTTATTTTTCCGGTCGAAGTCTTGATAAAATCCGCCCCGGCCAAAATGGCAATATCACTTGCCCGGCGCACCTTGTCGAATGATCCCAGCTCTCCCGTTTCCAGGATAACCTTGAGCCTCGCCTTACCGCAGGCTTCCTTGACCGCTGCGATCTCATCAAAAACATAATTATACTCTCCCGCATGGAACTTTCCCCGCGAAATGACCATGTCCACTTCATCGGCCCCTTCTCCCACAGCATACGC
This sequence comes from Lewinellaceae bacterium, assembly GCA_020636105.1. Lineage (NCBI taxonomy): Bacteria > Pseudomonadati > Bacteroidota > Saprospiria > Saprospirales > Lewinellaceae > Lewinellaceae bacterium. Next base: position 1,596,145 of record JACJYL010000001.1, read on the forward strand.
GGTCTCCTCCAGTTTGATATGCAGAGCCGACTGCCCGCTTGGAAAAGCCGTCGCCACGGAGGCTACTCCGATATCCGTTCCTTCCAGCTCCTTTTTCGCCACCCTCACCAGGGAAGGATAAACACAAACTGCCGCCACCGTAGGAAGCCCCTCATAAGCATCGTGCAGATGTTTGGCTTTATAAGCCATCTGACGCACTTTCCCGGGCGAATCCTTACCTTCCAGGGTCGTCAGATCTATCATATTGAGGACCATTTTAAGCCCTTCCACCTTTGTTTCGTTTTTAATGCTGCGCGTCTGGAAACGGGCGGCACGTTCAATGATGCCCACCTGGTCCACTCGCGGACTCAGGAGGAAATCGACTTTTGTTTTCAACATAACTTTTGATGCCATAACTTTTGTCCGTTAAATTTACACCAGCCAAAAAAACAATACGGCCAGTGCCGCAATGAAAAGAACCTCCAAAACATTGCCCCAGAATTCACTTTTCACCTTAAGGTTGATCAGGGAAATAATCGAAGCGATCACGCCAACCAGCACATAGAATCCGACCGACCGGAAATTGATACTGAGATCAAGGGCCGTATCATTCTTTAATGCCGAAATGATCTGCAAGGCAAGCAAATGAAAAACAATTCCTAATCCCGACACCAACAGTCCGGTCAATAACAACCATAAGCCGCCGATATGCTTCCTGATCTTTGCCACACTTCTCAAGGTACCGGTCACTACCACCCAGAAAATGACCAGCTTGATCCCCAAAAGCACCTTTTCCGCCTGGATAATACTCGAGACAAAAAGGTGTAACAGGGTCAGTAAGATAGCCAAAATTATGCTACTGATCAATACCGTTCTCAGCACGACACTTTGGTTTACCTTTGCTTTCTGTTCCATAAATTAATGATCTAATGATTATTAGCAATTTGTTCCATTAAAACTTCAACAGCTTTTTTCAACTGTTCATCCTTGCCGTTAGCCTTGGCGTCCGGGGTATTTTCCACAATCACATCAGGTACTGCAGGACCGTGTTCCATATTCTTTTCAGTCGCCTTTACAAACCAGGCGCGGAAGGGCATTCTAACATAACTGCCATCGACCAATCTATAGGATCCTGTAGAGATCACGGCACCGAAGGTAGGCTTTCCGACCAGGGTACCTATCCCAAGATTTTTATAAGCATGGCTAAATATCTCTGCGTTGGAATAACTGCTTTCATTGCACAATGCAACAGAAGGCACCATGAGCGGCGGGAAGGGCAGGCGTTCTCCATAAGGATAGTGATTCTTGAATTTTTCATGTTCTTTAAGCGATTTGGCCGCCCCGCGGGGAATGGTGTAGGCATGCTGCCTTGCGGTAAGCACCGCCATGAGCATATCGGTGGTCCAGCCGCCGCCATTATAACGTACATCAATCACAATGCCTTTTTTGCCATAACCGCTGGCCATGAGCTCCCGTTCGAAACGCTCAAAACTTTCCCACCCCATGGCACGGATGTGAATATAACCCAGCTGACCATTGGAATAAAGGTCGGTAAGACGTTTTTGTTCCAGCACCCATGCTTCATAATTTTCCGTATTCAGGGAGGCCGCCGGTCGAATCACCACCTCCCTCGAAGTGCCATCCGATGCTTTTACCGTCAATAAGGTCCTTTCATTTGCGGTACCGTCGAACAAGGCATAAAAATTGTCATTACCATCAACCGAAGTTCCGTTGACAGCGGTAATGATCTCCCCAACGGCTAATTTGCTGGTTTCATGAGCTGCAGGACTGTTGGGAACGATATGGGTGATCTGTACCCCCTGCCTTCCCAGTGGTTTGATCTCGACACCCAGCAAGCCGGTCTGATCCCGCTGTAATTCTTCAGGATCGGAACCGTACATCCCCATGTGGCTGGCATTGAGTTGCCCCAGCATTTCATTGAACATCACCCTAAAATCCTGGCTGGTGGAGGCGGCCATGGCATATTTTTTGTATTTTACTTTCAGGGCATTCCAGTCTTTCCCATGAAAGTCAGGGTCGTAAAACCCATCGCGTAAGGCACGCCAGCCGTCCTCAAAGATCTGTTCCTTTTCCTTAGGATGATCGATCTCCAGTTTGGCAGAAAAGGGCTGAGGTTCAGCTTTTTTCCCGGAAATCATCAATTTATTTAATTTACTCCCGGAAAGGAAGTAAAGGTTTTGGTATTTTTCATCCCACTGAAGGTTGTTCAGGGATTTATCATCCAACATCACTTTGGGGTCGGTACCATCCCATTTGATGCTCATAAAATTTTGCTTGGTACTGTTTCCGTTGCGGCCACTGCCGTTAGCAGAAAAATAAAAGGTTTCCCCATCTTTTGAAATTTCAAGATCCCCTTCATTGCCCGGATAAGCCGTTACCTGCTGCAACCGGTCGTAAATGCCTTCAAAATCTATCTGAATGGTCTGTACCTCAGTCGAGTCTTTTTTCGCTCTGCCATTTTTACCATGCTCTTTGGAATCCTGATCGTCTTTTTCCTCTTCCCAATCGAGTTTGGTTTTTTCCCAATCCTCCTTCTTCAGCCAGGCAAACCAAATGTCTGCATCGGCATTATTTCTTTCCGATACGAAACCCAATTTACTTCCATCAGCACTCCATACCGGTGATCCGTCAGGACGGGGATGCATACTTACATTGACAGGTGGTTTACTGTTGTCGGCCGCATGGATAAAAATTTCAGCATTGAAATCGAGATCCTCGGACGCATAAGCCAGCCATTTGCCGTCAGGGCTCCAGGTCACTCCGGAAGGGGTATCCCAGCCATCAAGCAAAACGATTTCATTGGATAAAGCCCCTGCTGCGTCTATATCAGCAGTAAGCAATAAACCACGGCCTCGCTGAATGGCAATTTTTTTACGGTCAGGAGAAAGAACAAAACGACTTTCATCTTCCGGGGTACTGGTGACGGGGGTAATATCCATTTTAAAGGTCTTGAATAAATTCACCTCAGCAGTATCCAGCGACCTGATCATAAAAATGTCTTTATTGCCCTTCCTGTCGGAGACAAAAAGTAAGGTAGTATCATTGAGCCATTGCGGCAACTGATCAAGGGCCGGGCTGGTGGTGAGCACTTTAGTGCGTTCCTTTTCTTTATCATTTTGTTTTACCACAATTTCACCCCGAACATTCAGGGCGACCCATTTTCCATTGGGAGAAACATTGTACCCCCTCACGTTGTCGGAAAAGGTCTTTTTTTCGACCGGATCAAAGCGATAATCATTACTCACCGTGATGTCTATTTTAGCAGGTTTATCTTTACCGCTGGTATTCATCAGGTAAATATCCATCCCCCGCTCCATAACTGTTTTTTGGCCATCTGCCGAAACGTCGAAGTACCGGATGCCGTCGTCTTTGAAATTAGTCAGTCGTTGGGGCTGGCCGTTTACGGCACCATCCATAATATCAACGGAAAAAAGATTGTACTTTCCGGAACGGGCACTCAGGAAATACAATTTTCCATCCTTCCCCCAATCAGGGTAAATGTCCTGAAATTCAGAGTCGGTAACCTGAATATACTTTCCATTTTTGTTGTCATAGAGCCATATATCCCTGTTTGCCGGCCCGTTATAAGCTTCCCGCTCCATACGGCAGGAACCCCGTTCAAAAGCAATATATCGCCCGTCGGGAGAAGGTGCCGGGTTGGATCCCAGGGCATCAAGAACCCGTTCTGGTGTACCGCCGTTCGCACTTATTTTGTGTATTTCGGATTCTCTTTCCACCTGAGCAAAACCCCTGCGGGTCATGAAATAAATCTCGCCATCTGGCCCCCAATTGGCCCTGCCGTCATTGGCTGAGTGGTAAGTCAGCCGTTGGGGAGCTCCTCCCTGCGTACCCGTGACAAACAAATCATAATTGCCAAAGCGGTTACTCAGGAAACAAATGGAATGTCCATCAGGACTCCATTGGGGGGCCGCCTCATAGGCTTCATGAATGGTCAGTCTTCTCGCTTCGCCTCCTCGTGAAGGAGCCGTCCAGATATCCCCCTGCCAGGAAAAGGCTACCTGGGAACCGTCAGCATTGAGGGAAGGGTGTCTTAATAATAAATCCGAGGACTGGGCAAAAAGGGAAGAAAAGACAAGAAATGTCAGGTGAATCAGGAAAAATTTCTTCATTTTGATATGTGTTGATAGATAAATTGCCGACAAGATACAAAATGAGATGAAAGAAAGAAAAAGGCAGGATTGGAATGTTTAATCAAAAAATGAGCAGCCAAATCCTGCGGATTAAAAATCGTATTTTGTACATTTGGAAAAATGCTTAATTTCAAAAAATGATAAAACTTATTGAATGCCCGAGAGATGCCATGCAGGGCATTAAAACATTCATCCCGACAACGACAAAAGCCGCCTATATCAACCAGTTGTTAAAGGTAGGATTTGACACCATTGATTTTGGTAGTTTTGTTTCCCCGAAGGCCATTCCACAAATGAGAGATACCGCCGAAGTACTTGAGAGGCTTGATTTAGACCAAACCACCTCTAAACTATTGGCTATCGTAGCCAATAGCCGTGGAGCCATCGATGCCGCCCAATTTGAAAAAATTTCCTACCTGGGTTACCCCTTTTCCATTTCAGAAACTTTCCAGCTGCGTAATACCAACGCCACTATTGCGGAATCCCTTGACAGGGTAAAGGCGGTTCAGGATATTTGTTTACAGTCCAATAAGCAGATGGTCGTTTACATCTCCATGGGGTTCGGCAATCCCTACGGAGATCCGTGGACCGTGGAAACGGTGCAGCGCTGGGTGGATGAGCTTTATTCCCTCGGCATCACCATTCTCCAGCTTTCAGACACCATCGGAGTAGCGCGACCGGATAGTATCGAGTATCTCTTCAGCCATCTCATTCCCGCTTATCCGGAAATTGAATTTGGAGCACATTTTCACACTACCCCACAAAAATGGAAGGAAAAAGTAGAAACCGCCTACCAAAACGGATGCAACCGATTTGATGGCGCCATCAGGGGGTTTGGCGGATGCCCAATGGCAAAGGATGACCTGACCGGTAATATGCCTATGGAGAACATGGTTTATTATTTTGAAGATCATAATGTTTTGGGTAACCTTGATCTCGAAGCCTTCAGGACAGCTTATGACATGGCACAGGAGGTTTTCCCGCACTGATAAATAACGACGAATTCAAATAATGACATTAACGAAAAATAACCATCATGAGATCCTTTATTCTTATCCTTTTCATAACGTTGATTTCCGGCTGTTCCCAACCGGAGGATCAACACATTCATGAATCCAACACCGGAAATATGGCGTGTAAAGATAAACCGGCCTATGCGATGGTCATCCACGGAGGGGCAGGAACCATCCTGCGGGAAAATATGACCCCGGAAAATGAAAAAGCCGTTCGTGAGGTGCTCAATGCAGCCCTGGATGCAGGGGAAAGTATCCTTAAAAATGGAGGCAGCAGCCTCGATGCGGTACAGGCCACCATCAATGTCATGGAAAATTCCGAACATTTTAATGCCGGCAAAGGAGCTGTTTTCACCCATGAGGGCATCAATGAACTGGACGCTTCCATCATGAATGGCAAGACACTGGAAGCCGGGGCAGTAGGCGGCGTCACCATTGTCAAAAATCCGATCAACGCCGCCCGTGCGGTCATGGAAAAATCGCCCCATGTACTGCTCACCGGCAAGGGAGCGAACCAATTTGCCATCGAACAGGGATTAGATACCGTTAGCGGAGATTATTTTTTTACCCAAAGGAGGTACGATGGGTTGCAGGAAGAACTCAAAAAAGAAAACAAGACTACCGGAAGTCTTAACGAATGGCCGGATTATAAATTCGGAACCGTGGGCTGTGTGGCCCTTGATAAGGAAGGCAACATCGTGGCAGGCACCTCTACCGGCGGCATGACCAATAAACGATGGAACCGCATTGGCGACAGCCCGATCATCGGGGCCGGCACTTATGCCAACAACAAAACCTGCGGAGTTTCCTGTACCGGCCATGGGGAGTTTTTTATCCGCTATGCCGTAGCCTACGATATGTCGGCACTGATGGAATACAAAAATATTTCGGTGGAAGAAGCCGGCGATGAAATCATTCACCACAAATTATTGGATGCCGGCGGCTCAGGCGGGTTGATCGCTTTGGACAAATGTGGGAATATCGTCATGCCTTTTAATACTCCTGGAATGTACCGGGGTTATGCCAAACCGGGAGAGCGAAAGGTGGAGATCTATGAGGAATCTCAAAATTAAAACATAAGACATCCCGGCATTTCATGCCGGGATGTCTTATGTTTTCTTTAATGGGAGTCAATTCCCGATTTTTACGAGCCGGTGCTGGCTGATCATACTGCCTTGCCTAACCGAGAGAAAATAAACCCCGGCAGCCATATTTTTGTCAGAAAATTCAAGATTTACTGAACTTCCGGTCATTTTTTGCTCCGGAACAATCACTTGTCCTAACGCATCGCGGATCCCATAATAAACTTCTTCATCACACCGGGAGGTGATCTTCAATTGCGTACGGGTCACAAAAGGATTCGGAAACATATGTACCGTCAGGCAAGCATCCGATGCTTCAGGTTCCTCCGTTGAAACAACAGCCGTGCCTTCCACTCTAATTCTTATCTCGCTCAGCCCGTAACAATTTCCGCCAAAATTGTCGATGGCAGTGATGAGGACATACTGAGCTTCTATCCCTGCAAAATCAGGACCGTCAAAGCCTTCGTAGGTACTTCTTCCCGGGGCCTGTTCAAAACTAAATGTGCCCAGTTCTGTCCAGCTATTTCCATCCAAAGAATAATCGATGACCACCGTCCGTAATCCCCAATCCAAATATTCAATATCATTGGCATTCCAAACATGCATCTGACCCATTTTATAAACGTAGCCAAAGTCATACATCAGCCAGTGAGAAAGTCCCCGCTCCGTATTCGGATTGTCACTGGCCACACAGGAAACCCACCCGTCATACCAGGTGGTGTTGTGCCTGTCGGGAAAACATTGTGCTCCCAGGTGGAATGATAAGGCGAACGATATTATGGTTAGTAATACAAATTTTTTCATGTTAACAAGTTTTAAAAATTCATAAACCCTACCGGCGGAATGGCCCCCGGACTGTAAAAATTGGTAATATTCGGAAATACAAGGGACAGATCTGAAGGGGATACCCCAAACCACAGGGCCAATTCAGCAAAATACTCATCCGTTGATATTCCGGGAACGAGCACTCCCCTACTGCCCACCACAGCCGCACTGTCGAGTTCCAGTGAAGGATAGGTTCCGAAAAAATCTCCTCCATTGACGGCCCCACCACTCACCAGCACGTTTCCGCCCCAGGCATGGTCGCTACCATTGCCATTGGAAGTCAGGGTGCGGCTGAATTCAGAAGCGGTAAAGGTGGTCACCTGGTTTGCCATATCGATCTCGTTCATAACGGAATTGAATTGCTGCAGGGCATTGCTCATGACCGTAAACATGCCTTCCTGTTTTTCCAACAGGTCGTCATGGTGATCCCAGCCGCCAAAATTCACAAAAAAGATTTGTCGTTTGAACCCGAGAGCTTCCTGGGCTTTAACAATTTTGGCAATCATTTTGAAACTGTTGGAAATGTTATTATCACTGAAAACCGTCTGAAATTCACCTACCCCTTCAATGGCTTCCTGAAATTCCAGGTGTGCATCCCGGGAACTTTTTATGATATTGATATAACTGTCTTTATAGATATCGTCATAACCCCAGGATAACAAACTGTCTATCATTCCATTACGCAAATTATCAAAACTATTGGTCTGATCATAGCGCGTAATGCCGGTGCTCCCGTTTTCCGGATCAACAGAGTATTCATAAACCTGGTTCCCGTATTGAAAAACATTGGTTCCCGACAGGGAAATGTTCATCGAAATGGTTTGACTTTCATTCATGGATTGCATTAAGTCGGCAATTTTACCGCCCCATCCTACAGAAGAACGAATCGCCGGGCTCGCCGTTTGCCAATGTTTGATCTGGTCCGCATGGGAAAAAAGCCCTAAAGGCAGCGGTACATTACCCGCGAGGTAATCAGCTTTAGTGGTCGGTTGGACCAACATCCCTACATTGGGCAAAAAGGCAAGATTCCCCTGGTCAAACAGCTGTTTCACTCCATACATGGAAGGATGAACACCGTATTGTTTCCCATCATTGGTAGCAGGAGTTATGGCATGCATACTGCTTTGTGGGATCGCCAGGTTCGATCGGGTGACAGCGTATTCCGCATATTCCGTGTTGCCCCTTGGCATCAACAAATTAAATGAGTCTGCACCCCCGGACTGGAACAGGCAGATCAGCGCTTTGTACTCTCCGTCCAAAGTGGCGGAATGGCTCAGTGCCGCTGCATTCAGCGTTTGAAATTTAAAAAGAGAGGAAGGCAGGGTGGATGCTCCCAGGGCTGCCAGTGTGGCTTTTTGGAGGAATTTTCTTCTTGATATTTCCCGGCTTTTTTTCATCATTTTGATCTTTTTTATCAGGTGCACACCTTATTTGAAAATAGCATAATCCGGACTCAACAGGAAAATGAACATTGCTGCTTTGGTTCTGTTGGTCAACTCTGAAATTTCGGAACTGGAAATGTAAGCAGACAACTGCTCTCTCAATAAATCCCTCGTCCTGTCCGTCAACAGCCCGTGGGTAAGCAACAGGTCCAGTTTATTCAACAAAACCTCCGGCTTACGTGAATCCGGCATATATTCCAAAATATCCGTATTGATGATGCGGTCTGTATAATCGAGTGGCCCCTGCCAGTGGTACAACAATCGTTCTGAAACAGTCCAGTTGTAGGCTTCATTGATAAAACCGATACTGGTTTTGGTGTTATGGATTTGAAATTCCGGCGCTACCAGATCTGCAGCGGCGATGGGGCCGTTAGGTTGAAAATCGGGGAGGTAAAAACTAAAAACAGAAGGCGAATGCAGCGGATGTTGCCCTGCATTGGCCAGGATGTAATTGCCTGTATTCCAGTAACGACCATCAGCGTTGAATGAGTTGATGGCTTTGGCAAACTGGGTGTAACGAATAATGGGCTCCTTCAATTTACCATTGTGAGGATCCATCATGGCATCACATTCTCTTGCTTCAGGGTGTAGTAAAATGGCCTTGACCACTGCTTTCATATCTCCTCGAACGCCGTTTCCATTATCATTGAAGGCCGCGGTTACATCGGCAATATATTCCGGGGAAGGGTTTGACTTTACCAGTCGCTGAATGAGTAACCTGCCGATAAAAGGCCCAACATTGGGGTGGTTGAACAGGATTTCCATAGCGTCTTCAACATCCTCCATTCCGGATTGTCCGGCTGGAATGACCTGATCTCCGAACAAAACCTTTTCTCCCTGCTCATGCCAGTTTTCATACATGGCCATGGGCGTCGTCATATCAATATGGCGAATTTCCAGCCAAAAAGCCGGTTCGTAGGCCGTTCCGCATTCCGACAATGCTCCGGCTCCCAATCCGGTCATCACACGAGCCATTTCGGTGATGTCCCGGTTATCGTAGGTGGGAATGAAATTCCCTTCATTGTCCAGTTTTCGGCTGCCGTCCTCATTCAATTCGAAAAGGCCGATAGAGAATAACTGCATGACCTCCCTGGCAAAATTTTCATCGGGGAAAATATTTTCTTCCGGAATCGATTTCGGGTTATTGAGATGACTGAGGTATTTGCCCATCACGGGGTGGCGGGCGACATCCAATAGTATGTCTTTGTAATTGCCAAAAGCATGACGGATGAAAATATCATAAAAACTGGCCACACCATAACCATAATCGCGAACATCAGAATTTTCCTTGGAAATCACCAGAATTTCACTCAACGCCAGGGCTATCCGGTGCCGCAGCAAATCCTCATTGGTCATGGTCATCTGCCACCAGGCATAATTGGACTCCACCCAGTCCGGCCGGCAGGAAAAGTTATTCGGATCGTTGCCCCCCTGAATATAGAATTGATACACTTCATCATAAACGTCCTCCATAACATCCAGATAGTAGGTCACAGGAGCTTCAAATTGTTCCTCAATCCATGCTTCAATGCCAATATCGGCTACATGATGAATGGTGGCCAGATCGGCTCCCAAAGCAGCCTGACCTAAAAACCGGGAAGCTTCTACTAATTTCCCTTCAAGACCGTCACCAGAGATCGTTTTCCGGGCTGCTGCAACCTCATCCCAACTATTGAACTGGTATTCACTGCTGCTAAAAACGGTTACGCCTTCATCGTGCCCCGCACCGATGTAATCATCATAAACCTGGGCCGGCAATTTCAAACAAAGCAAAAATAACAGGAGAAAAATAGGCAGGCGATGCATAATGGTAAATTTTATTCCACAAAAAATCACCGTCCCAATATAGTGAAAAATGTTTGATATAAAAACCCGGATGCAAAACTTAAAATAAACATGAGTTCATCCCGAATTTTCAAAAACTGTCTGAAATAGAAATTTTTTGATTATTTGAAGTATTTTTTAAATGTAAAACCTGCCTGCAGACGCAGGAAGGCAGGTGTAAAACAAGGAATTTAAAACCTGCCTGCAGACGCAGGAAGGCAGGTGTAAAAGTGAGTGGGCAAAAGGTTTGGGTTTTGGAAAAAAGTCATTTTTTGTCGCAAAATACCTAACCCACGACCCAAACACTTCTAAATTTTGCGGTTACTTGTTTTAAACCTTGCCTGCTGCCGCGACGGAAGGCAGGTTTTGCGGTTTATTTCTTTTGTAAAAGAAAAATCCCGAATTTCATCTGATTAGATGAAATTCGGGATGAACTCATGTTTAAAACCAGTATCCGGGGCTTTACAGCCCGAGTTTGGTTTTCAGATCTGCCGGAATGGCATCCTTGTGAACCATTATAGCAATGGTCTTTAATCTGAAATAAGCAGGAGATACATAAACAAATCCTTCGTAAAAATTGGATGTTCCCCAGGAATTTTTTGTACGATAAAAAGTTTTTCCTTCGTTATTTTTAGAAGTTCCTACAATATGCATCAAGTGATCATCGGTAGTATGGAAATTCTCAAACTCTTGTTGGCGCAGCTCCTGATCCACAGAAACTTCTTCGTAAAATCTTCCACTTTCTATAGTTTCCTTAAAAATTGAATCCATTGTTATGGAATCTTTTGGCACAAAGGCGATGCCCGGTTTGAACATAAAAAATGGTTCACTGACATCCGCATCCCAGGCGATGGTGTACCCGGTGTTGATTGCATTATCTGTAATACGCACCAAATCATCCAAAGGCACATTATAATAAAAACCATTTGAATAGTTATCCGGAATCTCCAGGATGAATTTTGAATAAAAAGGATGATGGGTAAAGGAAGTCAGGGTAATGTAGTCATCAGGATTTAAACCCAGTGTTTTGGTGAAAGTTTCAGCAGTTAGGCTTTTTCCAGCGTATTCGAAGGAAGAATGTACAGGTCCGAGGTTTTCATCCAGAATCTCATTGACCTTATCTCTCCAGTCTTCAGGGACCTCCCCCTTTGAAATCAACCCGTCCAGATAATTTTTCAGTTCCCTTTCCAAGCGGCTGTGGTTGTGTTGAATTCGGCCTTCTGTTAAACCTGAATAAGCAGATTCAGGAACAGCACCAGCCATTTTATAGGCCCTGATCACATCGTGTGAAAGACCGCCCTGTCCGAAATTGGCTTTCCCCTGGCGAAGCAGATAATTCTGCGCTTTGTCCATATAAATGGTTCGTACGGTGTACATCTCTGAAAGATCCAGTTTGGGTTTACCCATGCGAATCAATTCAGATTCCAGAAACGAAGTGGTGGAATAGCTCCAGCAGGTTCCTGTTTTATCCTGGCTTTTAACCTCCGTACACTGGTTATCTTTTGTGTCGGTAAAAATATATTGGCTAAAAGATACTTGCTGCATCATGGCCAAAATCAGAATGATGAATAGTTTTTTCATGTTTTATATTTTTGTTATTAGTTTATTAAACATTGAATGTTTAAGTCCCAACGTAAAAAAGCGGTGCAAAGGTACTTAAGGAAATGATAAATTTAAAATCAGATTCCTATTTTACTAAAGTTATGTTTCCTTTTTTCAAAAACGTTTTTCCGTCATCACATTTGACCTCCAGGTAAAACCCGAAAGCTTCCGTTGACAATTCCTTGCCATTGTAAGTCCCGTCCCAGGTTTCCGATTGATCAAAACTCTCAAAAACGAGCTCTCCCCAACGATTGTAAATGATAAGGTGCATTTCGGCAATATTGTTCCCGTACACTTCCAGCACATCATTCAACCCATCTCCATCAGGCGTAAAACCGGAAGGGATAAAAATATAGGGTTCTGCACACTCCAGGTTCAACACAAAAACCGTCACCAGGGCCTGGTTGATACACCCGTTTTCATCACGGATGGTGACCTCATAAGTAGTGGTTTCCTCCGGGGATGCCACTACATCGGGCAGGGTATAAAAATTTAAGGTGCCCGATGGCTGCCATAAATAGGTGTATGTTGCATCATTGGTTGCAGTCAACAAACTGCTTTCTCCGCCAATGATGGTATCAGGATCTGCGGAGGCCAGCAATGGAGGTGTAAAATTGAAAATATTTACCATAATGGAGGTATCCAGGGTACATCCGTACTCATTCTGAATCGCCACGTTGAAAATGGTAGATACTTCGGGATTAACCAAGGGGGTTGCTGTATTTTCTCCCTCAACAATATCAGCAACGGGGCTCCAAATGTAAGTCAGGGTGCCCGGGAGTAAATTGATGACCTCCAATGAAATCGTATCCCCAATGCAAAGGGAAACCTCTCCGTCAAGGGAAACATTAATTCCATTTCCCTGCACATTCACCATATCCTGAACCGTACACCCAAATTCGTCCGTCATCCGGATGTAATAGGATGATTCCAAACCGCCCAATGGCACCAGAAATTCCTGGTCTTCACTCAGTAATATGGAAAAATCAGAACTGGTGGACCAGGCGTACTGAACGGCTTCATCACTATTCGCGTACAGAAGGAATTCAGCGTCGCAAATGGAGGTATCAGGAGAAAGTTCGTAAGTAATCATCGGGGTAACAAAAGCTGTTATGGTTTGGTCAATGGAACATAAATTTTCCAGGGAACTTATTGCGGCGGTGTATGTGGTCGTTTGCGGGGGTGAAGCCCAGGGATTGGAGGACAAGGGATTGGACAAGCCTTCTCCCGGTGACCACAAGTATTCATAATCGCCCATTAATATAGGGTTGAGCTGAACCGAATCTCCCGGGCAAACCCAAACGGTATCCTGCAGGGTTTCCTCCACCAATTCCAGCGTGACCGGTATAACAATAGAATCGACGCAGCCGTCCGAAGAGGTAAGGGTGAGACTGACTTCCCATGTTCCGGAGTTAAAAAACTCCACCTGGGGATTTTGATCTTCAGAAAATATGCCGTTGCTAAAATCCCAACTCCAACCGGTAATGCTACTTTGGTCGTTCTGAGAAAGATCAGTAAATTGTATGACCGCGGTATCACTGCAACTTTCATACGCCCAGGTAAAATCTACCGCAATCTGTGAATCACCTACAATCACCTCATAGTACAAAGTATCCTGGCAGTTTAATCCGAAAGGAAGGGTAATCCCCACTTCGTAGGTTCCTGGCCCCGAATAGGTAAAGGAGGCCTCAGCCCCGGTGGCCGTCTGTCCCGGGGGAGCCGCCGGATCAAAAAAATGCCAGGTATAAAAAGGGGCATTTACGCTCGTTGAAGCAAACTGAACCGTAAATCCACTGCATTGGGTTGAAGTTAAAAAAGCCTCCTGGGAAGTGGTATCGATCATATAAACCACCACCGAATCCGAAACCATACAATCAAACTGGTTGACCGCATGTACAAAAAAGGTAGTAGGCCCCAAATTTGCCGGGTTGACGACAATAGTATCCCCGGTATTGCCAGAAAGGATCTGGTCTATTGGTTCCCATTCGTAATTCAGCATATCCGCAGGGTCTACGTTGAGCACCCACACGGCTGGGGTTTCCCCCAAACAGGCAATGATGGTGTCCGGTTTCAAAAGATTCACCCCGTTGCTTTCCACGGTTACGCTATCTGTTGTCGGGCATTCGTTTCCGTCCAAAACGCGGACATAATAAGTCATGGCCCCTAAAGGAGAAACCACCACTGAAGGTTCGTTCCCAATAATCGCCGTAAAACCAGCATCAGCCGACCATTCCCAATATTCAGCTCCTGCCGCGGCAGCTTCTAAAAGTATATCCGGATCGCAAAGGACAGTATCAGGAGGCATTACCAAATCCAGGGCAGGGGGAACGACCACCGTTACCGATCTTTCGATATGACAAAAACCATCCATATCTGAAATGGTCACGGTATAAGTGGTGGTCTCGACAGGTGCCACAACAGGATTGGGCTGGGCCGGGTCTGAAAAGTTATCGGGAGGGGACCACTCATATTGGTAAGCCAATGAAAAGTCATCATTCAGGGCTGCAGTTTCGCCCAGGCATATCTGCAAAGTATCGGCAACGAGTTCCTCCTCCACCATATTGACGAACACGATTTGATCTATGGTTTTTTCACACCCGTTTTCTGCCATTACGGTGAGCCTGATGGTATAAATCCCCGTCTGCGTGGCATAAAACAAAGGGTTTTGAACCGTTGACGTTTGGCTCCCCGGCAGGAACTGCCAGTACCATTCTGTAATATCAAACAAGGTGTCGATTGAAAGATCGGTCACCTGAATGGTCATCGAATCCGTACAGGATTCAAAAGCAATCCCGAAATTCGGAAAAAGTGAATTGTATTGAAGATAAATTTCCTGCTGGAAAGTATCGACACATGGATTGTCCGGACCAGCGATCAGGGTGACCAGGTAACTGCCGGTATCCGGATAAGTGTAGATTGGTGAATGTTCCGTCGATTGAAAATCTGGGTTGGAAGGATCCCCAAAGGTCCAGATAAACTCATCCGTACCGATACTCATATTGTCAAAAGTCACTTCCAGTCCTTCGCATTGGATTTCAGGCGCAAAAAAGGAAGCCACCCATTGCCCACAAACCCCCACATTGTATTGAAAATCGCGGCGGGTAGTGGAAATCAGGACACCATTCCTGTATTCTTCAATGCAAATGCCCACCACAAACTGTCCTACCGTATTGGGCAGTCCTGTCAACAATCCCGTTTCCGAATCAATCTGCAAAGGAGCTCCTCCCGGAATACCGTTGAGCATATTATTCACCCCGTAAGGAGGATCTACCCAGGTGACCGGATCGTAAGGCGGCGGATTAGGGGGCTGAGGTTGTGGAACATTCGGATCGGCTCCCTGCAACGGGGCACACAATCGGTAAACGATAGAATCCCCGTCGGCATCAATGGCCGACTGGTCAAACACAATGGGTTCATTTACACAGATGTATAAAGGGGGCCATTGGACAAATTGCGGGCTGCTGTTGCATTCCAAAAGGGCCTGTTCGGAAATGGTAAGTCCGTAGGTCGCCCCGGTACCCAGGGGATCAATAATATTGGCAATGGTCTGATTCCGACAACAACGCTGGTAGGCCAGCTGGTATCCGCCAATCACCGGAGGCAAGGTCACAATGGTCGTATAAGTCGTGGTATGCACACAAACATCAGGAGGCACGACAAAACACTCTCCGCTCAGTGTTGGCACCAGGGTGTCATTATTCATCAAAGGAATCTGTATTTCCTGGAGCAACAGATTATTTACATCAAAAACGCCGATAGAAGCCGGATTGTCAAACCAGGCATTAGGGTTCCCGTAAAAACAATCCCTGAAAATGGTAAGCGTGATTTCATATTGGTTGTTTCCCAGGCAAGTATAATTCATTTCCCCACCTACAATATGCGTGGCTCTGGCGGCATAAAAATTCAACATTAAAAAGAGTGTGGAAAGTATTACTCTGGGTTTCAATTTGATGTTTTGGTTTTAAAGTTATAGAATATTTTCAAAATCCCGGCGGACTTTATGGAGTTTGTTGGAAAAACACCTGCTATTTTAAATCAAAAGCAATGGTTCTTACACTCCTGCACACCGTTCCGTCTTCCTTGGTTTCTTCCAAAATCATTTGGCGGGCGGCGGGAATTTCAAAAACCTCCTCCATATTTCTGACTCTGCCGGCAGGTACCCCTTTTTGATTCAATGAGTCCATCAAAGCTGCCCGGGAATATTTATTGAATCCGGGTCGCAAAAATTCCACCAGGATGATCCGGTTTCGTACCCTTTCATGATTCGTTCGAAAACGATTATCTGTGGCGAGGTGCGGCAACTCCAGGCAATCGCACAGTTTACGAAACTGCTCGTCGGTCCCTACGGCAATGACGATGGGTTTATCATCTTTGGCATAAAAAATATCTCCATAAGGAGCAATATTGGGATGCCCGGTACCCATCGGCTGGGGAATATGCCCGGCCATGAGCCAGTTGGTCGCCTGGTTGGCCAAAGAAGCCACAGCAGATTCAAACAATGAACTGGAAACGTAACTGCCTTCACCCGTTTGCATCCTTTTGATCAGCCCCACCAGGATCCCTTCTTTAAGCTGATGAGCCGCCAGGATATCAATCAGGGCCACAGGCATTTTTACGGGTGGCCTATCCGGCTCGCCTGACATATAAAGAAACCCTGCTTCGGCCTGCAACACTACATCAAAGGCCGGCAGGTTGGAGTCTTCACCAAAACCAGTAAGCTGCGCAAAAATGATGGACGGATTATAGGATTTAAACGTTTCATAATCCATGCCCATCTTTTGGGCAGAAGCCGGCTTAAAATTACTCACCACAATATCAACGTCGGGCAAAAGATCGTACAGGCGTTTACGGTCAAGAGGTTCATCCAGATCCAAAAACAAAACCGTTTTGTTCCAATTGACGCTGGCATAATAAGCCGAGGTGGCTTCGGGGTTTTCCGACGGCAATTTCCATTTCCTGGTCACATCACCTGATGTCCTTTTGTTTTCGATTTTCAAAACTTCGGCCCCCAGTTCCGCAAAAAAGGCTCCGACGGCAGGGCCTG
Organism: Lewinellaceae bacterium; assembly: GCA_020636105.1. Lineage (NCBI taxonomy): Bacteria > Pseudomonadati > Bacteroidota > Saprospiria > Saprospirales > Lewinellaceae > Lewinellaceae bacterium. The sequence continues at coordinate 1,613,128 of JACJYL010000001.1, forward strand.
CCAGTACGCTGGCCAATTCAATTATTTTTAGTCCTTTGAAAAACTCCATAAATCCACGATTTTTTGCCCTGGGATCATTTGATATCCGTGGACCTGGTATGCCGGCTGTCAAATTTCGCCCTGATAATTTCGCCCACCGGTTTGTTTTCGATTTTGCTTTCCAGCCATGAAATGATATCCAGGTAAAGGAACGGCCTTCTTTCAAAAGGATCGGATTCCAGTTTTTCCAGTTGAGATTTCAATCGGATGAATTCATTGCGGGTGGCTGATTTCTGAATTTTTGGAGTCTTGCGGAGAAAACGGAAGATTTCTTTTTGCACCTCATGCAGGTCTTCCATTTTTGACAAAAACCGGTAAACCGATTTGACCTGGTATTCCACCAGGCGCATATTCCCAAGTTCATAATGGGCAATGAGGTTGAGAATCCGTGCAAAACACTGAATATCTTCGCGATACTCCGGATTCTTTTGGTTGATAATAAGATTGAGGTAGTGGATAGCATTTTCATTATCCCCGCTGCTAAAATACATACAGGCCATCAGGTAATAAAATACCAGTATGCGATGGTCATCCAGGTTATACTCATCGGATTCAATGAACTTATCCAACTCAGGCATCAGCTTCAACCCTTCGTCAAAGGATCCTTCCATGAAGTGCTTTTGAATATTATGGATGAAGCCAAAAGTTTTGAACAACCCTTCAATGTTATTGTCCTGACCGAAATCTATTTCTTTGGGCAATCGGTTGAACTGCTCCAGCACAGTGATAAATTTATCATACTGCACAACGTTATATAACGATCCAAGCAGGTTATGGAGCCCTTTGATGTACAAAGGAAGATTGGCTTGTTTCATATGGGGTTCGTCCTCAAAAACATCGATCCATTTCTGGGCATACCGATAGTTCATCGGGAAATCCTGCAGCATATGATAATACCAGCCAAACGCCTGACAATAGAATATTTTTCCCCAAAACGAAAGCTTTTCAATAGGTACCTCAGGTAATTTCGATTTAAAAAATTCTTTGATAAAAAAATATTCCTTTTGATTGCGCACATATCCCACCTTGAGATTAAGGGCATACATCTGGAGGGCAAGGTTTGAAAACCTGTTATTGTTGTACAGGATGGTTGAGAGCTCCATACTTTGGCGGGTCAATTCCTCTGCCCTACCCTCTATGCTACCCGTGATGTGTTGTCCTTCAATCAATTTTTCAAACTCAATCAACTCCATGGCGAGCGCATTGTAATTCCCCAAAAAGGCCCTGTGACCTGCTTTTTCAAGAATTTCCAGGCTTTGTCGATACAATCCTTTGTTATAAAGCACCCTGGCATAATCGAGCAATTCCCTCAACTGGATTTCTTCAATATAATTTTTATTCAACAGTCTAAGGCTGGTGAGCAATTGTTTATACAAATGACCTTTCAGATTGGAAAGCTGTCTCTTTTTTATGGCAGGTATTTTCTTTAGAATCTGAACTTCATCATATTCCTGATGCTTGTCTAAAAAATCAAAAAGCTGCAGAAAGAGAATATCCTCCGAAGCCTGGTTTCTTCGGACAAAAAGCCTGAAATGACGCTTTTCTGCTCGGGTCAATGATTTAATCAACTGAATTAGATCGTCTGTTTTCTGTTTGGGCATTGTAAGAATATTTTTTACAACAATATGATTTACAAACACTTAACACATAGCTTTGCGTCTTCGCAGTTTGGATTTTTCGACTAATTTGATTCCATTAATGAGCATTTGAAAAATACCTTTGAAAGGTTTTTGAGTTACGAATTACATTGAGTATCATTCATTTGGTAAACATAATCAGTTTTTACTAAAAAATTAAATTATGGCAAACGATAAAGTATATATCTTCGATACAAGCCTCCGCGACGGCGAACAAGTTCCGGGTTGCAAACTAAAAAGAGAGGAAAAAGTTGAAATTGCAAAGCAACTTGAATTGCTGGGGGTTGACATTATAGAAGCGGGGTTTCCCATCAGCAGCCCCGGTGATTTTCAGTCGGTGATGGAAATCGCCAAAGCGGTAAAATACCCCACCGTTTGCGGATTATCCCGGGCTATTGAAAATGATATAAAAACGGCTGCAGAGGCCCTTCAATATGCAAAACGTCCCAGAATCCATACCGGCATCGGCACCTCGGATTCCCATATTAAATATAAACTGAATTCTACCCAGGATAAGATCATGGAGCGGGCCATTGCTGCCGTAAAATATGCCAAATCCTTCGTTGAGGATGTTGAATTTTATGCAGAAGATGCCGGCCGTACGGATAATGTTTACCTGGCAAGGGTCATTGAAGCGGTAATCGCTGCAGGGGCAACCGTAGTAAATATCCCGGACACCACAGGATATTGCCTGCCCGAAGAATACGGCGCCAAGATCAGGTTTTTGATGGAAAATGTTCCTAATATCCATAAGGCTACCGTCTCCACCCATTGCCATAATGACCTGGGATTGGCTACCGCCAACTCCATTGCAGGAATACAGGCAGGAGCCAGGCAGATCGAATGTACCATAAACGGGATTGGAGAACGCGCCGGCAACACTTCTCTGGAAGAAGTCGTCATGATCATGAGCCAGCACCCGTATTTAAACTTATATACCGATATTAAGACCAAAATGTTAACGGAAACCAGTCACCTGGTATCCGACAGGATGGGAATGTTTGTTCAGGCCAATAAAGCAATTGTGGGAGCGAATGCCTTTGCTCACTCCTCAGGAATTCATCAGGATGGTGTGATTAAAAGACGTGATACTTATGAGATCATCGACCCGCTTGAAGTAGGAGTTGATCATTCCAAAATCGTACTTACTGCCCGAAGCGGCCGTGCTGCTCTCGCCTACAGATTTAAAAATATAGGCTTTGATCTGACCAAAGAAGAACTCGACAAAGTGTATATCGAATTCCTTAAAGTTGCCGATGCCAAGAAAGAAGTGAACGATGAAGATCTCAGTGAAATCATCAAACTCGAAAGAAAACAAGTAGCCTAACCATTTACAGTTGCTGGTTGCTTGTTTTTCGAAATAACCAGTATCAAGTATCAAGTATGACATTATTCGATAAAATTTGGGATGCCCATATTGTCAAAGAATTACCCGGCAGTATGCAGGTTTTATATATTGACAAGCACCTCATCCACGAAGTTACCAGCCCTCAGGCTTTTGACGGTTTAAAACAAAGAGGCATCAAACTGTTCCGACCGGAACAAACCGTTGCCACTGCCGACCATAATGTTCCCACCAAGGATCAAAATCTTCCCATCCGCGAAGCACTTTCCCGTTTTCAGGTGGATAAACTCACGGAGAATTGCAAGGAATTTGGTGTTGAACTTTACGGCCTTGGTCATCCCAACCAGGGAATTGTTCATGTTATCGGTCCTGAATTGGGGATCACATTGCCCGGCATGACCATGGTTTGCGGAGACAGCCATACCTCAACCCACGGAGCATTTGGCACCATTGCTTTTGGCATTGGCACCAGCCAGGTGGAACAGGTCTTCGCTACTCAATGCCTGCTCCAGACAAGGCCCAAAAAAATGCGTATTACCATAGATGGAGAATTGCATCCCGGCGTCCTGGCCAAAGACATCATCCTTTACATCATATCAAAATTGAGCGTAAGCGGCGCTACCGGTTACTTCGTGGAATATGCAGGTTCCGCCATCCGGTCGCTGTCGATGGAAGGTCGCATGACCATCTGTAACATGAGTATTGAGATGGGAGCACGTGGTGGGCTCATCGCTCCTGATGAAACGACTTTTGCCTACATCAAGGGACGGCCCTTTGCTCCCCAGGGAGAAGATTTTGAAAAAGCAGTGGCTTATTGGAAGACATTACCTTCCGACGAGCACGCTATTTTTGATAAGGAATATCATTACAAGGCCGAAGACATCCAGCCAATGGTAACCTACGGAACCAACCCGGGAATGGGAATTGGTGTTTCGGAGTCCATTCCACTTCCGGAAAGTATGGATAGCCCAGTCAATTTTAGAAAATCACTCGATTATATGGGCCTTTCGGGTCAGAAAAGCCTACAAGGACAACCCATTGACTATGTTTTTATCGGTAGTTGTACCAATTCCCGTATAGAAGATCTTCGCATGGCTGCGCAATTTGTTAAAGGGAAAAAGAAATCAGATAAGGTAACCGTTTGGGTGGTTCCCGGAAGTAAACAGGTGGAAGCTCAGGCCATTGAAGAGGGGTTGGATAAAATTTTTGCCGAAGCAGGTTTTGATTTCAGAGAGCCCGGATGTTCGGCATGTCTTGGAATGAATGAAGATAAGATCCCGGAAGGAAAATATTGCATTTCAACCTCAAACAGGAATTTTGAAGGAAGACAGGGACCCGGTGCCCGAACCATCCTGGCAAGTCCGCTGATGGCTGCAGCAGCAGCCATCGCAGGAGAAATCGTCGATGTAAGAGACCTGGTTTAAATAAAACGTATTTATTTCCCAATGAAGTTCGAAATACATTTTTAGAAAAATAATTGCCATTCCAAATTATATGGAAAAATTTATAAAATTAACCTCCCCGGCAGTACCATTGCCCGTTGAAGACATTGATACGGATCAGATCATTCCGGCCCGTTTTTTAAAAGCAACCACTCGTGAAGGATTTGGAAACAACCTCTTCATTGACTGGCGCCAGAAGTCAGACGGCAGTTCAAAAGAGGACTTTATATTAAATAATCCCCGGTACCACGGGAAAATCCTGGTGGCCGGCAAAAATTTCGGCTGCGGATCCAGCAGGGAACATGCCGCCTGGGCCATTTACGATTATGGTTTCAGAGTGGTCGTGTCCAGCTTTTTTGCAGATATTTTCAAAGGCAATGCGTTGAATAACGGACTGCTTCCTGTCCAGGTATCCGATGAATTCCTGGATAAAATATTCAGTGCCATCGAAAAAGATCCGGATACCCAATTTGAAGTGGACCTGGTTAACCAGCATTTCACTATTATGACTACGGGGGAGCAAGCTACCTTTGAGATATCTGCCTATAAAAAAGACTGCATGATCAATGGCTTTGATGATATTGACTATCTTTTGAGCCTGAAAAAAGATATTGAAGCTTATGAACTAAAAAAGGCTATTTAGGGTTAGGTACTTTATTACTTAAACCCTAAAATTTTAAGCCCATGCATGAAAATGAAATTTCTTTTGGTATCAGAGGTGCTATTTTTGAGGTATATAATGCCTTGGGGCCCGGTTTGTTGGAATCCATTTATGAGGCAGCTTTAGTAAAGGAGCTAAAAAGCCGGGGAATCAACGTAGTACGACAAAAACCTATTCCTGTTTTTTACAAAGGTGAGGAATTGGGAATGGGTTTCAGATCAGACCTTTTCGTCGAAGATAAAGTCATTGTGGAAATAAAATCAGTTGAACAACTTCACAAGGTTTTCTTTAAAATTCTCCTGAGTTATTTGAGGCTATCCGACATAAAATTGGGTATTCTTGTAAATTTTAACGTGGATAAAATAGAAGATGGGATGCATAGAATGGTAAACAACCTATGATTCTTGCGCATACTTCTTTTATTTAATCATCCAATGGATTCCTTTGCAGATTTGAATTCCTGATGCGTATTTTTCGCGCTGACAACTAGGATCTACGAGGATTTGGGGTAGCTTCCTCTCTGCGATAATCTGCGAAATCTGCGTGCGTATGTCGCGCTGATACCGCTGATCTACGCGGATTTTGCGTAGCTTATTATCTGCGATAATCTGCGAAATCTGCGTGCGCATGTCGCGCTGATACCGCTGATCTACGCGGATTTGGGGTAGCTTAATCTCTGCGACAATCTGCGAAATCTGCGTGCGCACGTCGCGCTGATACCGCTGACCTACGCGGATTTTGCGTAGCTTATTATCTGCGATAATCTGCGAAATCTGCGTGCGTATGTCGCGCTGATACCGCTGATCTACGAGGATCGAATTTTTTTTCTATTAATTGCTCTGCAAAAAACTCAAAATACTTTTTATGAATTTAAAATTGGCAGTGCTTGCCGGAGACGGTATCGGCCCGGAAGTTACAAAACAGGCAATCAAGGTACTTGATGCCATTGGCAGGAAATTCGGACATCAATTTGAATATACGGAAGCTCCTGTCGGAGCGACGGCTATCGATCAAACAGGGAATCCCTTGCCCAAGGAAACACTCGACTTATGTCTCGCTTCCGATGCCATCCTTTTCGGGGCTATCGGACACCCCAAATACGATAACGACCCCAATGCCAAAGTACGCCCCGAACAGGGTCTCCTGGCTCTGAGAAAAGAGCTGGGATTGTTCGCCAACATACGCCCGGTAAGTGCCTACGATAATTTATTACATCTTTCTCCTTTACAAAAAGACCGTATTCAGGGAGTGGACATACTCATCCTGAGGGAACTCACAGGAGGTATCTATTTTGGTGAAAAAGGACGAAAAAATGATGGAAAAACAGCTTACGATGTTTGTACTTACCACGAATTTGAGATCGAGCGTATTGCCAAACTGGCCTTCGAATATGCCTTGCAAAGAAGAAAAAAAGTGACCCTGGTCGACAAAGCCAATGTACTGGAAACTTCCCGCCTCTGGCGCGATAAAGTCGGCAAAATGGCCGCTGATTACCCGGAAGTGACCCTGGACTTCATGTTTGTCGATAATGCCGCCATGCAGCTCATCCAACATCCCAACCATTTTGATGTCATGCTCACCAGCAATATGTTTGGAGACATTTTATCAGATGAAGCCAGCGTGATCGCCGGATCTATGGGACTATTGCCCTCAGCTTCCATCGGGGTACACACCTCCATGTTCGAACCCATTCACGGCTCTTACCCCCAGGCAACAGGGAAAGATATTGCCAACCCAATGGCGGCTATTCTTTCGGCAGGAATGCTGCTGGACGCATTTAATCTGACCGTTGAAGGGGATGCCATCAGAACAGCCGTCCGTGAAATCCTGGAAGCGGGCATCGGAACAGAGGAACTGCACCCAGAAAAGGTTTGCGGTTGTGAAGAAATCGGCGATCTGATCGCAGCTAAAATATAACTAATAGAAGGGCCGTTTTACGGCCTTTTCTTATTGTCGTTCCCGGGTATCTTCAAGATCACTGGCTGGTTCATCTGCTTCGGCCAGCATGTCAAAAGTCGGTTTTTGAACCTCATACATGGCCAGGGTTGCAGCAACTCCGCCAAAAATTGGCGCAATAATTGATCCTGCGACAGGGATCAACATCAAAAGATATGCAACGCCGCCAATGGCAATGGATACTCCTGCAAATTGACGGGTCAGTTTTTCGCTTTCTTTGATCTTCAATTTTAAAATTTCATTATAATTATCAATGAAAACAAAACCCAGGAAATAGGCCTGAACCACCAACACCAATAAGACTTTAAAAAATTCCAGATTAAGAATACCAAGTACGACTCCTATCAGCACAGAAAAAACGGTCTCCATAAAATAACTTATCACAACCACCTTGATCATCCTGATCTCGGCCGCAACAAACCCTTTATAAGTGGCTTTTATCTCCTGCCCTGTTTTTATTTCCAGGGTGCGTCGGACAAAATGAAAAATAATGATCTCGAAGAAAATCAGCACAAGGTATTTCATCCCGCCAAAAAAGAGCAGGTTATAACTTTCCTTTGCCACATCTTTCACCATACTCATCGTGGTGGTCAGTCCCATCTGGGTAATGCCCTGGGACTGAACCGCATTCTGCATCATATTCAAAATCTTCATCCCCAGAACCAACCCGATTATAACGAGCAAGATAATGATGGCTTTATACCGGGTCATACCTTCCCATAAACGGTTCGCCCGAATAAACTCATAGGCTCTTTTATACGAAAATAATCCGAGGAATAAATCTCTGACAAAGGTGGAACGATGTGGTTTGTCTTCACTCTTCATTGTATGGGTTTCTGAATGAAAATTAAAATAAAATTGCCATTTTTTATGGTAAAATAAAAGTCCCGGAGCGCTCAAAGTACGTTTCCTTGAACAAAATTTTTAGCTTTGCGAGCACACACGTTACTTATCATGAGGCAAAACGAATACAGGATCAGGAAACGCTACCGGCTATTAGTAGATGTGGGGCTTTTTATTTTCAATAAAATATTCAGGGTCAATGGCCATCTAAGTGAGGAGGTAAAAAAGCTCGACGGGCCATATTTGTTACTATCAAACCATATTGGCACTTATGATCCGTTTATCATCAGTTATTTCCTGAAGAAGAAGCCCCATTTTATCTCCTCGGATGCCATCTTTCGGGATCCGTTTTTCGGCTACTTTCTGAAACGTTTAGGGGTCATTCCGAAGAAAAAAAATGTGCGCGACACCCAGGTGATCAGGGATATGGTTGCTGTGGCAAATGCTGGCGGCGCTCTGGGATTATTTCCTGAAGGCACCAGGAGCTGGACGGGCACAACCCTTCATATAGAACCCTCCATTGCCAAACTGGTTAAATTGCTGGAACTGCCCGTAGTGACGGCCAAAATGAAAGGAATGCATCTCACCAATCCCAGGTGGGCCTTTAAACTCCGAAAATCTGCCATCCAAATCGATTATTCCCTGACCTTATCGAAAGATGACATCCTGAAAGCTTCCTCCCCGGAAGTGCTGGAAAAAATCAGAGCCGCTATTTTTCATGACGAAGTGGAGTATCAAAGGGATAAATGCAACAAAATTCGTGGCAATTCCCGCGCAGAATACCTGAGTTACGTACTTTTCCACTGTCCGGCCTGCAAAAGTATCGGTAAAATCGAATCCACAGGCAATGATTTTGTTTGTACCGCCTGTGGACAAAAACACCATGTGAATCCCTTTGGCTTTTTTGAAAAAACGGAAGGTAAAGGCGATTCTTTTGACAATATCCGCGATTGGTTTGATTGGCAAAGAACCACCTTTGAAAATTTTATACAGGAGCAGTTTCGCAGAAAGACGTATGCGCCCTTGTTTACAGATGAATCTATGGAAGTGTACCGGGCAAACCACGAAAAAATGGAACACCTTGGGTCCGCTACGATCAGTTTTTATATCAACCGGCTGCTCATACGTTTTGAGAACGGAAAACAAATGGAAATGCCCATCGAACATATTCAGACCCTTAATCCTCAGCTTCGGGAAAGGATAGAGATTATTTTCAAAGACCATCATTACCGCATCACCAGCCATAAGCCCGGTATTTCGGGACTTAAATGGGAAATCGCCGTCAATGCCATCTGGCAATTAACCGGCCAGGGCTTTAAACAATCTACCTATCTCGTCAGATAACTTCACTTTTTTTTCAAACAATGGAACTTTATTAAATCGCTTGTGGTTAAGGCAGCAAAGAATACTATTATGCGTGTCCTGAAATTACATATCGCCTAACCGACCGGAAAATTCTTTTATCTCATTCCGGTCCATTTTCGATAGCATGTACTTGCTGTCGGCATTTTCCTATTCAATTAATTATTGTTGAAACCTTTACGGTCTCTCTGCGTGAGTGGTCGAAATGGATTTAGCTGAACATATGTATATAATGGACAATTCAAAATTAAAAGGTAAAGACCTTAATAAAATAAATTTCACTTCAGACCAGGCGAAAAGTATGGCCATCGATATTATGAGCAAATACTTTAAGCACACAGACAAGGAGGAGAAATTAACCCTTCTGGAACAGGTATTTATCAACCCTGAAGCCTACCTGGAGCATCCGCAACTTTCCAGGTTAGCCAAAGTTTTGTTTGAGTCACCGGAGGAACCCCAGGGAACCTCCTACGCACTGAATGCCTTACCGGAAGACTATAAGATTTTTGGGAAGCAATTCATCACTGAAAATACCATCAAACAAATGGACACAGCGATGCGCCTTCCCATTACCGTCAAAGGAGCATTGATGCCGGATGCGCATTCCGGGTATGGACTACCGATCGGCGGAGTGCTGGCGACAGAAAATGCGGTCATTCCCTTTGGAGTCGGATTGGATATTGGTTGCCGGATGTCTTTGAGCCTCTACGATGTACCTGCAGATTTCATTAAACACAATCACTACCAGGTTAAGATCGCTTTAAAGGAACAGACGCACTTTGGTATTGGCACCAAACAAGATACCTATGAAGCGCATGAAGTGTTGGACAGGCCGGAATTCAGGGAGATTGGTATCCTGAAGAAACTGCATGGCAAGGCAAAATCGCAGATCGGGACTTCGGGCTCAGGCAATCATTTTGTTGAAGTGGGCGTAGTGGAACTTGATGAACAAAACAAATTCCAGATGCCTGCAGGGCAATATGTTGGTATCCTGGCGCATTCAGGTTCGAGGGGACTGGGTGCTGGGATTGCTAACCATTATACCAGTATTGCTATTGAAAAGTGCTGGCTGCCCCAGGGTGCAAAGCACCTTGCATGGCTCGACCTGGATTCCGAAGAAGGGCAGGAATACTGGCTGGCGATGAACCTCGCAGGAGATTACGCCAAAGCCTGTCACGATGTGATCCATCGAAAAATGGCCAAAGCATTGGGCATTCGTCCGGTAGCAAAAGTGGAAAACCACCACAATTTTGCCTGGAAGGAAAAACAGCCGGATGGACGGGAGCTGATTGTTCACCGCAAAGGAGCTACCCCCGCACAGGAGGGCGTTTTGGGAATCATCCCCGCCAATATGTGCGACCCGGGCTATATTGTTTCCGGAAAAGGGAATGATTTTTCATTGAACTCCGCTTCCCATGGAGCGGGAAGGAAAATGAGCCGAAATATGGTCAAGCAATCCATAACGGGGAGCGAGGTGCAAAAACAGTTGCGACAAATGGGAATTACGCTAATCGGCGGCGGTATCGATGAAGCGCCCCTGGCTTATAAGAACATGGAAGAAGTGATGAACAGCCAAAAGGATCTGGTAAAGATCGAAGGCACCTTTTATCCGAAAATCGTAAGAATGGATCGTGGGTAAGGGCTGGTTGCCCACTCGTTGCTTACTGGTTGGCTTGTTACTGGTTGCTTGAGGTGACATCTTCGCCGGGCAGGCCTCGTGGGGTGAAAAAGGTGTCATCTCGTTGCCCAATGGACTTAACTTTAAAAACAACGGGATTATAATAATCCTCAAAAAGATTAAAACAATGGAAAAAATAATTCAAATATCATCTGGAAAAGGGCCCGAAGAGTGTCAATGGGTCGTGGCAAAAGTGCTGAAGATGTTCCTTGCAGAAGCGAGGGACAAGGGGCTGACCTGTACCGTTTTACAACGCGAGGAAGGTGTTTTGAACAACACCTTAAAATCGGCGACTGTCCAGCTGGAAGGTCCTGAAACCGGGAATTACTTAAAACTTTGGAAAGGCACCGTTCAGTGGGTCGGGCAAAGTGAATTCCGGAAACAGCACAAACGTAAAAACTGGTTCATCGGTATTTATGAACTGGACCTCTCCAGCGAAAAATTTGACCTTGCAGACAAGGATTTCAAATACGAACCTACCCGTTCCGGAGGGCCCGGCGGACAGCATGTAAACAAAGTAAGCACAGCCATCCGGGCCATACATTTGCCCACAGGCCTGGCCGTGTTGGCATCGGACAGCCGCTCGCAAATGCAGAACAAAAAAATGGCAAAAGAAAGGCTGATCAATATGCTCAAAGCCCGGCAGTTCCAGGAGAAAAAGGCAAGTGCACGGTCACAATGGCAAAATCACTTTGAACTGGAGAGAGGCAACCCGGTACGAATTTTAAAAGGCAGCGATTTTAAATCTGAGTTTGTTAGCAAAAGTTATAAATCTGAGCGACTGAAAAATAAAAAAATAATAGCGACCAAATTATTTAAGGTCAATAATGAAACCGACATGAAATAATGAGCAGGGAATCCTCCTCATAAGAATACACCAATCTATGTTCACTATCAATTCGTCTGGACCAAAAACCCTGTAATTCATGTTTCAATGGCTCTGGGTTACCCAATCCTTCAAATGGATCTCTAAGGGTGGCTTTTACCAGATCATTTATCCGTTTCAGCTTGTTTTTATCTTTTGACTGCCAGTAAAGATAATCTTTCCAGGCAGTCATGGTCCAGATTATTTTCATTCTTCAATAAGGTCTTGTTCTTTGGTTTTCCCGCTTTTAGCCTCATCTAAAGACTTCAGTAAAATCTCCCGGTTTTTTCCCGACAACAAATAATTCGTTTCCTTCAGGGAATTGTACTCTTCCAGAGAAATCAAAACCAAATCCTTATTATCTTTTCTTTTGATAATAACTTCTTCAACATCGTTGATTACTAAATCCAGCCATTTTTTCAGGTTCAACCTTAAATCGGTATAATTGACAATTTTCATTTATTCATCATTTTAAATGGAGTGATTGCTAAATTTTCAAAAAATCGTAACCACTTGGTTTCTGTTCAGCCTCAGGCAAGATTAAAACATTTTTATTTTTATAAAGTTATTAAAAAAGTACGTAAAAAAGGCTTTTTTTGATAACTTTTAATAATAAATTATTATCCTTTTGGTAAACTAACTCGCACGTTTTAATGATAATGGACTAAATTTATCCTCAAATAGTAAACCATGCAACACCGAAAACGAGCCCGGAAAGCCTATTTCCTAACCATTGGCATTCTTTTGAGATACTTATGGCTGTTTTTGGTCAGTAAGATTGTCGGACAAAAGTACTGGGACAAAAGAGTAGAAAAGCTCCACCATTATGCTGCAGGTAAAATAAAAACCGGCCTGCTTGAACTCAATGGACTATTCATCAAAGTGGGGCAACTCATCTCCATCCTTTCGAATGTATTGCCCGAGGCTTTCCGGGAACCCCTGGAGTCCTTGCAGGATCAATTACCCCCAAGAAATTTCGATGAAATCAAACAGACCATAGCGGCCGAATTCGGACAACCGGTGGAAAACATTTTCAAAAATATCGAAGCCACGCCTCTGGCCTGTGCCTCCATCGGACAAACCCACCGCGCCACCCTTAAAGAGGGCACAGAAGTGGTCGTTAAAGTCCAACACAAAGACATCGAACAAATCGCCAAAACAGATCTTTCGGTCATCCAAAACCTGGTGCGGCTGATCACGCGTTTTTTTTCTATTGGCGGGATGGAATATATGTATACCCAGGTTCGTAAGATGATTGATGAGGAACTCGATTACGCTATGGAAGCCCGGTCGATGATGATCATTGCAGAAAATCTTGAAGAAGAAGATCGCGTGCACGTGCCTAAGGTTTTTGAGGAGTACAGCACCAAGAAAGTCATTACCAGTGCTTATGTGGATGGAGTCAAAATATCCAATACCAAACAGCTGGATCTATGGCATATCGATAGAAAAGACCTGGCAGAGAGGTTTTTGAGGTTGTATTGCAAAATGATTTTTGAAACCGATGTTTTCCATGCAGACCCCCATCCCGGCAATATTTTCATTACCCAAAACGGAGACATCTGCCTGCTTGATTTTGGAGCAGTCACCCGGCTGAGCCCCGAAATGAAAACAGGTCTGCCTGAAATGGCCATCGCCTTCACCAAAAACGATACGGAGGGCATCGTAAACGCTATGAAAAAGATGGGGTTTGTAGGGTCAGGAAAAGAAGCCCAAAAACTGGCAGAGAAACTCATTGAGATCGGTCAGCATTTTCTTCAGCATGAAATACAAATTGACAGCCTTAACCTGGAAGGCATTAAAATCGATCCACATTCCCATATCATTAGCAAATTGCTCAGCGCCATAAATTTCAGAGAAATTTCCCATACCTTCCAGGTCCCCAAAGACTGGATATTATTGCAGCGTGTCATGCTGCTGGTACTTGGCATCAGCAACGAACTCGACCCAAAACTGAATCCACTTGATGTCGTTCAGCCTTATATCCGGAAAATCGTCCTGGGGCAAAAAGGCGGCTTTACCAATTTCATTCTCGAATCCATCAAAAGCCAGGCGGCTACCCTTCTGGCTATGCCTAACGATATAAAGAAAGCCCTCAAAAGAGTCAACAAAGATGGGATCGAGGTAAACTTCGAATCACTGGAGCATAGCAACAGACTTATTTCCAATGCGTTACAGCAACTGGTATTCGTGATTCTCACCATTGCCGGGGTATTTTTTGCCAACTATTACCAAACCCTCGGGCAGGTTTCTGCATTTAATATTTCAGTAGGAGGAGCCATTGTATTTTTTGTGTTATTTTTGAGACATTATCTGGTTAGAAAAAAACAATAACCGCTTAGGTAAATAATTGCATGCAAAACAGCCCGCACCACATACTCAAACAATACTGGGGTTACGATCAGTTCCGACCGTTGCAGGAGGAGATTATCATGTCGGTGCTGGAAGGAAAAGACACGCTGGCGCTATTGCCCACCGGTGGGGGAAAATCGATTTGTTTCCAGGTGCCTGCTTTGTGTAAAGAAGGTACCTGCCTGGTCATTTCACCTTTAATTGCCTTGATGAAAGACCAGGTCTCCAACCTCCGAAAAGTCGGTGTTTCTGCGGCGGCGATTTTTTCAGGAATGTCCTATAAGGATATTGATATTACCCTGGACAATGCGGCTCACGGGCATTACAAGTTTCTTTATGTGTCTCCGGAACGCCTGAAAACGGAACTCATGCAGGAACGGCTCAAACGCATGAACATAAACCTGCTTGCTGTCGATGAAGCCCACTGTATCTCCCAGTGGGGATATGATTTCCGGCCTTCGTACCTGGAGATCGCCAGCATCAGGGAGTGGGTACCTGACACCCCGGTCATCGCGCTTACCGCAACAGCAACCCTAGAAGTAGTAGAGGATATCCAGGAAAGACTGCTCTTCAAATCTAAAAATGTATTTGAACAAAGTTTCGAACGTAAAAACCTGGCCTATGCCGTTTTACAGGATGAAGGCAAAGAGGAAAAATTGTTGGACATCCTGAAAAAGGTACCCGGAACGGCCATCGTTTACGTCCGAAGCAGAAGGCGTACCAAGGAACTGGCCTGGGTTTTGGGACGAAATAAAATAAGCGCCGATTATTACCATGCCGGTTTGTCCCCTGAGGAAAGAGAAAAAAAACAGGAAGCGTGGAAAGAGGGCAAAACCCGTGTCATGATCAGCACCAATGCCTTTGGGATGGGGATCGACAAAGCCAATGTTCGGCTGGTGGTTCATACGGATTTACCGGAAAGTCTGGAAGCTTATTTCCAGGAAGCAGGCCGGGCCGGAAGGGATGGCCAAAAGGCTTATGCTGTATTATTGTACGATCAAAATGACCGGAAAAGGCTTGAAAAAAATTATAAAAATGCCTTCCCCCCCATTGCTGACGTTAAATCGGTTTACCAGGCACTGGGGAGCTATTTCCAGTTGGCCACTGGAGCCGGAGAAGGCAATAGTTACGATTTTGATGTCATCGATTTTTCCAAAAATTACCAGTTCGAGCCTTTGAAAACTTTTAATTGCCTTAAAATTCTCGAACAGTCAGGATGGATTGTTTTAACAGAGGCTATTTTTATCCCTTCTACCTTGAAGATACTCGTCTCCAAAGAAAAACTTTACGATTACCAGATCCGTAATCCTAAAATGGAGATCATTCTCAAGAGCATTTTACGATCCTACCAGGGGGCTTTTATGCATTTCATCAAGATCAGGGAAAAACAACTGGCAAAATTTCTCAAAATTCCTGTTGATGAATTGATCAAAGCGTTGGAATTATTACAACAGGAAAGCATCCTTCAATACAACCCCCAAAAAGATCAGCCCCAGATCATTTTCGTCCGTGAAAGGGCTAATACCGGCAACCTTGACATCGACCAAAAGCTGTACAATTTTAGAAAAAAGCAACATAAAAAGCGAATGGAAATTGCCATTCAATATGCTGAAAAACCTATTTGTCGAAGCAAACAACTGCTCGCATGGTTTGGACAAAAAGACGCTCATCAATGCGGTATCTGCGATGTTTGTACGGGGCGGACCAAAACGGATCTGGAGCAGGAAGATTTTGAAAGGTACAGGCAAAAAATTGAAATCATGCTGAACCGGGAACATCTTAGCCTGGAAGAGATTGTGGAATCTTTCAATCCCAGGAGAGAGGCGGCTGTTTTGAAATCCATAGAATACCTTATGGACGAGGGGTTTATTGAAAAAGATAACGGCAAACTCAAATGGAAGTTTTCGGATTGAAAATAATTATTTTAAAATTAAACCATTCATAATTAGTCATTTATAATAAATACCATCCATGTCAAAAGTTTCAAATTTCTTAATGATCATTTTTTTATCAATCATTTTCACGCATTGCACCAATGAAAACAAGGCCCAACTCCTAGGTGAATGGCAAGGATTGTCATGGGTTGTTGAAGGACAACAATCTTCCCGGAATGCCGAAGCAGTACAATTTTCTTTCCTGGAAAACGGTGAATATTCGGGTAGCTGGGGAGATAAAACAGAAAAAGGCGTTTTCAGCCTGGATGCCGATAAATTATTCACGACGGAGGAAGGAAAATTGAAAAAAATGGTCAAAATTGAATTCACAGGGTCAGATACCCTGGTTTTCCATATGAACAGAATGGGCACCGAGGAACAATTGATTTTAGTGAGAAAATAATGGTTTTTAAGTCATTTTGGGTTCCGTCACGGCACTTATATTTATTCATTTGAAGTGAGTAGCCAGGAAAAAGAATTCCCCGTTTCATTCAAATCTTAAAATAAAATCCTATATTTGTTATTATTTAAAATCATTCTAAATAAGGAAAATTTTTAAATGAATCTTTCGTCGGCCAATAAAACAACAGCAAATCACAAAAGCGGTGGGTTCTCCACCTTTTTTGAGCTACCTGTCGTGCAGGAAAAGAAAAAGAAAAAATGCTGTAAAAAGTATAAAGACGGTAAAAGGTGCAAAAAGTGCCCTAAAAAGGAATTGTAAAAACCTTTAGGGTTATCGGTTTGTTTAAATTTCTTATCATTGAACAACCATTCAAACTTTTCGACCATGAAAAATTTAATCCTTTGGGGATCCCTTCTTATTGCCATTATTGGTGTCCTCGCTTACACTAATTCCAATTCAAGCAACACGCCCGTTGTCAAGGTGGAAGAAACGGATCCCATAGCGACACAGGAAACATCTTCCGAATTCAACCAATACTGGTATGCAGGCGATGCTGAAATCACTTCTTATGAGCTCGAACAAGCCCGATATGGCGAAATGCATTCAGGAAAGGCCGTTTTGATCTTTGTGACCGAACCTTTTTCCCGAGACAAGCAAGTCAAAACCGATAATCCTGGCAAAACCGACGTTTCGGTAATGAAGCTGAATTTTACCAAAAATTTCAATACAGGGATTTATCCTTATTCAATGATGAACTCGAGCTTTGTCCCGGTAAAAGAAAAAAACGGCCATGCGCTCAAAATCACCAGCTCATCACAGGATTGGTGTGGTCATACTTACACCCAACTCAACGACAGAAACGGAAAATTCGAAATTGAATCCCATTCGTATTTTGAAGGAGAAGGTGATGAGTCCTTTACCTTGTCCAAAACGATACTCGAAGACGAATTATGGACCCGGATCAGGCTAAATCCGGAGGACCTGCCAGTTGGAGCACAGGAAGTGATCCCTTCTTTTTTCCACCTAAGATTACTGCACCAGGCCTTGAAACCTTATAGCGTTCGAATTGAAAAGAAATCCCTTGCCGATAATCAAACAGCGTATATATTAAAATATCCCGACCTCAACCGTCAGTTGAAAATAGTCTACAACAATACATTTCCCTACGAAATCACCGGTTGGGAAGAAACCTTTACCAGTGGATGGGGAGCCTCTGCCAAAACACTGACCACTAAAGCCACAAAGATAAAAACTATAAAGACTGATTATTGGACCAAACACAATAATGAAGACCTTCCACTCAGGGATGAACTTGGGTTATAGGTGTTTAATTTTTACCCGTTGTTTCAGTACTTAGACATAATGAAACGACAAAAATGGGAGACTAAATAATTTGGACAACTTCGAAGTTCAATATTCGATATTCTGCGGTTCTGGCTGGGCCCTGTCGGAACCGCAGAATATCGAACCTGCCTGCAGACGCAGGATGGCAGGTGCAGGAAATAAAAAAAACAAAGCTACAGGGCTTTCAGCCCTTTCTCATGGTCGTTTTTTGGTAAGGCCTAAAGGCCTGGGGTTCTTGAGGATATTTTACCCAGCGCTAAAGCACTGGGCAATCGAAATTTTATTAAAAGCGATTATTTTTGTTACACGGTACTAAATGATTCAAGGAGTGGTTTCAATCTTCCTTCAATCCCGGCTGAGATACAATCCGTAGAGGATCATTCCGGCACTAATAAAATGAAAAACAGATAAAGTTTCCCCATCCATCATACCCCACCCCATAGCGATCAGGGGAATGATATAGGCCACGGACGAGGCAAAAACAGGATTGGTCCAATGGACGAGCTGAAAGAACAAAAGAGAGGCCAGCACGGTCCCTGCAATGGCTAGTAACACTACGTAAAAAAAAGCTTCATAACCCTGCTCATTCACCGTAAGTACTTCGACAAAGTCGGTGGTAAAAAGGAAGAGCAGGGCCGGAAATCCTATCATTACAAACGACACGGCACTGATGGTCAGCGAACTCAGCTTACTGAGGTGGCTTCCTACGGTATTAACACTCGTGCCATAACAAATGGTGGCCAATACGGCGACTAAACTAAACCACATATTACTCCCCTGCAGTTCAGACGCGTTTCCGGCAAGGATGAGCACGGTTGCTCCCACAAGCCCGATAAACACCCCAACGAGTTTCATGAGGCGAAACTTTCTTCCAAAAAACATCAATCCCAGCAACAGGGTAAACAAAGGCGTGAGGGAGTTCAGCACCCCCGACACCGATGAACTGATATGCATTTGGGCAATGGGAAACAGAAAAGCCGGAATCCCGCTTCCGCAAAGGCCAACCAGGAGCAGCCATTTCCATTTGGACCAATCCACCCGACGGGCCTGAAGTAAAAAAAAAGGTAAAAAGACCAATGCGGAAACACCCAGCCTGATCGCTCCTACCTGATAGGGAGAATACACCGTCAATCCTTTTTTTATCAGGATAAAGGAACTGCCCCAAACCAGCCCCAGCAACCCGAGAGTAAACCAGTATTTCAGGCTCTTGATCTCCGTTATTTTTGTCATCTTGCTATCCAACGATGTAGTTTTTTTACGGGGCGAAGTTAAATAAAAAGACGGGGATTTTATCCCTCAAAAATTATTTGTACTTTGATGGCTGTTTTAGAAAAAATCGTTTCGGAAAACCCATTTGCCTTTAAAAATCGGACCCTTGGATTTCCCGAACCTGCTATTTACTTAATAAAAATTTAGTTATGAAAAAAAAACAACTTATGCTTTTCCTGGCTTTATTCGGATTTATGAGCAGCCAGGCCCAAATCACTTATGTCAAACATGACGCTACCGGGTCAAATAACGGAAGCTCCTGGTCCAATGCTTACACTGACCTCTCAGTCGCCCTGGGTACAGTAACCGCCGGAGAAATCTGGGTTGCGGCCGGCACCTACAAACCCGGCAGCGGTGCCATCGACACCTTTGCACGTTTTGACATTGGTTATGACATCAGTCTTTACGGCGGATTCGCCGGTAACGAAACGTCCCTGGCGGAACGGGACTACGAAAACAATGTCACCTACCTGGATGGAGACCTGGCCGGAGATGATGTGGACGGTGATTTTGATAATAACAAAAATGATAATGCCTTACACGTAGTATACGTGGACAGCCTTTTAAGCAACGTAATTGTTGACGGCTTCACCATCAGGGGGGGGCACAACAATGTGTTCAATGCCAATATCGACATTTATTTAAGAGGAGGAGGAGGGCTGTTTACCTACAGCCCGGTCACGGTAATGAATTGTAATTTCAGGCAAAACTTTTCAGCCGCCGGAGCCGCGATCATTACCAACGGAATATCTACCGGGGGATCAGTAATCTCCAATTGTATTTTTGAAGAAAACCTCGCCACAAGTTCCGCTGTTGTTTACTTGTTTAATCAAGCCAATACCACCGTGGAGTTTTGCGAATTCAATAACAATACGACCAACCGGGGCGCACTGTATCCTTCTTATTGCGCCAATATTGCCGTTTCGGATTGTATTTTTAATTCAAATGAAAACCCGTTTGGCTACTCCAGTGCCATGTGGAGCTGGCAAAATATCGGGCTTACCGTAACCAATTGTAACTTCACAGGAAATTCAGGAACCAACGCAGGGGCTATTTATGTGGATGGGCGTGAAAACGCAACGCCATTGGCTACAGATATTATTTTTTCCAATTGCAACTTTACAGATAATACCGCCAGCATTGGGGGAGCTGCCGGATGGGGAGGCGCTGCTCATTTTTGGAATACAGGTTTTACCCTGACAGGATGTACTTTTGAAGGCAATACAGCCCTCAATGCCGGAGCCGTTTACATTGATCAAAGAGATACAGATCCTTACCAGAACGATATTGCTATCATTGAAGATTGTAATTTTTATAATAACGGAGCCAGCCTCGGCGCTTCAGACTCTGGCCGTGGAGGAGCCCTTCGCTCCTGGAAAGCCAGCTTTACAGCCACTGGAACTACATTTGGCGGGAATACTGCCAATAGTGTCGGAGGGGCGTTTTATGGAGAAGGAATAGCCAAATCATATCATTTCGAAGATTGTGTGTTCGAACAAAATAGCGCTACCTGGAGCGGAGCTATGACCAATTACGGCGATTCCACTTTTGTGGACATCGTCGATTGCACTTTCCAGGGCAACATCGCAGAAAACGGCGGTGGAGCCATAAGCAACGGCTTCAAAACGGCTGCCACGATTACCGGGACGCTGTTCACTGAAAACAATGCCGGATGGGGAGGTGCCATTTTTAATCAGAACGACACTACAGCCCTTACTGTTACCAATTGTGAATTTTATGGCAACCTGGTTAACTCGACCGGTGGCGGTGTTTATTCCACTGGAAAAATAATCACCAATATTTCCAATTCTATCTTCGAAGGCAACCAGTCTGATTTTGGAGGAGGAATCGCAGTAGCCGAAGGCGACGCCGATGGAGGGGTACTGAATGTAACGGATTGCAAATTCAACCTCAACACAGCTACCCAGGGAGCAGGCATGAACATTTCTAATGTGGATGCCAATATTACCAGCAGTCTTTTCAGCACAAATATTGCCGATGACCCCGGGACGGGAGGAGCTATTTCAACCAATGCTACGGACAGTACTGACCTGGTGGTCAATATTACCAACTCTACTTTTGTTTTTAATTTTGGCAACCTTTCAGGAGGCATTGCTTCCTGGGAAGGTGGAGATGCCGCCAATTCGGTACTCAACCTTCAAAACAATATTTTCTACAACACCGGGTATAATAATTTTGCCATAGAAGATGGAAACCCTGAGATCGTATCCTTGGGTGGAAATATAAGTACTGACGAAACCTTGTCGCCCTACCTGACTCATGCACAGGATATTTCAGGAAATGGCAATAATCCTTTGTTTGTGGATGAAGATAATGAGGATTATCACCTCGCGGCAGGAAGCCCTTGTATCAATGCCGGCGTCAATGACGGAGCTCCGGAATTTGATCTCGACGGCAACCCAAGATTCGGAAATGTGGATATGGGTGCCTATGAATTCGATCCGACTTCTTCTGTAAAGGAAACGGTGGTCGACAATAACGGTCAATTGCGTGTTTCGCCCAATCCGGCGGTAAGCAATATGGAAGTTTCACTCGACAATGAGTGGAAAGGAATCCTTAAAATGACTATTGTTGATGCAAAAGGACAGGTAATCAGCAGTATGACCTCAGTGAAACTGGATGACCTGCAAAAGCAGACTATCGACGTTTCGAAACTTCCGGCAGGAAGTTATGAACTGATCGTTCATGACGGAACTCGTGTACTGACCACTACTTTTGTGAAACTTTAGGAAGGTCTGAATTACTTAAAACCAACTTCGTTAATCCTTGTTCGGCGATCTGATGTTGAACAAGGATTAACGATTTTTAAAGCAGGTGCCTAAAAAGGTGAGGTCAACAATCTCCTGTCCGGCTCCACCCAAATGGCTCTTGCCCGGGTAGAAAAAAGCACTTCTTTGGAGTAGAATTTCAACAGCATATTCCGATCCGAAAATTCCGTTTTCAGAAAAGCATTGCATAGATCGGTTAATGGCATGCCTTCATTGGCTTTCAAAAATTTATCAATCATCCATATCCACAACAAGGTGATGGTTTCATGATAACCTGAGATTTCTGTATTTTTCCCGCCAAGGGAAACATTTAATTCAATGATTCCACTCCTCAGCAAACAAGTCGCTTCGTATCGGTCGTAATGACTTAAAAACCAAATGCCTACCGCCAGGTGGGCTTCATGGGTCCATTGAGATTCTAGCAGGTTTTTATTTCTAAATCCATCCACCAACTCCAGGATACTGGCTTCATTTTCAAAAAAATCATTCATTGGTTTAAAAATTTATTAATGTTTTGATCCTAAAAAATTTTGATCAGGGTAATGAAAAAAAGCAGTAAACTCAATCCACTCAGGATATAGTTGATATTCCTGGCAATATAACCTGCCCTTTTTTGAATTAATTTGGCAAACCGGATATATACCAAAAGTAACCCAAAGGTTCCCAAGGCGGCACCCGTCACAAAAAGGACAATAAACGGCTGTTCCACCCTGATCCATCCTTCCACATCGAGCATGGTACTCACGGCACAATAAAAAGGAATGGCCAGTACATTAAGCGTAGATAACAGCGCCCCAAAGGCCAGGTCGCTGGCTCTTTTCCGGCTGTTGGATCCCTTTTTTTTCTGTTGACTACGGGCCTGGTAAAAGAAAAATACCGTCAAACCCAGGAAAATCACCAGGGCTGCTTTTTGCAAAGTTTCAATAAAACCAGGATAGTTGCTTATATACTTTGTAAAAGCCAGGGCAATATAGGCTTGAAAAAGAACAACAACAGATGCTCCTGCCGAGAACCGGAGGGCCGCGCCACGATCCTTCTCAAGGGTCGTCCGCGCCGCCGTCATATTTAACATGCTCGGAGGCAGCAATCCGACAAAGGCAGCGAGGACTCCAAGAATAAAATTTAACAGGTAAAACATAGGAAAATAATAAATTATTGATTACCAGCTCTCTATTAGAGCATCCTCCGCAAAATCCCCAACGGGGATCAATATAAAAAACGTAGCATGGAATGCTGCGTAAAAGTAAAATAAGCGGTCCAACCCATAAATGGGTTGAATTTCATTCCTTAAAACAAATAGTATTCTTCTTATCCAAGGATTTACTTTTGATAACAGCTTTAATTCAACCCACTTCAGCGTTGCCAATGCTTACTTTCTTATCAATGGATTTCATCCATTGTTATTCCTATTGATTCCCTTCGGGAATATCTCAGGAATTTAAAAGAGACTCTTTTTAGATTGGCTAAAGTCCCGCTAAGAAAACAATAAAAGCTTAGCCAAAGCTAACAAAGAAATTCTTTTTATAAGGGAAAAATTAATTTGGAGTAAGGAATATGATGATTCCATCAAAAAAATCATGGGTACACCTACCCGGCCCAAAAAAAAGAAAGAGGCCTCCCTACCGGGAGAACCTCTTTGACTTGCAAACAGATAGTAATTTATATAAGTTTAAAGACTAAAAGTTAAAGATAAAAGGCTATTAAGATGCCTTAATCAAAAACCATTAATCGACATTATCGTGGAGGAAAGAATTCCCATTTTCCTGGATGTCGGCCTCTTCCCCATCTGACAAAGACCAGGTGGAGTAAGTATTTTCAGAGGAGGTAGGCACATCATCCAGGCGTACCCCGCGACGCATATAAGCAGGTTCACTTTCCAGCTCATTAATCGTTTGCGGATTGTTCAGTTTTAATTCACTTCGATCGCGCATCAGGTTTTCATGACGTCTTTTCTCCCGTTCAATGCGGAGATTGCGTTCCTGAATGGACCGGGCCTTTTCTTCATCATTTACATAAGGTTCATCATAGGAATATGATTTCCTGTGTGCTTTCTTGACGGCTTCCCGCAAGTCATCAAACTCAAAGGTATTGGAGGCGTTACCCTCATTACCGGTTTCTATCCCCAGGTCTGATAAACGTGGTGTTTTTTTTACCTCATTTCGTGGTGTATCATCATCAAGGGATACGACGATACGTTCATCACCGGTAATTTTTTTGATATTTGAATGTTCTTCAAATCCGGTAGCGATGACAGTTACACATAATTTTTCTCCGAGGGTTTCATCGTAACAATTTCCCCAGATGAGGTCTGTACCGTAACCGGCTTCCTCCTGAACAAATTCAGTAATCTCAAAGATTTCATCCATGGTCACTTCACGGGTTCCGGAAGTGATATTGAGCAAAATATGCTTGGAACCTTTGATATTGTTGTCTTCAAGAAGTGGTGAATGCAAAGCTTCATCCACGGCACGACGTGCGCGGTCATCTCCTTCCGCCACGGCAGTACCCATGATGGCTACTCCGCTTTCACGCATAACGGTGTTGACGTCCTCAAAATCGACGTTTACATATCCCGGAACGGTGATGATCTCAGCGATCCCTTTAGCCGCTGTTGACAAAATATTGTCCGCATTGGAAAAGGCGTCAGAAAGAGAAAGATTTCCGAAGATGGTGCGCAGCTTATCATTGGAAATGATGATGAGCGTATCGACGTGTTTTTTGAGTTCCATCAAACCCTCACTACCCTGTGAAGTCCGTCTGCGTCCCTCAAAAGTAAACGGCAGGGTTACGATACCCACGGTAAGAATACCCATTTCTTTCGCCACTTTGGCAATGATAGGCGCCGCTCCGGTTCCTGTTCCACCGCCCATTCCGGCGGTAATGAACAACATTTTACATTTATCTTCCAGGTACCTTTTAACATCCTCGATGGATTCTTCACAGGCCGCTTTCCCTTTATTGGGCATGGACCCGGCGCCACGGCCTTCAGTCAGGTTTGGACCCAATTGAATTTTCGTGGGAACGGGGCTCGCTTCCATGGCTTGTGAATCGGTATTGCAAATGGCGAAATCTACCCCGACAATTCCCTGGTTGTACATATGGCTAACGGCATTACTTCCGCCGCCGCCAACTCCTAAAACTTTAATTATAGGACTTTCGTATTTAGGCATATCAAACATCATAATCATTAGAATTTAAAGTTAATGCCGGTTAAAAATAGTATCAGTAAATCAGCTCCGGCAATAAATAGGTTTTAAAATTCGGAGTCCGGTTCTGCTTCAAACCACTCCTTCGTTTTACGGAAGATCTGCTCGTACCATTTATCTCCGGCAACTTCTTCAACCATTTCCTCGACAGGCTCTTCTTCTTTTTCCTTGTCTTTGGTCTCGTACACTACTCTTCCTTTTTCAAAATCTTCGATCCCTTTGAGCAGCAACCCTATGCTTGTCGCAAAAACAGGGCTACTCAGACGCTCACTGTACCCGTGGGCCAGTTTCTCTACCGGAAGACCGATACGTGTACTCATGCCGGTATGGTATTCGCAAAGTTTATCAATATGGCTGAGTAAAGCTCCACCTCCGGTTAAAACGACTCCGGCGATAAGTTTACGTTCATAACCTGATCTGCGAATTTCCCATACGACATAATCCATAATTTCCATCATCCGCGCCTCAATGATTCTGGCGAGGTTCTTTTCAGAAATTTCTTTTGGATCACGACCCCGTAAACCGGGAATAGTGATGATACGGTTGTCAAAGACTTCTTCGGCCAGAGCAGCCCCAAATTTCACTTTGAGCTTTTCTGCCTGATGCGTCATGATGGCGCAACCTTCTTTAATATCTTTGGTAATGATGTTTCCACCAAATGGAATGACAGCGGTATGACGGACGATACCATCCTGGAAGATCGTTATGTCCGTAGTCCCTCCACCAATATCCACCAGTGCCACACCGGCCTCCATCTCTTCATCGTTCAGCACAGATGCAGCGGACGCAATGGGCTCCAAAGTCATATTCGCGACTTTCAGTCCGGTGCGTTCAATGCAGCGCAGGATGTTGTTGGAGGCAGTGATTTGCCCGGTAATAATGTGAAAATTGGCTTCAAGACGAATGCCTGACATTCCGATAGGATCAGTAATCCCCTGTTCATTATCCACCGCGAACTCCTGGGGGATAACGTGCAGGATCTTGTCCCCGGGAGGCAATACCAACTTATGCATATCCTTGATAAGTCGGTCAATGTCTCTCTGGCTGATCTCAGCATGGTCATTGTCACGTGTTAAAATGCCCCGATGTTGGAGGCTTTTTATGTGCTGTCCCGCAATACCGACATGAACTACCTGGAATACTTGTCCTGAAGCAGCTTGCGCACTTTGGACAGCCTCAGAGATAGCTTTAACGGTCTTTTCAATGTTGGATACCACTCCACGAAGCACCCCTTCTGAATTGACCTTGCCATACCCGAGGACCTCGAGTTTGCCGTGTTCATTTTTGCGGCCCGCGATCGCACACACTTTTGTTGTCCCGATGTCCAGGGCAACTACGATTTCAGATCTGTTTGCATAATTTTCCATAATAAATATGTTTTGTCAGGGTTTGTTAATTGATTTTCACATCCCCTTTGGAAAAAAAATTACTTGTTACTGGTTTCTTGTTACTGGTTATTTGGCTACTACCTGACCTTCAAAATTCAGGTTGATGGTACTGTATTTTTGCCAGCCCTCAAAAGGGATGGCTTCTTTGTAAAATATCTTCAGCCGTTTCAATTTATCCTCAACGGAAGTATATCTGCCAAAGAGAATTTTTTGCCGGCCCACTTTAGGTACCATCGTCAATTCTCTTTGATTGTTCACATAAATTTGTTCGATCATTGGGTTCAAAAATTCATCCTCCCGAATGATGTTGGCCAGTTCGAACAATTCATTGAGCATATCCTTCAGGTTGCCTTTATAATCCAGCACATAAGGCGGGATATTGCCTGTAGCCACCAGCACCCGTGCACTGAAGTGTTTGGACAACGGCATTTTAAAGGCATTCTCATCGAGGTAATAATTAGATCCGTTACGGTCAATTATCCTCAATACCGGCTGCCGCTGGATAATTTTGATATTGATCACATTCTCAGCGTCCACAAAAGCATCAGCCTCCAGCACAAAAGGCTCTTCCTTAAGCACCTTTTCCAGTCGTCCAATATCAACCGCCCCTATAGGCATTGTTTCCAGTGGAAAACCAAAACTTCTTTCAATGGTCAGGAGTACATCATCGTTGTTGATCAGGTAATTACTACCTTGCAAAGGTTCGACGTCAATCTTCACTTCCTGCACGATGGTAGCTTCCTTTTTAGCTACCATAGATATGATCAAGGCAATGCCAAAGAAAACCAGTGCCACCCACATCAGGCGTTTCAGCATGGTCGAGAATTCCTGGTTTGGCTTAATCATAATCTTAATTCCGGCTCAATGCCTTGTTTTTTATTGTTAAAAGATCCGCAATAGGATCGATCATTGTATCTATATCTCCGGCACCAAGCGTCATCAAAACCTCAATTTCCCTGCCGGCCAGTGTTTCCAGTAATTTTGCCTTGGGTAATTGTACCTTATTTGATAATTCCATTTTATCAAAAATAATGGCAGAAGTAACCCCCTCCATCGGTAATTCCCGGGCCGGATAAATATCCAGCAGCAGTACTTCATCCAGGCCGTCCAGCGCCACAGCAAATCCTTCCGCGAAATCATGGGTACGCGAAAACAAATGCGGCTGAAAAATTCCTGTCAACTTACGACCGGGGAACAACTCTCTTGCTGCCCCAATGGCTGCTTTTAACTCTGACGGATGGTGGGCATAATCATCGATATAGACCACCTGCTCGTCGCGGTAAATGAAGTCAAACCGTCGCTTTATTCCATTGAATGAAGCCAATGC
Organism: Lewinellaceae bacterium; assembly: GCA_020636105.1. Lineage (NCBI taxonomy): Bacteria > Pseudomonadati > Bacteroidota > Saprospiria > Saprospirales > Lewinellaceae > Lewinellaceae bacterium. The sequence continues at coordinate 1,640,968 of JACJYL010000001.1, forward strand.
CTTTTTTATATCCTCCGGGCTTACCCCAAGCTTCAAAGCAATGGTAATAGCCGCTGTGGCATTTTCAATATTGTGCCGTCCCGGGAGGGATACTTTAATATCCCTGATTACTTTCTGACCGCTCTGATAATCGAATACGAAAAAGCCTTCTTCAACGCGAATATTTTCAGCCCTGTAATCTCCGCCTTGCACCCCATAAGATTGCAGACCATTAAACCCATCAAAAAATCCCGTCAGCTGATGCTGAACGATCAGTTCCCCCCCCGGTTTGATCTTTCCGGCAAAAGCCCGGAATCCAGTTTCCAGCATGGTTTCATGATCGCCGTAAATGTCGAGGTGATCGGCATCTAAGGAAGTAATCACTGCAATGTCAGGATCAAGATGAAGGAAGGAACGGTCAAACTCATCCGCCTCCACCACCACCCAGTCACTTTTGCCGGGCACGAAGTTCGAGCCAAAGTTCTGAGCAATGCCCCCTAGGAAAGCTGAACAATCAACGCCCCCCGTTCTCAGCAAGTGAGTAGTGAGAGAAGTCGTGGTTGTTTTCCCGTGTGTTCCGGCAATAGCGATGGTTTTCATGCCACGGCTGATAATACCCAGGGCTGCTGCCCGCTTGATCACCTCATACCCCTGCTCCCGGAAAAAAACCAATTCAGCATGTAATTCCGGAACAGCAGGGGTATAAACAACCACGTCAACTCCGTTGGGGATTTTACTCAAATCTTCATTATAATGTATTGTCATGCCCTCTTTGACCAACGTTTTGGTCAGGCTTGTCTCTGTTTTGTCATATCCATGCACTTCTACTCCTCTTGCACTAAAATATCTCGCCACTGCGCTCATCCCGATCCCTCCGATCCCAATGAAATATATTTTCTTTATCTCGTTTAAATTCATCTCTTCCGGGCTTTTATCTTTTTTGAGCCAGTTTTATAACTTCGTCCGCTATATGGTCTGCTGCATTCGGTTTCCCAAGCTCTTTAATATTTACGGCCAGCTGGGACATCTTACCTTCATCTTCTATAGTATTCAGAACCAGTGCTTTAAAAGCTTCTTTGGCCTCATCATCCCTCACCAGAAAAGCGGCTCCTTTTTCCACCAGGGCCATGGCATTTTTCGTCTGATGATCCCCCGCTGCGTTAGGAAAAGGAATCAGTATGGCAGGTTTCCCCACGATACACAACTCTGAAATGGTCAGCGCTCCGGCTCTGCAAGCCACCAGGTCAGCCATTTTGTAAGCGAGATCCATCCTGTCAATAAATGGCCTGATCTGCACATTCGGGAGTTGAGCAGTTTCGCTTTTGGAAAATTCATCGATGTACAATTTTCCTGCCTGCCACAACACCTGGATTTCAGGATGATTGCTCAGCATTTCTGCCGAGGCTGCCATCGCTTCATTTATCGTCCTTGCCCCAAGACTCCCTCCGAAAACCAACAGATTTTTTTTGCCTTTTTCCAATCCGAAATACTCCAGTGCCTCGGTTTTTGAAGCTTTTATATCCTTGAGGTCTGCCCGTACAGGATTGCCTGTCACTTTGAGCTTTTCTTCAGGAAAATAGCGCTCCATATTATCATAAGCCACACAAATTACATTGGCCTTCCTGGCAAGCAATTTGTTGGTGACTCCTGCGTATGAATTCTGTTCCTGCACCAGGGCAGGAATGCCCTTCCTCGTGGCCATCTCCAGAATCGGACCACTGGCAAATCCTCCAACTCCAACAACAGCGTCCGGTTTGAAACGCTGAATGATGGACCATGATTTTACCAGGCTACTCATCAATTTGATTGGAAAAATCAAATTTCGCAATGTCAACTGACGGTGAAAACCGCTTATCCACAATCCTTTGATCGGGTACCCCGCCTGGGGAACTTTTTCCATTTCAATTTTTCCTTTGGCGCCTACGAATAAAATATCCGCCTCCGGATCTTTCTTTTTAATGGCATCAGCAATCGCTATAGCCGGAAATATATGGCCTCCTGTTCCTCCACCACTAATTAATACTTTCATGTCTCTGGTTTCTGGTTGCTGGTTAGTCGGCAACGGATTCAATATATTTACTTACGCTCAATATAATCCCAAATGCAAGACATGTAAACAACATTGAAGTTCCCCCCATACTAATCATGGGCAGGGTTACCCCGGTTACAGGTACCAGGTGGACAGAAACCGCAATATTTGCAAAAGCCTGCATAACCATACTCAAACTCAATCCTATTGCCATGATTGCCCCAAATGCTTTGGGGCTCTTCGTGACCAACCTGACCACCCTGAAAAAGAGCAACAGGTAAAGTAAAATCACCACAACGCCTCCAATAAGTCCGTATTCCTCACAAATGATGGCGTAAATAAAATCGGAATAAGGGGAGGGCAAAAAATTACGCTGGGTACTATTGCCCGGTCCTCTACCGACCAGTCCTCCATTAGCAATGGCAATTTTAGCCTGTTGCACCTGGTAGCCACCATCCGGTGTATTCATAAATTCTTCCACCCTGTTTGTCCAGGTATCTACCCGGACACTATTGGGATAGAATCTCCCGATTACGATCAGGAAGGCAAAAACCACTATACCCCACAACAATAACACACCAATGTATTTCAACGCCACACGCCCAACAAACATCATGAACAGACAAGTCAAAAACAGCAGCACTGATGTGGACAAATCTGCCGGGGCGATCAATCCGCAGATGATCAACACCGGAACAATAATGGGTAAAAAGGCACTGTTAAAATCCTTTATATAATCCTGTTTTGCAGAAATTGCCCTCGCCACATAAATGATCAGCGCCAGTTTTGCAAAATCGGAAGATTGAATGGTTATACCTACAAAAGGCAATTCTATCCATCTTCTTGCGTCATTGATATCAGACCCGAAAGCCAGCGTGTACAAAAGCAGTGGTACCGAGATCAACAATAACACAGGCGCTATCCGGTTGAATTTGGAGTAATGAAGCATGTGCGCAATGTAGGTGACGAACAATCCTCCCGCCATGATTACGCCGTGTTTGATCAAAAACGCCTCTGTGTTCCCTCCTCTTTCCCTGTATGCCAGGGTTCCTGTTGAACTGTAAACTGCCAAAATAGAGAATATCGCCAACAGGACAAGTATGGCCCAGATGGCCTTGTCGCCTCTCAATTCAGCATAAATTCTGGCAGTTACTGTTGACACTTTATTTAAATTTTATTTTAATTTCTTTCCTTAAGTTTCAATACCTGGTTTCTAAATTGATTGCCCCGGTCTTCATAATTGTTAAACAGGTCAAAACTGGCACAAGCAGGGGACAACAAAACGACATCCCCCTGCTCCGCAAAACCTGTAGCGGCCCTTACCGCTTCCCCCGCGCTTCTCGTTTCCACAATAGGAATGCCAAAGGGTAAAAAAGCGTCGAGCAGCTTATAATTATCCACCCCCATACACACAATGGCTTTCACTTTTTCTTCCACCAGGTCAAACAGTCTGTGATAATCGTTGCCCTTATCCTGTCCTCCCACGATCCAGACCACCGGTTTTTCCATGGCGTGCAGTCCGTAATAAACTGCATCAATATTCGTGGCTTTACTGTCATTCACATACTCAATGCCGTTGATGGTGGCAAAACTCTCGAGCCGATGTGCCAGCGGAACAAAGGTTTTGAGTGCTTTCCCGATTATTTTATCGGCTACACCACATCTTTTTGCGGCATAGGTGGCAAAAGCGGCATTCATCACATTATGAATTCCTCTCAAACTGCTTTCCCCAAGATCAAATTCAGATCCTTCCAAAACAAATTTGTGTCCTTTGACCATTTCCATTGAAATGCCTTTCGCCTGAGCTTTGGAAGGATTGTTTTCCAGATAATCTGTAATGTCCCGGTCATCCATATTATAACAGAAAACATCCTTACTATCCTGGTTCATGGTAATCCTGAACTTGGATCGTATGTAGTTGCTCATTTCATTTTCGTACCGATCCAAGTGATCGGGGGTAATATTCAGCAGAAGGGCGACGTCGGGTCTGAACTCGACAATTCCATCCAACTGAAAGCTACTCAATTCGAGTACCCAGTATTCGGTCATTTTTTCTGTCAAACACCTGGCAAAGCTTTTTCCAATATTCCCGGCTACCGTCACATCCAGTCCTGCTGTTTTCAGCAGGTGCCCAATAAGCAAAGTAGTGGTTGTTTTTCCATTACTACCTGTTATGCCGACGACCGTCCCTTTCACATATCTCGAAGCAAATTCGATCTCAGAAATAACGGGCTTACCCATTCCCAGCAGTTTTTTTACCACTGGTGCTTTTTCAGGTATGCCCGGGCTCTTGATCACCAGGTCTGCCGCGACTATTCTTTCCCAGGTATGCCAGCTTTCCTCGTACGGAATGCTGTTTTTAAGCAGTTCGTTTTTGAACTTCTCCGCTATTTTTCCTTTATCAGAAACAAAAACCTCAAATCCTTTTTTTTTGGCCAGTAAAGCTGCTCCTACCCCACTTTCTCCACCACCCAGGATTACTATTTTTTTGCCTTCCATTTTTCTTATTCTTTTCAAATCCGGTCAAAATTCCGGCCATTTGTAAATTTATTACCTGATCTTCAGGGTTATGATGGTCAATACCGCCAGCAATATCCCTACGATCCAGAATCGGGTGACAATCTTTGTTTCAGCCATCCCTAGTTTTTGGTAGTGATGGTGCAGTGGCGCCATTTGAAATATCCTGCGTCCTTCACCATACCTCTTTTTGGTGTACTTGAAATAAGCCACCTGGAGCATTACTGAAATATTTTCCATCAGGAAGACCCCGCATAAAATGGGAATCAACAATTCTTTTCTCAGCACTATCGCCATGGCCGCTATAATTCCCCCGAGTGTCAGACTCCCCGTGTCACCCATAAAAATGGACGCCGGAAAAGAGTTGTACCACAAAAAGCCAATGGTTGCTCCAACAAAACAAGCCGCATAAATCACCAATTCGCCTGCTCCCGGCAAATGGAGAATATTGAGATAATTAGCCGCAATCGCATTCCCCGACACATAAGCCAAAATACCCAATGTTGCGCCAATGATCCCGGAGATTCCGGTAGCCAGTCCGTCTAAACCATCTGTCAAATTAGCTCCGTTGGAAACGCCCATCACGATAACTACTACCAGCGGTACAAAGATCAACCAGGCCCACCATCCCATTCCACTGCTACTTTTAGACAGTATTTTGGAATAATCGAGGTTGTTCCCTTTCACAAAGGGGATATTCGTCAACCCCGTTTTATAATTACCCTTACTTTCAATTACTTTTCCATCCACCACTACGTCACTGACTTTCGAGTCGCTGATACCCAATTCCATCGCTTCCTGGGTAGACATTTCAACGACAATATCTCTATGCATCAACATGGTCACAGCGATGATCAGTCCAAGTCCCAGCTGCCCCAAAAGTTTGGTTCTTCCCTTGAGGCCTTTTTTATTCTTTTTGAAGACCTTAATATAGTCGTCCATGAAACCGATAAAACCCATCCAAACGGTGGCCAGCAACATCAAAATGATGTAAACATTATCCAGTTTTGCCATGATCAGGCTCGGAACAAGGATCGCCAGGATGATGATCAGCCCCCCCATGGTAGGTGTACCTTCTTTTTCTTTCTGCCCTTCCAGTCCGAGTTCTCTAACGGTTTCTCCGACCTGAAGGCGTCTCAACTTTTCAATGATCTTTTTGCCGAATAACATGGAAATAATGAGGGATAAAACCATGGCAACTCCGGCTCGAAATGAAATATAATTCAGCATTCCCGTTCCCGGCAATTTTCCGAATACTTCATTTAACCAATCCGTAATTTCTATTAACATCGTTTTTCGTTAGTGTTCAAAAAAATTTTCAGTAACTCCCTCTTTATTTTTTGTTGTTCTTAAAAATCCATAAATGCTTCCTTGAGTATCTTTTTGTCATCAAACGGGTATTTCACCCCTTTAATCTCCTGATATTTTTCGTGCCCTTTTCCCGCGATCAACACGATATCTCCCTTTTGTGCAAGGCGGCAAGCTGTTTTAATTGCGTTTTTCCGATCTTCAATACTGAGGGCTTTGTGTTTTCCGTAAGCGGGTAACCCTTCCTCCATTTCCCTGATGATCGCAGCCGGTTCTTCAGACCGGGGATTATCGGAGGTCAGGATCACCTGATCGCTGTAATCTGCAGCCACCTTGGCCATTTTTGGTCGTTTAGTCCGATCCCTGTCTCCTCCACACCCGAATACGGTAATGATCTTTACGTCATTCTGCCGCAACTCGAAAATAGTATGGAGTACTTTTTCCAGGGCATCAGGGGTATGGGCATAATCAACGATCCCTATCCGGTCTCCTTTTTCGTCCATGACGTAATCGAAGCGTCCCTCAGCTGTTTTCAAATTACTCAGAGCCTGCATCACCTCCAATTTATCAAATCCAAGCAGACGGGCCGTTCCATAAACAGCCAACAGGTTATAGGCATTAAAATCGCCTATCAGCCTGCTGAAAAATTCCGTATTGTCAAGTTCGAGATGTAACCCCTTTAGGCTATTCTCTATGATTTTTGCTTTAAAATCCACCAGGTTATGCAAACTATAGCGGTAAATTTTAGCCGCAGTATTTTGCACCATCACATTCCCTCTCTTATCATCTACATTGACCAACGCAAAGGCTGATTTGGGTAAATCGTCAAAAAACTTCTTCTTCGCCTCTATATAGGCCTTAAAAGTTTTGTGATAATCCAGGTGGTCATGAGTCAGATTCGTAAAAATGGCTCCTGTGAATGTTACCCCTGCGATCCTCGATTGCCAAATGGCATGTGAACTGACTTCCATAAAAGCATAATCACAACCTGCTTCTACCATTTCCGACAACAAAGCATTAAGCGCGACAGCATCGGGAGTCGTATGGGTTGCATCCAACACCATCGCCCCTATTTTATTTTCAATGGTGGAAAGCAGCCCGGTTTTATATCCCATGTCCGAAAAAAGCCTGTACAACAAAGTAGCTACGGTGGTTTTTCCGTTGGTACCGGTAACACCGACCAGCTTCAACTTTTTGGACGGATGCCCGTAAAATGCAGCAGCGAGTCGGCCTAAAGCGGCTGCACTGTTGCCAACAATGATCCAGGTTACCTTTGGGTCCCTTTTTTCCATTATCCGCTCCGCAACAATAACCTCCGCACCATTTTTAATGGCTTTTTCAATAAAATCGTGCCCATCTGCATTCACTCCTTTCACCGCCACGAACAGGCTTTCCCGTCCGGCTTTTCGAGAATCAAACTCGATATTTAGTATTTCTTTATCTGTTGCGCCTTCCACTTTGACTCCCGGCAGATCGCGCAGCAATTCCTGCAATTTCATTTATTTTATTTTGAGCGATCAATTCAATGTCAGTATTACCGTTTGTCCTTTGGGTTTGGTTCCCGGAATAATGGACTGTTGAACGACTTTTCCGACTCCATTGATATTTACTTTCAACCCGAGATTTTCCATAACATACAAAGCGTCTCTCAATCCCATTCCCACAACATTCGGCACCAAATCATCACGGATGGTTCTTCTTTCAAATAACAAACTGTCCCGCCTGGCCTGTAAGGCTACCATTTGAGTTTCAGGATCGCCATAAAAAGGCATTTTCAAATAATTAAACACCTTTTTCATATCTTCCTTTTCTCCGATACTTCTGGTAGGCAGCAAGTTTACACTCAACACCGGCTTGGGGCCTTTATTCATCGGCTCATACAATTCGATGAGTGAATCGAAACACTTGTCAGCTATCTCCCTGAATATTGGGAGCGCCACATCACTGCCGTAGATCCCGCCTTTCCGGGGTTTGTTGATTACCACTATGCAGGAATAAACAGGATTTTCGGCTGGGAAATACCCGGCAAATGAAGCCTGGTAACCTCTGACCCTTGTTCCTTTACTGGAACGGTTGTAATCGACCTGGGCCGTACCCGTTTTTCCCGCAAAATTGTAGCGGTCAGACTTCCATTTATAAGCGGTGCCTCTTTTGACAACGCCTTCCAAAAGCTGATGAACCTGTTCGATGGTTTTCCGGGAGGCGATTTCCTGTTTCACCACGGTGGGTTTAAATTTTTCCACAGGTGCTCCAAAACGCTGAATTTCCCTGACCAACATTGGTCGCATTAATTTGCCGTTGTTCGCCACAGCATTGTAAAATGTCAACAATTGAAGGGGCGTAACTTTAACCTCGTAACCTGTTGACATCCAAGGCAATGTAATTCCACTCCATTGACTACTGTCGCTATAGGCTTCCTTTACAAAGGGGTTTGCCTCTCCTTCAATTTCTATGCCCGTTGGCAGGTGCAAATTGAATTGCTTTATTTTTTCAATGAACAGTTCTGCTCCTTTATTATCATTGGCGGGGGTACGCTCCCCGTAAAATTTTTCAACCAGCTTCGCCATCCCGACATTTGAAGACATTTCAAAAGCTTTCCTTACGGTAATGGTATCCAGCTTGGTACTTTGGTGCGAGGCATCTTCCATGACAATGTCGTAAAAAGACGTCGTTCCATTTTCAATGTCTATTGAATCTTCCAGGGTTACGAAACCATCTTCCAGGAGAGCCATGATGGTGGCAAGTTTAAAGGTTGATCCTGGTTCAGTAGCACGGCCTATTGCGTAATTGTAAAGCTCGTACCATTCCATTTTATCGTCTATTTTCCCGAGATTGGCAATGCCTTTTATTTCCCCGGTCTTAACGTCCATGACAATGGCTGTCCCCCATTCCGCCTCGTAATTCTTCATCCCTTTCAACAAGGCCCTTTCGGCAATATCCTGGATATTCACATCAATAGTGGTCAGAATATCATCACCGCTTTTAGGCTCGATTTCCGTAAGGTCCTCTACCGGCATCCACAGATCACGCTTCCGGTCCACCCTGATCATTACCTGTTTACCCGGTTTTCCGCCCAAAGCCTCATCATAATACCCTTCTAGTCCTACATCCTGGGCCGTTTCCCGGACGTAACCAACGGTACGGCGGGCGAGAATGCCAAAGGGTCTTTTCCGTTCGCTTCGTTTTTCAGCGATTAACCCGCTTTTATACCGACCAAGGTTAAACAAAGGAAAGGTCTCTATACTTCGCTTTTCGTAGTAGGACACTTTGGATTTCAGTAAAACATGCCTGTTGGAATTAACGGTAGTATCCCTGAGATCCTTCAAAAATTCTTTAAAACCACCCACCGTTAAGGTATTGTCCACGTAATTGGCCAGACAATGTGCAAGGGTGTCGAGATTATTGAAATAATCTTCCTTGGATGCCGTAAACGGATCGAAATATATGTCAAAGAACGGTACTGAAGTAGCCAGAAGGCTGCCGTCACCGGCCATTATATTACCTCTTTCAGCTTCAATTTCTCTTTCGTCAATGTAGTTGTCTTCTCCAATGGCCACCCAATGTTCAGCTTCCTGAATACTGATCTGGTATGTTTTAAAAACCAGCATAAGAGCCATTGGCACCATGAGGCCAAACAGTACAATATAAACCCTGTATAAGACTTCATTTTTGTTGTCCATACTATTGTGCTATTTGGATACTACAATTTTCTTAACCACGCCCCGCTGCAATTTCAATCCTTCATCCTCCACCTTATCCACTACTTCCGATTGCATACTGTTGACCATATTCTCAGATTGGAGCGACATATAGAACCACCTCAGCTCTTTCATTTCTTTGTGCAGTTCCTGAATTTTTCGCACGTTTCGCTCTGCATAATGAGAGTTGGCGATATAGACCACTGCCAAAAAACCCAAAAACACCAAAAAGGGCAGATTCTTCAAAATGAAGTCCACCGGCATAGCGCTCAATTCCGCAAATGAAAATCCTTTCCTTTTGGCCATTTTCTGACATTTTGTTTTTGGAAACCGGGGAGACTTTTAGCCCATTTCCCCGATTCGCAATTTTGCACTTCTTGAACGCGGATTGCGTTTAATTTCTTCGGGAGTGGGCACGATTGCCTTTTTGGTCATTACCTTAAAAGGCTTATTGATATTTCCATAAAAATCCTTTTCCACCGTTCCTTCCACGTTCCCTGTTTTAAGCAATCTTTTTGTTAGTCGATCTTCGATTGAATGGTATGTGATCACAACTAACCGTCCTCCGGGGTTTAATACTTCTCCTGCCTGTTGGAAAAAATCAGCCAGCGCCCCCATTTCATCATTGACAGCAATACGCAATGCCTGAAAAACCTGGGCGAGGTATCTGTTCCGCTGGCCCCTGATTAAAGGATCCAGGACGGCAAGGAAGTCCCCAATTGTTCTTATAGAAGAAGCTTGTCTTTTGGCGACAATGGCACTGGCCAGCATTTTAGAATTGCGCACCTCACCGTAAAGGCTGAAGAGGTTTTGCAATGCTTCTGCATTCAGTGTATTCAATAAATCAGCGGCGTTTTCACCGGACTGCTGATTCATCCTCATGTCGAGTTTAGCATCAAATCGATAGGAAAAGCCACGCTCTGCTTCGTCGAGCTGGTGGGAAGAAACCCCAAGGTCTGCGAGGATGCCATCTACTTTACGAATACCATGGAGTTTCAGGAATCGTTTTAAGAACCTGAAATTATGGTGTACAAAAGTAAACCGGTCATCATCTATCACGTTTGCAAGTGCGTCTTCATCCTGATCAAATCCAATCAAGCGACTATCTGTGTCTAATTTATCAAGTATCAATTTTGAATGCCCTCCGCCCCCGAAGGTAGCATCCACATAAACCCCTTTAGGTTTTATATTGAGTGCGTCAATACTTTCTTTTGCCAATACCGGAATGTGATAAGGTATCATTATGCCTCCTCTTCATTTGCTGCATTACCCAGCACATCGTTGGCCAGATCTGAAAAATCAGCTGGCTCTTCATCCAGAAGATTATCGTATTCGTCTTTGGTCCAAATCTCAATCCTGCCATTGTAAGCCGAAAGCACGACATCTTTATCAATGCCTGCATATTCGAGCAACCTTTTGGGCAGTAAAATCCTTTCAGCACCGTCCATCATCAACTCTTGGGCTCCGCGGTAAAAATACCGTACAAAGTCCCTGTTTTTTTTGTTGTACAAATTGAGTTGATCCACTTCCGCCGATATCTTGGTCCAAACCGCTTCCGGGTATAACATCAAACACTTCTCAAAACCACGGTTGATGACAAACTTATGTTTTTCACCTTCCCCCAGCTGAGCGATCAAACCACTCGGTAACCGCATGCGCCCTTTGGCGTCCAGTTTGCAGTCGTATTCTCCAAGAAGTTGTTTGATTTGCACGATTAAAGTTTATTTTGATTCCAAATGTACATACTTTTTACACATTTTACCACTTTTACCCACTTTTAGGTAAAAAAAGTTTTCCACACATATCACAATTTGAGATAATGGTTCATTTTTATAATCAAATAAATGACAAAAACAAGATTTTTTTAATTTTTTCCAATTTAAAATTTCCCACAAAAAGAAATTTTTTCCCACCAAGAGGTGTTTTTTTGAAAGAAAATAATCTTTAAAAACCATTGAATGGAAGAAAGAGGAGGGATCTTTGTCCGAAAATTCAGTAAAAATGGCTGGCCAGAACTGTTAATTTGCAGGGAAGTGGGAATGCTGTATTACTCTTCATTCAGGTAAACAAAGAATTTTTTCAACCATCGGCCAAATGAAAAATTAATCTTTTTAGGCAAACGGGAAAATTGAAGGGAAGGAATTGAAGAAGAGTTGGTTTTAAAAAAACCAACTAAAAATGCACGTAAACACTTTACTGGTTAATTTTTATGCTATGAGAGTTGTGAATTCCATATAAATGTTATATTTTTCGGTCGAATTCAAGAATGAAATTATTTACTTCGATATAAATAATTAAGATTTAACATCAGAGAGAGCGCGTTTTTGGGACTCTGCACCATTAGTGGATGCAGAGTCTTCTTTTTCAGAAAAGATTAAAAATGGACCGGGCGAAATTATTCAATACCCAATATTTTATGAACCTGTATGCTCATGTTCCACTGCGGGTGCTCCAGGCAATATGCTAAAGTCAATTGGGTATTTTCAACAAGATCTGGGCCGTCCATTGGCTGAAGATAGAACCTGGAAAATTGAAGATGGGTAAATTGATCCGGTTGGGCTTCTTGCTCTTTCTGGGGAAACACCAGCTTGAGTTCATCTCCGGAGGTGATGACCAGTGCTGCCCCGGCTTTTGGACTTACGCAAAGCCAGTCGATCCCGCGAGGTGGTTTTACCGTGCCATTGGTCTCTACCGCTACTTCTATATTTTTTTCATGGAAAGCATTGATCAAAGTTTCATCCAGTTGCAGCAGGGGTTCTCCGCCCGTGCAAATCACCAAAGGTTTACCGGCCCGGCCAACAGGCCAAAGCGACAATACCTTTTGCACCAGAGCCGCTGCTTCGTACTGCCCCCCGTTATTTCCGTCAATACCTACGAAGTTCGTATCACAAAACCGGCAAACAGCCTTGTGGCGGTCGGCTTCCCTCCCACTCCACAGGTTGCATCCCGTAAAGCGGCAAAAAACGGCCGGCCGGCCGGCCTGTGCGCCTTCCCCCTGCAGACTATAGAATATTTCTTTGACCTTATACAACGATTAAAGACTTATTTTAATGGCATGAAAAAAAAGGCAGCGTATGGGCAAAATTGAATCATTATTTTTTTGCCCATACCCTGCCTTCACCTAACATATGGTTATCAAAAGTGTTTAGACAACCACTTAATTTATTATTTGTTTTCTTTCATCTTCCTGGTTCGGGGTGGAGTAAATAATCTGTTCGTATTTTCTCAATAAATTGGCTTGTTTCTCTGCAATTTTATTTAATAGCACCAAATCCTGTTCTAAAATTTCTTCCTTTTTTTTGCTGTTTTTAAAAAATGACAGGTTTTTTCGTTTTTTGTTTATTTCCAATATTTTATGAACAGTTTGGCTTAGTGCATATTTGGTACGCAGAAATTTTTTCTTAATTGGTTGCATAGTTGGTTAGGTATTTTAGTCGGGTGTAAATGGTCTTTGATCTTCAAAACAAATAAACAAAAAAGAAATATAATAACAAAACTTAAATTCCTGAAATAACCATGGAAAACTTCGACATATTAACAAAAACCAGGGAATACTGGTTGAATTAAAATGCATTTTTTTTAATACCCCAAGATCTGGTTACTCACACTTTAAATGAAGGAGAAGCCCCCCACCCCATTCACGGGTTATTATCTATCCTTGTGATTCCCCCCTTTTTCCTTGAGTTTTGCCACTTCTTCAGGGGTCAGTTTCCTGGTCTGCTCGGAAATTACCTTTTGTTTGCTTTTCTCTTCCGCAACTTCTTTTTCTTTTTGTGCCTCAAAATAATCCAAAAGATTTTTGATCTCCAAAGGTTTCCTGTTCAAATTACGGTGGTAAGTAATGATGACAAACTTAGTCATAATATCAGGGTCATACAGGCCGAGAGTGTTGAGGTATTTGGAAAAACGTGATCCCCCATAAAAACCCCAATTGTGCATGATCCACCTTCCCAAGCTGAAATGTAATTTAACGGCCGCCGCCTCTTCGGGCATACTCCTGAATTTGGCTTTCGAATCGTCATCGATCAGTTTATTCAATTGAATAAAGGCATCCGTCAAATCTTCGGGAATATAAACCCCGAACAGCATTTCCTGGGAGACCCTCCGCTTATAGGCTTCTTCAAAATCTTTCTCCCCGGAAGGAGGTTGAGCCCACAAAGAGGTTAGATTCACCAGGGCAAGGAAAAAAAACAAAAATGTTCTGATCATATAGGGATCTTGTTGTTAAAAGCTTTTGAATAAAAAAGGCTTCGGGCATAAAACTCAATATTTCACGCCTTTATTATAAAGAGCATTCAAATTTTTTAACTACCACCTCAACAAGGCAGACCCCCAGGTAAACCCACTTCCGAAAGCAGCCAGGCAAACCAGGTCTCCTCTCTTGACGGCATCGGATTCGACGGCCTCCGCCAGAGCAATAGGGATGGAAGCTGCCGTAGTATTTCCGTATTTCTGGATATTGTTCCATATTTTTTCATCAGGCAGTTTGAGTCTTCTTTGAACAAAAGTGCTTATCCTCAAATTAGCCTGGTGGGGAATGAGCATATCGATGTCTTCGGTAGTCAGATTGACCTTGGTCAAGGCCTCATTGATCACTTCCGGGAACTTGGTTACCGCAAATTTGAATACAAACTGGCCATCCATATCCGGATAAAGCAGGCCTTTATCCAACATATTCTGGTTCATAAAAATTTCACCATACTCCGCATCAGAAAAATCATAATCTATTGGCGCTTCCAGTTTATCATTGTGATAACCGCCATGAGCCCCCGGGCTGATAAAAGCGAGTTTTTCGGCATAGGTGCCATCAGAATGCAAGTGGGTAGTCAAAATACCCTGGTTTTCCGCTTCAGTGGGCTGAAGGATTACAGCACCGGCCCCATCGCCAAAAATCACGGTGACGTTTCTGCCTCGGGTAGAAAAATCCAATCCCATTGAATGCACCTCAGCTCCTACTACCAAAATATTTTTGTACATCCCTGTTTTGACGAATTGATCCCCCACGGATAATCCATAGATAAAACCGGAACATTGGTTACGAATATCCAGTGCTCCAGCCTCCATCCCGGTAATACCAAGTTCTCTTTGCATCAGCACACCACATCCCGGGAAAAAATAATCCGGACTGAGGGTAGCAAAAATGATAAAGTCAATATCCTCTTTCTGAATTCCGGCATTTTCAATGGCTTTTCGTGCCGCCTTGGCTCCTATGGAAGCTGTGGTTTCCTTATGCTTTTCAGCATACCTGCGCTCTCTGATGCCAGTACGTTCCTGTATCCATTCATCTGAAGTATCCATCACCTTTGCCAGGTCGTCATTGGTGACTACCTTTTCCGGCACGTAATACCCTATTCCCGCAATTTTAGTTCGCAACATATTCTTAGCTTTAAAGAAATTATTCAACGGGGATTTGAATCCCAACACCTTTCGGAGAACGGGCCCACTAAATAATCTCGGTTAGGTAAAAACACAAAATCAATACTCTCTTTCAGCCTGCACAAAATCAGGAATTTAACCCGGTTTTCAAAATCAAAGTCTTTTTTATTCTTAGAAAATTGCGATTGAAGTCAAACATCCCTATTTTGCAGAAAATTTAGCATTTGCTATCCCTTTTCTACCGATTATCAATCTCCGTATTACTCAACCTCAGTTTTATTTTTACATCGATTTCAGTTATCAGGCAAAACATACGATTTACCTTTGGTAATCGTTTTTATTCAATGCCATGCAATCTTCCCAAGTCGCCACGAAATTGGAAGATAACAGATTGTATGATTAAATAAACAAAAATGATTCATTTGGGTATTATTGAAGACGAAACCTCGGTCAGGGAAAATCTTCAAATATTTTTCAACGAGCAAGATGATATGGACGTCGTTCAGACTGCCGGATCGGTAGAAGAATTCCTCGAATCTTTCCCTGCCGGATCAACGCTGAACACCCTTTTGCTCGACATCAGACTTCCCGGAGTTTCGGGCCTGGAAGGAATGCGCAATATCAAATCTATCGCCCCTGATGTTGATATTATAATTCTATCCGCATATGATGATTCGGATACCATTTTTAAGGCGATTTGTGCAGGGGCCATATCCTATATTTCCAAAAGGACGGAACTCCCCAAGATCAAGGATGCCATTATTACGGTAAACCGTGGCGGTGCTTATATGTCCCCCAGTATTGCCAGGAAGGTTTTTGATCACCTGGGGCCACAGCCTAAAAAGGAAGGGGATGTGCTCACCCCAAGGCAACAACAAATCGTCCAGGGCCTGGTAGACGGGCTCAGTTATAAAATGATCGCCGACAAGTACATCATTTCCGTGGAAACCGTAAGAGACCACATCAAAAAAATCTATAAAAAACTCCAGGTAAACAGCAAGGCAGAGGTTATCCGAAAGAAACTTGATGGAGAATTTTAGCATGAATAACTTCAAAAAAATATTGACTTTCAGCCTTTGCTGGCTCATGTTAACCACGGCATTGTCCGCCCAGGTAACTACGCTGGAGAGTGAATACTTTTCAGTCAATGACGGATTATCCGAGCGGCAGATCAATGATATATTGCTCAGCAGGTATGGGCTCATCTGGCTGGCGACCGATCGTGGGCTCAACATGTTCGACGGTTATTCCTTCCAGACTTTCATCTCCAACGAAAATGACTCCACCGCTCTGTCCATCTCTGCCAACCAGGTCGAACGGCTGGTGGAAAGTGAAGATGGAAACATTTTCATTCTTTACAAAAACAATATTTCCTTTTTTGACGTCTTCAATCCGCGTAGTCTTAAAAATAAAAAGGTTGAGTTGCACCCCAAACGAGGCATTAAAGGAGTACCAAAGGCCATTACTTTCAATGCAAACGGTAGAATTTTCATACTCACCAGCAATGAAATTTTTGATCATATCTACACCTACGAAACCGAGACGGATTCCTTTAAACTCGTTACACGGCTAAAAGGCCTGAAAAGTCCGGAAGAGCAGGGAGCCACCATCCAGATGCTTCCCATGGTAAACGGTTTCTTTTTCATTAACAACAGTTCAGGTGGCCTCAAACTCTATGATTCCGGAGGTAATGTGATCAAAAAATTCAACCTTGAAGATTTTCACGGTTTAGACATAAATGCTCTTTATCCCAGGCATACCTACTTTATCCACCAGGATAAACAATCCAGGGTCTGGCTTTCCTTCAGCAACAATCCCGGCGTTTTTATTTTCAATCCCATTGAGCTGGATTTCAACTTGGTGGGTCAACTGCCCGAAGGCAAATTTTTTACCAAAATATGGGAAGACCAGCTTGGCAATGTGTTACTGGCCCAGACAGCCTCCGCCGGCAATCTTCCCACCGTGGAAAGATTATTTTGTATCAACGCCTCCGGCAACCTCGTCGATTTTTCCCACCTCACAAGTGCGAGCAACAATATTATCAGTTGTGCCGCAAAAGATTTTTTTAAGACGGTCTTCTTTGGCATTGATACGGGATTAAAAATTGTACGGAACAGCCGGACAAAGATCAAAACTTTCCTCGCCAAAAACCTGGACCAGGACAGGCGGGGAGCTATTATGAGAGGAATTACTTCTGACGGCGAGAATTACGTTTATTTTGCCAATGAACTCAATCACTGGTATGCTTTGGATTTGAATACCGAAAAATTAGACACGCTGCAGCTTACCGATGAAATCACCGGGAAAGCCATTTCGTTTTCTTTTGCTAATAACCTGATTTACGACAAAAGAGGTTTTCTGTGGGGAGGAGGTATTAACAATGAAAAGGGGATCTTATTGAAATACGATATTGAAAATTGTACCACCAGAAAATACGAATACCCGGACGATATCAAGAGCCTGATGATGGATTCAACCGGCATTTTGTGGATAGGATGCCAGGACAAAAAAGGGACGGGATCGCTGATCAGATTTCTCCCGGAAGAAGGACGTTTTATTGGTTTTTGGGACCTGGAAGGGAAAAATCCGTTTGAAGACAATTTTCCCAGGTTCATCACCAAAGCCCGCAATGGAACCTTATGGATCGGAACCAACAAAGGATTGTTTAATATCAATGAAACCGATCTCACTGTAAAGGGGTATAATTCAATTGGCGGAGAAAATAAATTAACCCTGAATAATGACGTGGTGCTGGTGATCCATGAGGATACCCTTGGAAAGATCTGGATCGGAACTCAAAAAGGGTTAAATATTCTGGACCCTGTTAATGAAACCATTACCTATTACACCCAGGAAAACGGACTGGCCAGTGATATTGTCTGCGGTATCATCCCGGACGACTTGGGAAATTACTGGATCAGTACTTTCAACGGGCTATCCTATTTTGACACCAGGGAAAAATCATTCAGAAGTTTTTTCGGAGCCGACGGTTTCAGTAATGACGAATTCAATATTTTCTCTTACTTCAAGGACCATAAAGGTCGGTATTATCTCGGAGGAGTTAACGGTATGAACGCCTTTTATCCCAATGACCTGCTGATCGAAAAAGACATCCCCAAACCGGTACTCACCAAAATCACCCGATACAACTCCTGGGATGACAGCCTCTACACCATGGTAGCGGATATTTTCGATCTGAACGAACTTGTTATTAGTCCCTATGATAATTACTTCAGTTTTGATTTTGCCTTGCCCATTTACGACAACAGCCGGAAGAATCAGTTCAAATACTTCATGGAAAATTATGATAAAGACTGGATTTTCGCAAGCACCAATCACACCAGCCGTTATAATAAATTACCCGCCGGAAAATATATTTTCCATGTTAAAGGCGCTGACCCCAATGGCAACTGGAGCAAAGAAAGCACTCAGATCAATATAGTAGTCAAGCAAATTTTTTATAAAAAAATCTTGTTTATTGTTACGATATTCCTGCTCTTTGTCCTGGCTACTTATCGGATATTCCAATATCAGGTGGAGCAGAAGCTAAGGGTTGAGCGACTCAGGGCTAAGCTCTCAAGTGACCTTCATGATGAATTGAGCGGCCTCCTGACCGGCATTGCCATGCAAACGGATATGTTATCCCTGGGGATTAAAGAAACGAACCTAAAAGACCGCCTCAAAAAAATAGGCTCAGACAGTCGGACTGCCCTTTCGCGTATGAATGACGTCATTTGGTCGGTGGATTCCAGGAAAGACAAGGTTGAAGAACTCATCATCCGTATGCGGGAACATGCCGATGAAATCCTGCTGCCCATCGAGATCAGTTACAAGATCAGTACGCATAAACTGGACCTCAATCAAAAAATGAAGGGGCGAATCCGGCAAGATCTCTATTTTATATACAAAGAGATCATCAATAATGTAGCAAAACACTCCAATGCTTCCCAGGTAAAGATTGACCTGCGCAATAACGGACAAATATTCAAAATGGTGATCAGCGATAACGGGCAGGGCCGCGGCAATAGTAAAGCAGCTCCGAAAAGCGGGCAAGGGATGAAGAATCTTAAGATGAGGGCCCAGCATCTCAACGCCCAGCTGACTTTTTTGGAAGACAACGGGTTTACGGTTATCCTTTCTATGCAGAAATTTTTAAAATCATTAAACTAACCGCGTTGCACCGATGCCCTATCCCACCCTATTCAAAATCCGGAATCTGCCAAATTCATGCCGGAATCTAAATAAACACTTCCTTTCCTTTTTTAAAAAAACCATCCCTGGAAAATAAAAAATTTAAATACCCCATCTTTATGGGGTTTGATGCCCCCTATACTCCACTTATCTTTGTGTTGCATTGTAGAGAAAACGGATTGTTTTTTCATTCTGTTTTTTCTCTCTCATGGTTAACACCAAAGTATAGGATTGAATAAAGCTAAACTCCAGATTTTGCCCGGTCTACGCCGGGCATTTTTTTTTGTGCCTAAGTCAACTCCTTTAGAGCTTTTCTAAATTTACAAATTACCCGTAATCACAAGTTTATCGAAAATTGATTGGCTTTTTCGTTTTGAAATAATGAAAACTTTTGATTTTAAACAACAGAAATATAAATTAGACCTACTCTAATTTTACCCACTTTGAATAGACGAATTACCCCGAGTATAAAAAGTCGGAAGGAGGATGAAGGGCTGGAAGATAAAAAAGTAAATAAAAATGTAAAATATTCCCATATAACTACGCTACCTGTAAACAAGGCTAAATGATGACAGAACAAATAGCTAATGAAATTAATAAGGTGTTGAATCTTTCTCCATCTTTACTGAATGGTTTTTGGGAAAAACTAAAACCATTGACAATACAAAAAGGGAGTTTTTTCTTAACTGAAGGTGAATCCTGTAGAAATATAGCCCTGATAATTAAGGGGGCATTTTATTCCTATTACCTAAAAGATGGAAACGAAATTATTGAAGACTTTTGTTTTGAAGGATGTTTCCTTGCCGACTACCCTGCATTTATCAACAGTACAGAATCACATAAAAACTTCAGAGCATTGGAAGATTCGCAACTTCTTATTATTTCAAAGGAAGAATTGGAAATGCTATATCAATCAAACCCGAATTATGAACGAGCAGGCCGATTAATTGCAGAATATTTATTTACCAACTGGGAATCAAAACTAAGAGATACGATTTTTTTATCACCTACTGAACGATATAAAAATTTGCTCAAAACACGTCCTGATATTTTACAAAGAGCACCTCAATATCATATTGCAGCCTACCTTAATATTACTCCTCAGTATTTAAGTCAAATCAGAAAAAAAATCATTTCTGAAACTAGTTGAATGAAATTGGATAAATCTGTTTCTAATTTTGCATTTTATTTTAAAGCATTTCAGATGAAACAGGTTTATTTAATTTTATTATCAACCCTTTTTACCGGACAAATTATGGCGCAAAATTCAATTATATTTTGTTCAGCAACAGAATTAGCTGAAAAAATAAAAACCAGAGAACTAAGCTCTTTTGAAGTAGTTGCTGCATTTATTGCACAAATCGAAAACCAAAATCCAACCTACAATGCCATTGTTTTATTGAACAAGGAAAATGCTCTTGAAAAGGCAAAACAAGCTGATTTAGCTATTGCAAGTGGTGAGTACTGGGGAAAACTTCACGGCGTTCCAATTACCGTAAAGGACAATTACAAAACAAAAGGATTGACAACTACTTCCGGATACCTTTCGTTAAAAGAGAACGTGCCTGGAGAGGATGCCGAAATAGTAAAATTGCTCTTGTCCGAGGGCGCAATAATCATAGGAAAAACAAACCTTTCTGTATTAGCAATGGATATGCAGGCCGATAATCCTATTTTTGGCAAAACCAACAATCCCTGGGATACAACCAAAACCAGTGGCGGTAGCAGTGGTGGCTGTGCAACAGCTTTGGCAACAGGAATGACACCATTATCTTTTGGGAATGACCTGGCTGGTTCAATCAGAATTCCTGCGGCTTATTGTGGCGTGTATGGGTTTAAACCCTCATTTGGTGTTGTTTCTATTCGGGGAATTCAAACAGATCCTAAAGAGAAAGTAAACGGCTTACATTCACTTGCTGTTGGCGGTCCATTAGCCCGGAATATTAATGATCTGGAATTGGCTCTACAAATCATTGCACAAACTACAAATGAAGACAGAAGGCTTATCCCATTAAAAGAACATTCTGATGCGATTGAAATAAAAAGTTCAAAAATTGCATGGACGGATGAATTTGGTGAGGTACCCGTTGATGATGAAATTAAAAAAGCAATAAAAGAGTATGTTGATAAATTAGAAAAAGCGGGAGCTACGGTAGTGAAGACTACACCTGAATTAGGCTTTTTCCAGGCGTGGAAAACATGGGGTAGCTTTGTTGGAATGCAAGGTGGGTATAATACTTCAAATTTTACCAAGGGGATGGGCTTACCTTTCACAAAAGGTGTACTGAAAAATGTTCCCATGCACCAAAATATCGTTAAACCGACTTCAGTAGAAAAGTATATGATAGCCCTGAACACTCAGGATAAAATGATTACTGAAATGGAAAATTTCCTGAATGATTACGATGTTTTTATTTGTCCGGTAAGTGCGATAACAGCTTTTAATCACCATAAGCCAAGTAAATCATACGGTAACTTTAATATTTATAATACACCTTTAAAAGTCAACGATACTGATATTCATTACTATATGGCTACACAAGCTTATACAACACCTTTTACTTTAACTGAAAGCCCCGTTTTGTCCATCCCAATAGGATTGAGTGAACAACAGTTGCCTATAAGCATTCAGGTAGTAGGCAAAAGATACGAGGATTTTATATTATTGCAAATGGGAAAAATTTTAAATAAATATATTGACAAAATTGATTACCCGTTAAATAAGAATTAAAAAACGATACAAAATAATTGAATGCCAGCGGATTGGTTTATTAAATGCGAGTTTCGGTGGTTATCGAAGGTTTATGACTCGTAAAAAGATCGGTGCAAACTTGGAAATCGTCCCGTAATCCCGTACAAAACCATCCCATAAACCGTTATGGGAAACATTAAACCGCACACAACTGAATAGCTAAAAGACAATGGACGACTTTAAAATATTCAAGGACTTCCTGAAAGATGTTTCCTTTCTCACTGAAAAGGACTGTTCATTATTTGAACCGTATCTGAAAACAAAAAACTACCTATCCAAAGACTATTTTTTGAGCGAAGGAAAGGTCTGTCACGAAATAGGGTTTGTAAACAAGGGGTGTTTCAGAACCTTTTATCTTTCAGACGGGAAAGAAATCAATACGCATTTCACTTTTGAAAATGAATTCGTAACAGACTATGACAGTTTTTTACAAAGTAAGTCAAGTCGATATTTCATTCAGGCACTGGAAGACGCTGAAATTGTAACATTCAATTTAACTGCTCTGCAAGATGCTTATAACCAATCGCAAAATTGGGAACGCTTTGGCAGAATGATAGCAGAACAATCGTATAAGCTAACGACCCAACGAGTTGAAAGTTTTTTATTCTTAGACGGTCAACAACGCTATCTTGACTTACTAAATAAACAACCTCACATTCTCGACCGAATACCGCTCTACCATATTGCTTCCTATCTGGGACTTGAAAGGGAAAGCTTAAGCCGGCTAAGAAAAAAAATTGCCCGCAAATGATGATTGTAACATTTATCAATTTTTTTCCCTTATTGTAAGCGGAACTTTGCAGTATAAAATTAATTATTTCACTAAAAAAAAGTTTCAAAATGAAAGAGGTAATTTTTTCTGTTACTGCAATAGCTATAATGATCATGACAGGTTGCCGTTCTTCAAAACAGGTAATCGTTCCGCTTAACCAATCCATTGAATTGGACGATACCTACACCATTATTTGGAATGGTATCAGTGAGGCCTACCGATACGAAAACGGACAATGGTTACGTGCCGAAAGTTACGACTACCAATTTGACGTCGTTCAAAAACGCTACGATAAGCATTGGAAATCTGTTAAATCACTTCATCGTATCCACCCAGACTATGATGGCAAGGCGGGCGACAGAGACCAGACTATGTATTTTGAAGTTGATTACAAAAATCTGGTTGACCAAAAAGTAGAAGCAGTAATCAATTCATCATTGGGTAATGGAACGGGAACAACAGATAACGAGTTTCGTCAATCCGTTTTGACAATGTATGTTCCAAATGCAAGTAAATTTATGCCATATAACAAATTCAGAATTACTCAACACTACAATTACGAAGAAGGTTTGTTGACGGAAACCGTTGAACTAATAAAAGAAAAAGACGGTAAGGACATTCCATTTATGAAGAACCAAGAAACGGCTTTGATTTTCATTAAAAGTAAATTAGAAAGAGCTCCTACAACTTATAAACAATAATTGTTTTGACAAACGAAGCGAGAAAAATAAGCGGTTACAAGACCTGCATTAAAAAGAATTTCTTATCAATAATACTTCCCTTGAATTATGGGCAATCAGAAGCAACAGAATTATTAATCAAAATAAAAATTATGAACTTTTTCAAAAAAACAATTTTACCGATTTTACTGGCTACAATCTGGATAAGTATATCTGAATTTGTGAGGAATGAATTTTTAGGAAAAGGATATTGGACAACCCATTACGAAAACCTTGGACTTACATTTCCTTCTGAACCAATAAACGGTGCTCTTTGGGGAATTTGGTCTTTGCTTTTTGCAATAACTATTTTCATTATTTCGAGGAAATTTTCATTAATCCAGACAACTTTTCTTTCCTGGTTTGTTGGTTTTGTCTTAATGTGGGTGGTGGTTGGAAATATGGGCGTTTTACCGTTGGTACTTTTATATATTGCGGTTCCTTTAAGTTTATTAGAAGCGTTTTTAGCCACATTAATTATCAGCAAATTATCAGCAAATTAGTAATATTGTATTCAAAACGGACAAATTATATTGAATAAGAACTGAAAATTGATAGCGATAATGCTCAATTATTTGCAGACCCGTTTGATTTGAAAAATTGAAACAAAGGAGATTATTTTTGTTACATGGTATTAATGGTAGAAGGTCTGTTTATAAATTGGCACTTAAAAGTAGTTTCAGAGCTTGTCTAAAATTCCATCAATTGGCTGCAAGCGGCAAATTTCATCCTGCTCTGCGTTAAAAAGCCTCGCCTTACCTTCCAGGTATGCCTGCGTTTTTTGCCTTGATCAGAATAAAATTTGCTCACTTTCGCTCAATCATGGAAATTTAGACAAGCTCTCAAGGATGGTAATCTATTTCAACTTCATCTTAAGTTGAAAAATTGTGCTTCGAAATCGCCTTCATTTTCATAGCCAATCGGCTAGCAGTCATTTTAACAAAATTCATTGTAATAGTAGGCATTAATACTTTTTTGAAAAAAATATCTAAAATATTTTGGTGATAAAAGAATTGCATTTAATATTGTAAACTAAACATTATGTATATGTAGTTAATATATGTTCTCTTTTATATTCAAAAGTAATTCTGGGACTGGCTTTTATCTCAGATAAAATCAGGCAAGGAGAAACAAAATATATCACTGCAAAGATTATTTCGGAATTACTGGATATTAAAAGCAAAAGACCTGATGAACCTAAAAATGGGGTAACAAAGACACTTAATATTGTTAAAGACATAATGAAAACAGTTTTGAATAAAACAACCTTAAAAAATATTCTGGATAAGAGTAATTTTTTTGGTCATATCTAAATATACGAAATATATAGTTTGTAGGTTTGTAGGTTTGTATGTTTTAGGATTTATATAACAATAGTCACAATTAAAGTACAAAATATGTCCATTTTTTTAAAAGCAACCCAAAGCGGATGGTATCCTGAATTTCTCTATCCAGTGGTAGATTCAGTTTTGGCCAATCCAGAGTACAAACTAGTTTTAGACATTGGAACCGGGCCGGGAACACTCCCACAAATGTTGATAAGCAAAGATTCTGGTTTACGTATAACCGGCATCGACATAAGCAGGGCCATGATAGATGAGGCACGAAGAAGTGTTTCACACAAAAATGTATCGTTCGAATATCAACAGGCCAAAAAGCCGCTTCCGTATGCAAGCCAGCAATTTGATGCAGTGACTTTTTGTTCCGTTCTGTTCCTGGTTGACGACAGCATTAAAACCATTTTAATGAACGAAGCCATGCGCGTTTTAAAACCCGGCGGAAAAATAATCATCCTAACTCCATCAGGAATGAAGCCAATCTTATCTTCTTTTATCGAAATGTGGGATTATCGTTTTTCAATTTACAATTTTACTTTCCCGATTTGGAAACTAGCCACCACAGGAGGAGCCAGAAAATGGCAACGACAAAAGTGGTCGGAAAAATATGCTAAAGAAAATCAATTGAATTACAGAACAACGCTTACGTTCAATAACAATGCAACCATAGAAATAATTTCAAAAAGTTTTACAACTGGGATTTGACCCCTTCCTCATGCTTTTTCTTCTTCTCAACCGTTTACAACCGGCTACAACCGTTTACAAACGACATTAATCGGCTATTATACGGATAGTCGTGCGGCACTCCTTATCTTTGTGATGAAATTAAACATCGCACATGCAATCTTCACCAAAAGACATATTAAAAAAATACTTCGGCTACGATCAGTTTCGTCCCCTGCAAAAAAAAATTATCGATACGGTTTATGAAGGGAAAGACGCCCTTGTACTCATGCCTACCGGAGGAGGTAAGTCGATCTGTTACCAGATTCCTTCTATTGGATTACCGGGAACAGGCATTGTGGTTTCGCCCCTGATTTCTTTGATGAAAAACCAGGTGGACGGGCTGCTGGCCAATGGAGTGAAAGCTGCTTATTTAAACAGTTCTCTCAGCATGCCAGAACAAAGATCGGTGGAAGATGATTTTTTTAACGGCAACCTGGACCTGCTTTATGTGTCGCCTGAAAAGATGATCTCTGCGGATATGAATAACCTGTTGAGCAACGTAAAGATCAACCTTTTTGCCATAGATGAGGCCCATTGTATTTCTTCCTGGGGGCATGATTTCCGTCCGGATTATACCATGCTGAGTTTTATCAAAAAGCGTTTTCCTCAAATTCCGGTGCTTGCCCTCACCGCTACGGCCGACAAGATCACTCGCAACGATATCATTAAATTACTCGCCATTCCGGACGCGGCACAATTTATCGATTCTTTTGATCGCCCCAACATCAGGCTGGAAGTACGCCCGGGGCAGCGGAGGCGCGAACAAATCATCCAGTTTATAAAAGAAAGGCCCAGCGAATCAGGTATCCTTTACTGCCTGAGCCGGAAAAGCACGGAAGAGTTAGCCAATAAGCTCCGACAGTCAGGGATCAATGCAGCACCTTATCATGCCGGCTTAAGCGCTGCCGAACGCACCCGGGTCCAGGAGGAATTCATCAAAGATGAAATCCCCGTTATTTGCGCCACCATAGCCTTCGGTATGGGCATCGACAAATCAAATGTCCGGTGGGTCATCCATTACAATATGCCCAAGAATATCGAAGGCTACTACCAGGAGATCGGCCGTTCCGGGCGGGATGGTACCGATGCACGTGCTTTATTGTTTTACAGTTATTCGGATGTGATGATGCTTCAGGATATTATCACCCAAAACGGCAGCGAAAACGAGGATATACAACTCTCAAAACTGGACCGAATGCGCCAATATGCGGAAGCCCAGGCCTGCCGGCGAAGGATACTGCTCAATTATTTCAATGAAAGCCTGACCACCGATTGCGGCAATTGTGATGTCTGTGAAAATCCTCCGCAGCGGATTGACGGTACGGAGATCGTTCAGAAAGCACTTTCGGCTGTTTACCGGTTAAAGGAAAGTGTCGGTATGGGCATGCTCATTGACGTACTGAGGGGCAGCGGAAAAAAAGAAATCTTCCAAAAAGGCTTCAATCAAATCAAAACTTATGGAGCCGGGCGGGAAATCCCCTATCCACAGTGGCAAAATTTTCTGCTCCAGATCCTCAACCTCGGTTTTATTGAAATCGCTGCCGATCAAAACAACGTGGTTAAACTGACCCCTTCGAGCCACAAAGTGTTATTCGATGGAGAAAAAGTGGAGCTGGTACATCTCCAAACCATTAAAAAAATGCAGGAAGACCAAAAAAGACAAGCCAAAGAACCTACCAAAAGACAAAGGGCCAGAAACGAGCTTTTTGAAGTTTTGCGGCTGTTGCGCCGAGATATTGCCCTCAAAAAAGGGCTGCCTCCCTATCTTGTATTCACCGATGCTACGCTTGAAGAAATGGCTGCCACCTATCCGGTCAACACGATGCAAATGGAGCAAATATCAGGAGTGGGCGAGCAAAAGCTCAACTTATACGGAGATATTTTCCTTGATGCCATCCGGGATTTCATCAATCAAAACGCAACTTCTTTTACAGGCTCAACGACCCTACTCACCCTGGAACTTTTCAACCAGGGCCATGATATAGCTTATATTGCAGAAAAAAGAGGGCTTAGTGAAGCCACCATCGAGAATCATCTTTCCAAAATCATAGAAGAAGGCGAGGCCATTGATACCAGTCGGCTCATCACCGCAAAGGAAATAGATCGGGTAAAAAAGGCCAAAACCTATGTAGAAGACCCCGGCTTGAAACCTATTTATGAATACCTGGAGGAACAGATCAATTACAGTAAAATAAAAATCGCGCTGGCCATCCTTGCCAGGGAGTCTTAAAAAAAGAACCACCTGCCGGTTAAGCAGGTGGTTCATGTAATCC
Source organism: Lewinellaceae bacterium (assembly GCA_020636105.1). NCBI lineage: Bacteria > Pseudomonadati > Bacteroidota > Saprospiria > Saprospirales > Lewinellaceae > Lewinellaceae bacterium. The sequence continues at coordinate 1,668,645 of JACJYL010000001.1, forward strand.
CATTCTAAAGGTAGCGCCCGAACTTGTCGGGTCACTACAATATTTCTAGTATTTTAAAACTTTGATGGTTTTTACATCGGTTTTTCCGTAACGTAATCTCAGGAAGTAAGTTCCTGCCGGTAAATTATGGAAATCCAGTGTTTGAGAATCGGCACCCTGTTCAACATTCACAGATTGAAGCATCATACCCGTTGAAGTGATCAGCTGAATGGTCACTTCTTCGTTATAGGTATCATACAATTCAACGACCAACTCATCTGTTACCGGGTTAGGATAAACGGTAGCGAGGTTAGACAGTTCTGCAAAAGTAACCCGTGCAATGTCAGAATACAATTCAGTGCCATCCGTCGGATTCACCACATGTACCTGGTAGTAATTATGCCCTGTTTTGGGGGCTACTGTATAGTATTCGAAATACTGAACATTACCCGTCACATGATCCGGTATGGCCGTTCCCAATGCTTCAAAATTATTTCCGTCACGGGAATAAAGCACTTCGTAAACATAATCCGGTGTAAAAGTGGTCATCTGCCAGCTTACCATTACTTCCCGGGTTGCATCATCCATAGGAGAGGCATCAATCACCATACCTTGTCCACATAAAACAGGATCATTGGTCACCGTGATGTGCTGGAAGTCAGTAGAGGTACATCCGTTTTCGGTAACATTCAATTGGATGTTATAATTTCCGAAAGAAGGGAAAGTTACCTGAACCGGTGTTCCCGAAGCGGATGCTGGAACAGCCCCGGGGCCAAAACTCCATTGAATAACCGCGCCCGGGCCATTACCCACTGCATAATAAGTGGTTGGAGTATCCTCACAAATGTAGGAGGGACCCGTGATTTGAGCCACCGCAACACTTCCCACTTCAATGGTAATCACATTGGAAGTTTCGATAAAAGTGCTGCAACCTACCCTACGTGCACAACGAGCATAATAAGTGGTTTCAAAAAGCGGTCCGGGATCGTAGGAAGCTACATTCGAATTCGGGATCGGCAACCAGATTTGAGGATTAAAAGGAATAGGCTCCGTGCTCATCATCCACAGGTATTCAAGTTCACCAACACCCCCTGAAGCATCTACAATGCTCAAAATCGGGTCGGGATCCACACCTGGGCCACAGATGAACTGGTTAGGTCCTATTTGCCCTGGATTTGTGATGTTTTCACATGGAGAATAAAACCCTGCGTCTAATGTCAAATCCTGCTCATATGGCGCCAATGTGGTCACGTGGGTCATAAAAGTAACCGGATCCATATCGCTATCCACGGCATCATTGCTGCCTGCATTTTGCGGAGATGGAATCAAGTTTGCCGGTGCTACGAAAGTGACTTTATAACTTCCCGGGGGTACCAGGAACATATACATACCGGTATTATCGGTAAATGTCATATCCATATAATCATTTTCTGCCTCATCAACTCCGGTTACAATGACTTTTACACCAGGAATACCGGTCTCACCCGCATCTTGTATTCCATCATGATCCGAGTCAAACCATACAAAATCCCCTAACTTGGCGGAACAATCATTTTCAATGACGAATTGAACCTTGATGGTGGCTTCGCATTCCCCCTCATCAAAAGGTACCAATTGAACAACAAGTTCATAATCACCTGTTCCCAACTGGTAAGGGTCAATCCCGTCAATTGGTTCTCCGTTGAGGAAGAAAAATATTTCCCCGGGAACATCAGGATTTACTTGAAAAACGTAATCATCATCCCAAATACAAAGATTAGCGGGAGGTAATTCAAACAAATTAATATTCGGATACTTGCAAATATTACTCAAGGACAATAGATCTATTCCATTGGAAAATGAAGCGGAATATTGCATATCATCCACTAATCTGAATTTCAGCTGGTAAACTCCGGGAGCTACTTCGGGAAACACCATTCCCGTTGTGGCCGGAATAGGAGCCGCAGGGGGCTCAGGACTATTCACCAAAAATAAATTTACCGGATCGACCAATGTCCAGGTCTCACCAGGGTAACTAAAGATGGTCAACTCCTCACTAAACTGGCCATCTTCTTCTGTGGTAGAGTTGTTCAAACAGAAACAAGGGTCAGTTCCGTCTACCGTAGGCATTTCATAAATACCGGCATCCCAGGTGAAATCAATTTCTCCACTCACCAAAGTGGTATTAATCGTCATTCCCATCATGGAAGCATCCGCATCACTATCTACCGCATCGTCACTTCCCTGGTCAGCCAGAGTAAATGTCCAGGGATAAACCACGATAAACTGAACAGAATAAACCCCTGGTATCAACCCGAGGAAGCTATAAAAACCATTGGCATCAGTGGTCGTAGTGGCAATCACTATACCATTTTCATCTTTCAAGTTCACCGTAAGATTAGCCACAGGAGGTTCATTATCATCCTGAATGCCATCCTTATCAATATCTTCCCATACATAATTTCCGATACCAGCCCATCCGAAGAGTGTGGCCTGACAAGTAGTACTACAACCGTTTGCATCGGTAACGACGACAGTATATGTTCCTCCTGACAACCCGGAAACGATTTGGGTTGAAGCTCCGTTACTCCAGGCATAGGTATAAGGCCCTGTACCTCCCGATGGAATTACCTGTAAAATACCGTCATTCCCCATGAAAGCCTCCTGAACTACCTCAACGGTACAGGACGGCTGTGGGAAATTATTTATGCTTACGTTTGCGGTGGCCGTACAGTTGTTCGCGTCAGTAACGACGACAGTATGTGTGCCTGCTCCTAAGTTTGTCGCAATAGGGGCCGTGACTCCATTACTCCACAAATAACTGTATGGTGGTGTACCTCCTCCAGCAACGACGGTAGCCGTTCCTGTTGAACTGCCTTGACAGGTCATGGTAGTTCCACTAACGTTTACCGTCAATGTAGGAGGCTGATTTATCGTTACCATGGCCGTTGCCACACAATCATTTGCATCAGTCACCTGGATGGTATAGGTACCCGCGCCCAATCCGGTCGCTTGTGCGGTAGTCTGCCCTGAACTCCATAAATAGGCGTATGGAGGAGTTCCCCCCATGGCCGTTACGGAAGCAGAACCGTCATTATTACCCGCACAGGTAGCATTAGCAAATGAAGTTTGAAGGCTGACGGCTGGTGGAGCTGTTATGGTGACACTAGCCTGACCGGAACATTCATTGACGTCGGTAACAACAACCGTATAAGTTCCTGGAGCCAAACCGGTGATCGCAGCCGTGGCAGCCCCGGTACTCCATGAATAATCAAAAGGCGCAGTGCCTCCGGAAACAATGGCCATTGCGGTTCCATTATTGAATCCGGCGCAGGTAATATTGGTGGAAGTGGCCCCCACAGAAAGATTCGGGGTCTGGTTAACAGTAGTCATTCCAGTGCCTTCACAACCATTGGCGTCAGTCACTGTTAGTGAATACGTTCCTGCGGCCAGGCCTGAAATAGTACTGGTGGTCATTCCGTTGCTCCATAAGTAGGAATAAGGGCCTGTACCTCCGGTCACCATTGCGGTGATGATCCCTACATTCTGGTTGGAACAGCTTATATCCGTTACGTTAAAAGTGATTTCTATTTCCGGTAATTCCTGCACACTGATGGTATTGGCAGAAACTTCACAGCCTTTTGCATCCGTTACGGTTACCCCGTAAATACCGGCAGCAATGCCTGAAATGGTTTGGGTAACGCCTCCATTTGACCAGGCATAGGTATAAGGTAAAGTACCTCCTGATGGGATGGCCGTTGCACTTCCAGAGGCCGTGCCTGCACAAACAATGATGGGCGCACTGACGGTAAGTCCCATTTCAAGGGGGTTGATCAAGGTTACCTGTCCTGTGGCGGTACAGAAATTGGCATCAGTAATGGTAACCGTGTAGGTACCGGCAGCAAGGCCCGTCAATTCCGGTCCTTCTCCTTCATTACTCCAATTAAAGGTGTAAGGCATAGTTCCCCCGTTGGCAAAAGCAGAAGCCGTACCTGAGCTTTCGCCAAAACAATCAGGATTGGTTCCCGTGACTCCAATGGTAAGTAAAGGCGGTTGGTTAATGATAATGGTTTCAACAATGGAACAGCTGTTGGCTTCTGTTACCGTTACCGTATAACTGCCAGCTGTCAGGTTGGTAATTTCCATTCCTGTCATGCCATTATCCCATGAATAAGTATAAGGTTCTTGTCCCCCCGAAGCGGTTACCAGGATACTTCCGTCATTTCCTCCAAAACACAAAACATCCCTGGGCACCACGGAAATAGCGAAATCATCGATAATATGAATGGTAAATTCAGCGACCCCGGTACATCCCAAAGCGTCGGTAACGATAATGCTATAAGTACCTTCTTCTAAGTTTTCCACAAATGTACCCGTTGAACCGTTACTCCACATATAAGAATAAGGTTGCATCCCTCCATTGACTAAAACGGCTGCGGATCCCATATTTTCAGTTCCACAGACCACTTCTGTCGCATTGACGGAAACATTCAGTCCCGGAGCTTCAATGATGGTTGCACTGGCTGAAGCCTGGCAACCATTGGCATCCGATACCAAAACAGAATAGGTACCTGCCGGGAGTCCTGTAATGGTTGCAGTAGAAGCACCAGTACTCCAGGTATAAACAAATGGAGGCGTTCCGCCTGTGACAATTGCCGTGGCCACCCCATCATTTTGTCCTTCACAAACTGTAGGAGATGCATTGATTCCTACAAAAACATTTGGCGGGACGGTAATGAATACGCTCCCTGTTTGCACACAGTTAGCGCCATTGGTAACGGTTACACTGTAGAGCAAACCACCTGTCAATCCGCTAATGGACTGAGTGGTCGCTCCTGTATTCCATAAGAAAGAAAAAGGCCCGGTACCTGCCAGAATAGTTGCCGTGGCAACCCCATCGGCGGCCCCGCAAGTAGTCACGTTGGCTCCGGTAACATTGATATTGAAATCAGGAGCAGGATTAACGATGGCCGTAGCATTTCCCGAACAACCCACAGCATCGGTCACAATAAGGCTATATACACCCGGTGCCACTCCGGTGACTACCTGGGTGGTAGATCCCTGGCTCCATAAATAGGTGTATGGTGGCACCCCTCCTGAAACGTTGGCCGTGAGAAACCCGTTGTTGAAATCTTCACAGGTTTCCGGTGTTCCGAGAGCTCCAACGCTAAGGTTGGATTGATTATTTAAGGTAATTTGAGTGGAAACGGGGCAGTTATGGGCATCAACTACCGTTACGGAGTAGGTCCCTGGTCCCAGGTTACTCAAAAAAGAAGTGGTTGCCCCCGTATTCCATACATAGGCATAAGGAGGAGTGCCTCCGCTCACGGAAAGGGTAATGCTACCATTGTTATCTCCCAAACATATTGGATTGCTAACTGCCGGATTCAAAATAATTTGCGGAGCATTGCTAACAAAGCCGGTTGCACTGGCTGTACAACCGTTGGCATCCGTCAAAGTTACGGTATAAGCTCCCGAACTCAGTCCGGAGATGGATTGGCCTGAAGCTCCATTACTCCAGGCATAAGAATAAGGCGAAGTTCCCCCTGCAGGGAAAGCAGTAATAGATCCGTCACTTCCGTTAAAACAATTGACGCTGTTGGCCACCACCCCTACGGACAACGGCGTCCCTTCGAGGGTAATACAATCTACTGCACCACAACCGTTTGAATCAGTAAGCGTAACGCAATAATTTCCGGCCGGTAAATTTGAAATGGTGGAAGAAGACTGCCCCGTACTCCAGTGGTAAGTATAAGGACCAACGCCACCGCCGCCAATTACCGTAACAGAAAAAGGAATTTGACATTCATCTGCATTAAATGTAACTGTCACCAGTGATGGTTGAGTCACCTGTACACTTTGACTGACCGTAGTAAAAGTTGCATCGGTAACCGTCACGGTATAGGTACCGCCCGGAATCCCTGAAAGGGTTTGACCAGAGGCTCCGGTGCTCCAATTATAAACAAAAGGAGCTGTGCCCCCAATTGGAATAGCCGTTACGCTTCCATTGGGCAAGCCAAAACAATCGGGTTCATTAATATTAAATGAAATGGAAAATTGTGCATGGACAATTTGAAAAGACAAAAACATGATCAGGGGGAAAAATATCATTTTCCTCCAGGGAACATTTTTTGAAATTTGGACAGAGGATAAAACTCTTTTCATAGTGGATGTATAATTTGTTTGTTAGCAATATTTCTATATCAAACCAACGTACCGATTATTAAGACCACATATGAAAAGCAATGTCACTTATTTATGTATTCCTATTTGACGTTTGCATTTCCTGTTTAGGCCGTCTTTTGTAATATCAAAAAACAATCGGTCAGGTCAATTAAGCATACCCGGAAACCAATGAACTGCCCCGACCAGGGCAATCTCAAATTTGTTTCTGAACATGAATTTTAATTTAAATCAATTCAATTTAAATTCCCAAATACAGATGTCAACATAGAAAAACCCTAAGAAAAAATACTTTCTTAGGAAGAAGGGGAAGGGGTTTAAAAGTTCCTTTAACATTAAAACAGCGGTGGAGCCTGAAAAGAATTTTGGGTAATTTCCTTTTCTTATAGCAAAGTAAGCATTTTTTTTTGACACTTACAATCACCGTTCAAAAAAAAATATTCGGATTCATTTAGAAAAAGGTCCTTTTCAGCAAGGAAAGGTGCAAAAAAAGAGCCGTATTACAGATGTAATACGACTTACTATCAACAAAAATAATCCCATAATTCTTTTTGTTTCAATAGTGATAGGAATAGTATAACTGAATATAAGCACCGAATATTACGATAAGGGGCAAAAAAATAAGTCGCACTATCCTCCCCAGGTAGTACGACTTATTCAAGTAATAACAAATTATAATCCCATGAACATTTTCAAAACTGAAAACGGGCAACTTAATGCCTATATATCTTTTAATCTTTTTTCTTTAGAATCCCTGGTAAATATTTGCAATAGGAAGTCAGCTAATCCCCATTAAACTGACTTCCTATTCACAAATTAATATCCCAAGTACATATTCAAATTTTTGTTCGGTCAATTCTTTTACTGACCATTTCTTTTGTTTGACGATACAAATATGCAAACACTTATAAAGGAAAAAAAAGACAAAAAACAATCGTTGTGAAAACATTAAATCACTTTATTTAATTTATTTAAAATCACAAAATAATGATTTTTAATTAATTAAGTAAATTTAAAATTTGCGCAAAAAATATTTATGTGAAAAAAATCATTTTTTTATTTTCGAAAAAAAGCGAAATTATTTTCTCTAAACCTGATCCTTTTCCGTTATTAAACGAAAAAAATACGTTTAAAAAGGGCTTTTGAAGCCCGGTTGATTCAAAAAAGTGGTATCGGTAAGGGTTTTCAGGAAGGAAATCATGTCCTGTTTTTGCATCTCGGTCAAAGAAAAAGGCCTGATGTTTGGATCTTCATTCACCACATCATGCCCTCCGGCGCTGTAATGATCCAAAACTTCTTCAAGCGTTTCGAAGCGGCCGTCATGCATATACGGTGCAGTCATTTCAATATTCCTAAGGGTGGGCACTTTAAATTTTCCATTATCGTACAAATCCCCGGTCACACCTCCCCTTCCGGGATCGGGAAAGTCAGATAAGGTTGGCGGACCATCCAGTCCGTTATTGCGATAGGAATTATCCGTAAAATATTTGGCAATATGACAATGGGAACACCCCGGGTGTTCAACAACTTGTGAATCTTCCTTAAAAAAAAATGCACGGCCTCTTTCTTCTTCATTGAGAAACCATCCCTGGTTTTCCCAGACTACTTTATCATATCTCGAATCAAAACTTACCAGCGTTCGTTCAAATTGGGCAATAGCACTGGCAACGAGCTCGGCCGTAATCTCACTTTTCTTTTCTATCCCGAAAGCATTTCTGAATAAAACCGGGTACAAATCGTCCATGGCCAGCCTTGAGGTCACTTTCTCCCAATCGGCATTTAACATATAAGGATCTTCCACGGCCATCAAAACCTGGGATTCAAGCGTAGCGGCCCGTCCATCCCACATTAATCCATCTTCATTAAATCCAAGATTCACCAGGGAAGGAGCACTACGCTTCCCCTGGAGGCCGTTGTCCCCGACATTAAAGGCTGTGCCGCTGGAAAAGAAAAGCGCCGGCTGGTGGCAACTACTGCAAGACAGGGTTCCACTAGCGGATAACACCGGATCATAAAACAACCTCCGTCCGAGGGCTATTCCTTCTTCGGACATGGGATTGTACTCGGGTATGTCAAAAACGGGTAACCAGCCGGGAAACTGAAAAGTAAAAGGCGTTGGGTTGTAAATCCCTTCAATCGTATCATCAATGATACAGCCATCACAGGGTTTATCCGGGCAGGAAAGGAGCCAGACAGAAAAGAAAAGCCCTATGATGATTAATTTGGAAGGGTGTGTATTTTTCATAGCCTGAAAATTGTCGTTTTCATTAGTGTGAACATCATTGGAGCATATCAATCAAACGGATTTTTAAACGCCTGATTGTTTATGAAGGATGTATCGGTCAATGTTTTGAGAAAAGCCAACAGGCTGCTTTTTTCCTGCTCGGTCAAATGAATTCCCCCCTGGGCAATCTTTTTCATGAGGGGGTCGATGGTAGGTGAATGAACCAGTCCTTCACTGTAATGGTCGATGACTTCTTCCAGGGTGGCAAATCTTCCATCGTGCATGTAAGGAGCGGTAAGTTCAATATTCCGCAAGGTGGGCGTTTTAAATAATCCCTTATCCAACGGATCGCCGGTTACTTCCTCTAAACCGATATCAAGAAAAGTGGCATCTAACCCATTATTGTGAAATAAATTATCGGTAAAAAGGATTCCTCCGTGACAATGAAAACAATCGCCAAGCTCTGTATTGAAGATCTCAAACCCTTCCTGCTCTGCATCGGTAAAAAATCCCTCGTTCCGCTCCACGATGGCATCGTAACGAGAGTTGGAGGAGATCATGGTACGCTCAAACTGGGCGATGGCTTTCACCACCTGTTCTTTCGTGATCTGATCTTCCCCGAAAGCTGCATAAAAAAGATCGGGATAAGTCTGGTGAGTCATCAGTTTATTGACCACATTGTCCCAGGTATCCTTCATTTCGATCGGGTTCTCCACCGGGCCGAGTGCCTGGGCTTCCACGCCTTTTGCCCGGCCGTCCCAGAACAGGTCGGTCATCCATCCTATATTCACGATGTGCATGGCCTGACGTGTACCGACAGAGCCGTCAATACCTATGCTAAACTGCCTTTCATCTGAAAAGGAGTAATTTGCTTTATGACATCCTGCACACGACAAGGTGCTGTCGCCGGATAAAATTGGATCGTAAAACAGCATTCTGCCCAAAGTAACCCCTTCTTCTGTCATGAGGTTGTCTTCCGGCAAATCCATAATCGGCATATAAGCCGGAAACTCCAGATTATAGGGTGTGGGGGCATAGCCCGGATGATCAATGATGGTGGGGCCGTCATCGTCACATGACACCGCTAAAAAAAGGAAGGATAAGAAAATAAACGTCAGAAATCTCATCAGCACGTCTGGTTTGCACCGTTGTAACCAACACGGTAATACAATATTTTTTTGAACAGATTTACAGGTTGAGGGTTAACTTAATCCCCCCACAACCTGTAACTCTGCTCCACTGAAGTGGATAAACGGTCAACTAATTTTTGGCAAAAAAACCAAAGAAGTCCTTACTGCTGGACCACCTTATCTACCGACCACACATCAGCCCCGTTAGCTTTTAACACTAATTGAGCGTTTTGGTTCATCATGATGGCCTGACCGAATTCGGCAAAATCGTAAACATTCGGATTTTGCAACCATTCCATCATATCCATCATCATATCGACCTCCCATGAATTTTTATCTATAGTAATAGGCGAAGGCAGATTAATGGTGAACGGGATATAATTTTGATTGCCCTGGGTAGCCCCGGTATGTAGATTAAAATTCTTGATCACTCCCGTAGCCAGGGAATCATAACGACCTTCGAATTTCATATAATGGTATCCCTGGTCTCCCGGAATCGGCCATTCCATATTGATATTGGTCAGGGTGTTTTCCAAACCGCCATCAACATTAATATTTTCATCCAGTCCATAAATAAAGGAAATTCTGTCATAAGTACCTGCAGGTACTTTTTCCAGGGTCAGTGTTTTGGTCTCGTCCACCCCTTCTTCCCGGTAATGAACAATATCCGTATCATAACTCGTGCCGTCGGTATTGTGGAGGCTGATGTTGGATACATAATATTTCAATCGAGACACCAAAAAGGGATGCCCTGCGGGGGAAGTGTAGATCATATTATCAAATTGCAAAGCCTGGTTGCCTACCTTTTGCTCGAAATTTAATACCACCGTTCCCGGTTCCGGATCTTCCTTACAAGCGGTCATCAACAAAATTACCAAAACACATAATCCAATAATTTTTTTCATTTTTAATTAATTTATTTGAGAGAAATTTCGGCCTTTCAAACCTGGTACGCATCGCCGCAAGCGCACCTTTCAATTTAAGTATAAAAATATCAATTATTCACGGTAACCTCAAGTACAATAAACGATTCTGACATTTTACTTACAATATTGGGAATTAACTGTTCATCGGGCTGCAACCTGACATCCGCATTGGAAAACCATGAAGGGGCATCAATGAGCAGGGTGACCTGAATATCAAAGCCTTCCGGCAACAAAAGGCTTTCCGGAAACGCCAGCTCCACTTCTTTTGGCCCGTTGAACATTCCAATTTTCAGGAGCCTAGGAACCGTGTCTATGGCAGTGGTATCTTTATAAATTTCGAGGTTTCCCAATAAATAGTAACCGTTTTGAAAATCGAACATACTGCTGTCCTGGTTGACGGCCAGCACATGATTATCGGGTAATGTGGAGGGGTCAACGCCTTCCAGCGCGCTGTCGAGTCCAAGAGAAAAGCGCACTTTATCATAGGTTTTAATGGTGGAAAAAGTGCCGGCGGTCAAAAAAGAACTGAATGTGCCATTGATCAATAAAAAATCATCCGTAAAGGCCTGCTTTCCTGAAGGAGTTTGAATGTCTATGGTTTCATTGACCCGGGCTTCAGTCCCATCTGTGGCCACCATTCGGATATTGGAAATGTAATATTTCAGGCTTTTGATTCTAAAAGGCTGGCCCACCCCGTCGACATAAGTCGAATCTGAATACCCGATCAAATAATTGGCCTCAGGGGTTACGTTTCTGTGTAGGAATTTTATTTTGAGCAAAGGATATTCACAACAATCCAAACAGGCAATATCGCCTTCCAGGTCGAAATTCGTAGCCCTGATGTCCAAACAGGTTTCCTTTTTCTCATAACAGGAAGGAAGGAGGAAAAAAGTAAAAAGACTAAAGGCTAAAGGGAAAAGGGTGCGAAATGGAATTCCAGGGAGTTTTACCCATGAGTAAGACGAAAATCCTTTACGGAAATGAAGGAACCAAATCTGGAAAATGGATTTCGACATTTTTTGAGGGTGTTTTTTCACATTAAAAAGTATGTTTAACGGAGTAGGCTGAGATTCTTTATCGGGTGAAAAGAAATTCAAGCTTACCCTTTACCTTGAATATTATGGTCTCTCTCGTAATCTTTGACCAGTTGTTTAACGATTTGTTTCAATTGAGAGGAAAATTCCTTGTTCATAATCCAGCCGTAATACTGTTTGTCTTTCACCAGGGTTTCTGCTGCGGGTTTGCCAATGTATTTGCCAAAATTAAATACAACCACGCCGTTGTGGTCCACTTTCAATCGCTGGGTGGCATCCAGGAAACGTAAGTCATTGGTAAATTCATGCAAGCTTTGAATATCCGGGCGAACGGGAATTTTAGAAATGTTCCCCTCTTCATCAACGTAATCGACGCCTTTGTATTTTTCGAGTTGCCCGTTAAAAACATCTATTGTCGCCCTGACGTCTTCCAGGGCATCGTGGGCATTTTCCATATCCTTACCCGTGTAAAATTGGAGGGCCGCTCTGAGGGTACGAGGCTCCATTTTATAAAACACCCGCTGTACGTCGATGGTCCGACGGTTGTCCATACTGAATTCAATGCCTACACGGGCAAATTCCTCCATGAGCAAAGGGACATCAAACCTGTTGGAGTTATAACCGGCCAGGTCAGCATCCCCGATGAAGTCATATATTTTTTGTGCTACCTGTTGAAAAGTAGGCTTATTGGCCAACATTTTGGGGGTGATTCCATGAACCCCCATAGCCTCTTCGCTGATCGGGATGCCGGGATTGATCAGCATAGACAATTCGTCAGCCGGGCTCTTGTCGGCACGATATTTTATGATAGCAATCTGAACGATCCTGTCTCGTACCACATTTAATCCTGTTGACTCCAAATCGAAAAAGCAAAGATCCTTCTTGAGGTTGATATTCATTTTAGCGTATTTTTAATTCGCCCGCAAGATAAATCATTATTTATAAAATGATTAGTTTTTAATTATTAGCATGGAAAATTTCAGGGAAGAAGTTATCTTGCGGCGAATTTTAAAAAGGGCGTTTTGTGTGTGTTTTGTTAAGCTTTCTTGAGCCCCCAAACCACCTGTCTTTTTTTTAAAATTTAAGATTTTGACTTACGGGTCAATAACCAAAATAAAATCAAAGTCCTATGAAAAAAGTGACTCCCATCCGCTCTTTTGAAAGCCGCCATCTCGGCATCAACGATAGTGATTTGCAGGAAATGCTGGAAGCAATAGGAGTTGATTCACTGGATCAACTTATTTATGAGACCATTCCTGATGATATACGTTTAAAATCAGAATTAACATTACCCAAAGCCCTTGCTGAGAATGAGTACCTTGAAAATGTAAAACAAATTGGTGCTCAAAATAAGCTTTTCAAAAGTTTCATCGGCATGGGGTACTACGGCACCCTTACCCCATCTGTCATTTTGAGAAATATTTTCCAGAATCCGGGATGGTACACTCAATACACGCCTTACCAGGCGGAAATTTCCCAGGGCAGGCTGGAGGCTTTATTGAATTTCCAGACCGTAGTTTCTGAACTGACGGGCTTGCCCCTGGCCAATGCTTCGCTCCTCGATGAGGGAACTGCGGCAGCGGAAGCCATGACCATGTTTTTTAACCTGAAAAACAAAAAGGCCAAACAGGAACCGGTCAACGAATTCCTGGTTTCCAATAAAGTTTTTCCTCATACCATCGATGTACTCAAAACGAGGGCCGCGGCTCACGGGATAAAGATCATCATTGGGGAATGGACTCAATTTGAACTAACAGACAAAACCTTCGGAATTTTATTGCAATACCCATCCATGGATGGCGGCGTCGAAGATTACAGCGGATTAGTGGAAAATGCTGCGGCGGCCGAAATATATACCGTAGTGGCTGCCGACCTGCTCAGTCTCACCCTACTCAAACCACCTGGAGAATGGGGCGCTGATGTAGTGGTGGGCAATACACAGCGTTTTGGTGTACCTATGGGTTTTGGAGGACCTCATGCCGCCTATTTTGCGGCTAAAGACGACTTCAAGCGCCAACTGCCCGGCAGAATCATCGGCGTTTCCCTCGATCAGCAAAACCGCCCTGCCTACCGTATGGCACTGCAAACACGAGAGCAACATATTCGCCGTGAAAAGGCTACTTCCAATATCTGTACTGCACAGGCATTGCTGGCCATTATGGCCGGAACATACGCTGTTTATCATGGTCCGCAAGGACTGAAAAATATTGCCCTGCGCATCCACCAGCTGACGCAAATCCTGGATGCCAAATTACTGGGACTCGGCTATTCTCAATGTAATGATACCTTTTTCGATACCTTATGCATTGAAGTAGATCCTGAGTTATCGGCAACGATCCGTAAAATTGCCCTGGATAATCATTTAAATTTCTTCTACGGCAAAAAAGGCATAGGCATCAGCCTGGACGAAACGACCAAACCGGAAGATGTGGAAGCCATTGCCGCTGTTTTTGCCGAAGCAAAAGGCCTAACCGACATTCCGGCTGCCGAATGCACGGATGCCATGAACGTTCCCGATCAGCTGATCCGTGAAAGCGAATACCTCACTCATGCGGTTTTCCAGGACAACCAAACGGAAACGAAGCTGATGCGTTATTTGAAAAGGCTCGAAAATAAGGACCTTTCCCTCATGCACTCCATGATTCCTTTGGGCTCCTGTACCATGAAACTCAATGCGGCTACCGAATTATTCCCCGTTAGCTGGCCGGAATTTTCAGGGCTGCACCCTTTTGTCGATGAGGACCAATCCCTGGGATACCGGAAAATTTTTGAGGAACTGGAAGGCTGGCTCAGTGAAATTACGGGTTTTGAAGCCTGTTCCCTACAACCTAATTCAGGGGCTCAGGGTGAATTTGCAGGCCTTGCCGTCATCAGCGCCTACCATCAGGCCAATAATCAAAGCCACCGAAATATTGCCCTCATCCCTTCATCGGCGCACGGAACCAATCCTGCGAGTGCCGTGATGGCGGGTATGGAGGTTATTGTCACCAAATGCGACGACCACGGCAACATCGACATTGAAGACCTTAAAGCTAAAGCTGAACAGCACAAAGACAACCTGGCGGCGCTCATGGTGACGTATCCATCGACTCATGGGGTTTTTGAATCCGGTATCAAGGAAATTTGCCAAATCATACACGACAACGGCGGACTCGTTTATATGGATGGCGCCAATATGAATGCACAGGTTGGATTTACCAGCCCTGGTGCTATCGGAGCAGACGTATGCCACCTGAATCTTCATAAAACTTTTGCCATTCCTCACGGCGGCGGCGGCCCGGGTGTAGGTCCCATTTGTGTAAATAATAAATTAAAACCTTTCCTGCCCGGACATAAAATCGTCAAAACAGGTGGAAAAAAGGCCATTTCAGCCATTTCATCTGCCCCATGGGGCAGCGCCAGTGTCGTTTTGGTTTCTCATGCCTACATCCGTATGATGGGCACTGAAGGGTTAAAAATGGCGACAGAGATTGCCATTTTGAATGCCAATTACATCAAAGCACGCCTGGAAAAAGAATACCCGATCCTTTATGCAGGAGAAATGGGCCGTTGTGCCCACGAACTGATCGTCGATCTTCGTCCGTTTAAAGACTTTGTGGCGGCAGAAGATGTAGCCAAACGATTGATGGATTATGGTTTCCATGCGCCTACCCTTTCCTTCCCGGTATCCGGCACCATTATGATCGAGCCAACGGAAAGTGAAAGCAAGGAAGAGCTGGATCGCTTCTGTGATGCCCTTTTGGAGATCAGGAAAGAAATCCAGGAGATCGCCGACGGCAAAGCCAACCACGATTCCAATGTACTGACCAACGCGCCCCATACGGCCCAGGTCATTGCTTCGGACAACTGGCCTTATGACTATCCAAGGGAAAAAGCGGCCTACCCGCTTCCGTATCTTAGAGAATATTTCAAATTCTGGCCCGCCAGCGGACGCATCAACAATGCTTATGGCGACAGACACCTCGTTTGTACCTGCGCCCCTATTGAGGCGTATATGGAGGATTAAGAGGAAATCAGAAGCCGGTTTTCCAAACAGGAAAACCGCTCGGAACAATAGCAAAAAAAGGGCGATGTCGTTGTGAAACGCATCGCCTTTTTGTTTTTTAATAGTCTTTATTTATTCACCCGGGCGACCAGGTCATTCACATCAACCTCCCCAATATCCGCTCCCTCCATGGAAAAGGCCACATACGTTCGTTTATCCGTCTCGGGTAAAGCAAGGTTATCTGCTTCGGACTTATTCATTTTGGCAGCCCTTACTTTCGCTGCGGTAAAGTCGGACATATAAAAGTAATCTGTGATCTTTGAAAAATCCCTTTCTTCCGGGAAAGCCGGGGGAAAATAGAAGTTAATCTGCCCCGTATTGGGATCCTCATAATAAACGGCAGCGGCGAACACCCCTTTGATCTGTTTCTTACCGAGGTATTTGTATTCCCATTCCAGGTCAATATCGTAACCGGCCACCGGAGTACCGTGGGGGAAGCCAATGACCACCAGTTTGTATCCGGGCTCGGCCAGGTAAAAATTCATATCGACATCTGCCGGGGGATCGTAATATTCGATGACCAGATTACCGTTCAGGCCGTTGTTTCCGGCAAAAGTACCCGATTTGATCTTCCAGTCAACAGGGATTTGCAAAATGACTGGGTCGGAGCAATCCACTTTCCATTGTATCCCGGGAATACAGGCTACTTTATATTTAAGCGTATGCACCTCGCTCCTCACTACATTTTCGGAACTACCATCAGAGTTTTGTACTTTTCTCGTTACATTGGCGATTACATCACATTCTGCGATGGTCACGGGGTTGCCGTAACCGACCTGTTCGCATACTTCGGGGGTAATGGTGCCTTGAGTTTTGAATTCGGCCCCGGAAACGACCTCCACTTTCAGGATGGCCGTGCCGCCGTCTCCCTTGATACTAGCCTCTGCATGTGATTTAAAATCACAACCAATGGCCAGAAGGACTAAAAATACAGGAACAAAAAGGGCTATTTTTATTATTGGATTTTGAATGAGTTTAAGATTTTTCATGGTAATGGATTTAATGTTTTTTTAATAAATCGTGAATCTGGCATTTGGATACGGGGAGTCGGCATTAACCCAAAAAACTTATGGAAACACCTGGAACAATTTGAACACTCCCGACCTGCGGTGCGGGATGTCGCTGCGCTCCACTGGAACAATTTGAACAACCCCAAGGGATTTTGCTGCGCTCAACTTGAACAAGTCACCCGTCGGGAGTTTTACGGATCCAGTTTAAACGGATCGGTTTCAAAGCGGGTATTCGTCGACCAGAGTCTGCCGTATAAAATCACATCATTGTCTTCGAGGGTTTCGACATCAGCTTTTGCAAATCCGATGACGAGTTCCATGGTTCCGTCGTTGTCAATATCCATCATCTGGGTAAAAACCGGTTTGGCATTATCGGTAAGTTCCGGTTGTGGTGCATTTTTTTCGCAACTCACAGCAAAGAAGGCTAAAGTCGAGGCGAAAAGCGCAGTGGAAAAAATTTTGTGCAGTTTCATCATTAAAAAGTTTTGGTTAAATAATTTTCAATGATATCAGGTGATTCTGAAAAATGTTACCCGGGGATTTCTTGGCAATAAAGCTCCTGCCGCATCTTTTTTTACCGGATGAATTATTTTTTATTATTTTTGGAATCCAAACAGGCCGAATAAATAATTATCACCTTTAACGCGTCAAAACATGACCCTTTCAGATCTGCCAAGACTTCAGGCATTTAAACAGGAACTTGCCGAAAATGAAATTGAAAATGTACTGGATGAACTGACGATTTTCCTGGAAAGCAGCAGTCCCTACCACCTCGACGAGGTGATCCAGCATTCCGGCCGTTATGAAAGTCTGGCCAAATCACAACGACTCGGCACCATTTCCTTTGAAAATGCCAGCATAGAAATCAACCAGATCCGGAATGGTATCCTTGCCTTTATTACCCAATTGGAAAAAACCATTCGCAAAAAAAGAGAAAATACCATTTTCAACCCTCAGCCAGTCCTTAAAAACAGTACAGTAAGCAGCGAAACCGGGCATGGCAGCCAGAGCAACGTGAACAACGAGGCCAAAATGCTCAATGATGAAGGCTTGAAGTGCCTGGATGTATCCGACTGGACCGGGGCACTGGACTTTTTCAACCGGGCCCTGGAGGCCGACCCTACTTATGGAGCGGCTTATTCCAATCGCGGGTTGGTAAAAGTAGATTTAGGTGATTTTGAAGGAGCGGCAAGGGATTACGATAGTGCCATTGCTCATTTCCCAACCCTGGCGCGGGCCTGGAACAACCGAAGTGTCCTCAAACTTGAAGTCCTCAACGATCTCCGGGGTGCTTTTGACGATATCAACCAGGCCATTTTACTGGATGATAAAGATGCGACCACCTTTATCAACCGGGGCAATGCTTTTCTTCAACTCGAGGAATTCAGCAAAGCCATTCATGATTTTACCGCTGCCGTTGACCTGAGTCCAGGCTGGCACGAACCCTATTTGAACCGGGGTATTACCTACCAAAGGATGGATGAATACGATATGTCCATTCCTGATTTCAACAAAGCTATCCTGATTCAACCCGACGTGCCGTTACCTTATCACCACAGAGGATTGTCTTTTTACCAGTTAAAGCTTTACAGGGAAGCCATCACCGATTTCACCCGGTCATTGGAGATTGACCCGGTCACCCCCTGGGGTTATTCACTGAGGGGGTTATGTTATTTCTTCCTCGGCGATTATCAAACGGCCCTGGAGGATCACAAAAGAGCCATAGAAGTGGATCCACAGGAGGCCCTCAACTATACCAATTGCGGATCGTGCAGAAACCTGCTGGGTTTCTTTGACGAGGCATTGCAAAACTATCTTACGGCCATAAAATTAGACCCCTCCTCCCCCACCAATTACCTTGGGCTGGCCACTAGCCACCACAATCTGGGGCAATACGAGGCAGGCATCGAAGCGGCCTCTAAGGCAATTGAACTCAATCCCGATTATTACACGGCCCTGCAATTGAGGGGGATCATGCATTACAATCAAGGAAACTACCACGAATCCATCCGCGACCTCGAAAAAGTGATGAATGGCCCTGAAGCGGATGAGGATACCTTCCTGTTTGAGGCTTTGTGTTACTACAAACTGAATATGCTGCACGAGGCCCTGGCCTATACGGCAAAAAGTTTGGAAATATTGCCCAGCTATGGTGTATGCTGGTACTGGCAGGGCGTTTTCCAACACGACCTGAACCTTTCGGCAGAGGCCAAAATATCTTACCAGAAAGCCATTTTATACGCCCCGGAACTTTGGACTCCCTACAATAACCTGGGCATCATTTATTTGGATGAAGAACAATTCGATCAGGCGATTAGCCTTTTTGAAAAAGCCGTTGCTGCCGACCCCGAAGCCACACTGGCCCAGGAAAATCTGAAAATCGCCAGGGACAGAAAAAAGAACTCGGGAGGATTGTGGGGGTTGTTTAAATAAAATCATGTTTAGTATAAAAAATGGGACATTAACCAAAAAACTGTCTTTGGAACACGAAAACCCGCTTTAGGGGTAGATGCTGCTAGCGGCTCGTTGTTATTGTCTTTCTACTGTATAATTCAACTCTGTTACACCGCAAGTAAATTGCCGAGTAGTCAATAGGTTTAGTTTAATTTTATCTTTGATGTCTACAAACAATGGAATGCCTTGTCCAAGAATAATTGGATTAACAAATAGCCAGTAGCCGTCAATTAAATTCTGTTGAATAAGTGAATGTGTTGCTGTCGGGCTACCAAAAAGCAAAATGTCTTCACCTGCCTGTTGTTTTATTTCATTTATTCTGTCCAAAAGGTTGTCACTAATAATTTTTGTGTTAGTTAAATCCACGTCTTTCATTGTTTTTGATAAAACAACTTTTTGAACGTTGCTATACCACTTAGCGTGTTCAATGTCGTGCTTGGTCGCTGTCGGCTTGTCTCCTGCGGTAGGCCAGTAATTTTCCATCATTTGATAAGTTACTCGTCCATATAATGCAGTGTCGCCTTCGCTTATCCGCTTACCGACATAATCAAAAATTTCTTCATCAACTTTAATCCAGTCCATTTCTCCGTTCAGCCCTGCTACAAAACCGTCAAGCGATATGTGCATAAATGAAATTATTTTTCTCATATAGTTTAATTTTTTTTGTCTATGGTTTGTTATTGTCTTTTACAAAGATCACCCACGAAAAAGCTACCCGTCTTGCATTGTGTTGCGCACCGATCTTCGGGGACAGAGTTTACAATATTGAATAGGACATAAGGTTAGCCATATTTTCTCCATAGCCTATTTAATAGGTTATTATCAGTCTCGCAAAGACGGCACCTTCTGAACCAGCATAACTTAATGTCCAACCACACAGCATCAAATAATCGTAGCATTGAAACATTGAAGCATCGTAGCATTGAAACATTGAATCATCGTAGCATTGAATCATCGTAGCATCGTAGCATTGAAACATCGTAGCATTGAAGCATTGAAGCATCGTAGCATTGAAACATTGAATCATCGTAGCATTGTAGCATCGTAGCATTGAAACATTGAAGCATCGTAGCATTGAAACATTGAAGCATCGTAGCATTGAAACATTGAAGCATCGTAGCATTGAATCATCGTAGCATTGAAACATTGAATCATCGTAGCATTGAAACATTGAATCATCGTAGCATTGTAGCATCGTAGCATTGAAGCATTGAAACATCGTAGCATCAAACCATCAACTCCCCTGCCCCTTCGCGTATGATTTCCACATCGGCTTCCGTACAATCCACTACCGTTGAATGTATATTTCCCCCTATTCCACCATCGATGACGAGATCGACGCGTTTTTTGAAATCCTCGTAAATGTCGATAGGATCGGTAAAATATTCCAGCAGTTCATCATCTGATTTTAAAGAAGAAGTCATCATAGGATGACCCAGTTCTTCGATGATGGCAGTCACAATATTGTTTTTAGGAATACGGATGCCTATCGTCTTTTTATTGTTCTTGAAGATCTTCGGCAGCTTATTGCCTGACTTCAAAACAAAAGTGAACGGCCCGGGAAGATTTTTCTTAAGCAATTTGAAAGTCTGATTATCGATTTGCGTAGTATATTCCGAAATATCGGCAATATCCTTACAAATAAAAGAAAGCCTTGCTTTTTCAGGATTAATGCCCCTCAGATGACAGATGCGATCTACTGCTTTTTGCTGAAAAATATCGCATCCCAATCCATAAACGGTATCGGTGGGATAAATGATCACTCCTCCTTGCCGGAGGACTTCTACCACCTGTTTTATTTT
Source organism: Lewinellaceae bacterium (assembly GCA_020636105.1). NCBI lineage: Bacteria > Pseudomonadati > Bacteroidota > Saprospiria > Saprospirales > Lewinellaceae > Lewinellaceae bacterium. The sequence continues at coordinate 1,689,411 of JACJYL010000001.1, forward strand.
ACGCCCCTCAGGATTATCGGGGTTAATTCTCAACAACATATTCCAATGTTTTTATTTATGGCAATATTTATTGGATCCAGTTTTATTATAGGGCTGAAATTAATTTAATCCCAATATTTATTCAGTGATTCTGCGGGTTTTATCCAAATAAATTTTGTGACGAAATTTTTATTATTTTTCATGGATCGGCTATAAAATTACTACTTTTAGGCATTATTTTACCACAATACCATAAACATGAGAAAATTTGTTTTGCTTTTACTTAGTACCGGCATGTTGTTCCTGACGAGCTGCTTTGACATTGTTGAAGAAGTGTATCTCAACAAGGATGGATCCGGTACCTATACGACGAAGATAGATGCCAGTGGATTATTTTCCAATCCGTTCATGAAATCTGCACTGGAGGAAGCCGCTAAAGAAGAAGGTGGAGAAGCCGTTAACATGGAGCAGGATAGCCTGATGTACTACCGGGACATGGAAGGATTTTCAGACCTTTCTGATGGCGAAAAAGCCAAAGTAAAAGACCTGAATATGCGCATACAGATGAGTGAATCAAAAAGTGAATTCCTGATCACCAGCAGCATTCCTTTTAATTCTTTTGAAGAACTTGCTGAATTACACGAGATCATCAATAAGGTTCAGTCAAAAAATGAATCTGGAGGAGGTTTGATGGGCGGTAGCAATCCTTTTACAGGTACCTCGCCACTTTTCAAGCAAGGAAAAAGGGAATTGATCCGGCTTGCTGAAAAAACGGGTTCAGATTCAGATACGGATATGGACGATGAGACGATGGATATGGCAAAAATGTTTATGGCAGATGCACACATGACCACCATTTATCATCTTCCCGGCAAGGTCAAAAAATGCGATATACCTAATGCTGAGGTAAACGGTTCTACTGTTACCATCAAAAACAGCCTGCTGGACATGATGGATAAAAAAGTTACCCAGGAAGGTTCTATAAAATATGGCCGTAAGTAATATTTTGCCTTTGTAACAGGCATAATATTTTAGATTGTTCTATGACATTAGACATCCCAAATTTTGGTTAACACCAAAATTTGGGATTTTTGTGTGGCTTGAGTCTATCAAATGAGGTAAAATTGTAGATGGAGCCTGAGGTAAAAAACCGGAAGTGCGCTTTTTTTCTATCGAATTACTCACAAATGCTAAACAATGCGCGAAAAAATCAGAAAATCAATTATTCCGCCATTGTGCCAGAAGGATTGATACTGCCAGGCCTCAAAAAATATTTTGAATTTTGCCGCCAGGCAAAATTCGGGATGACTCATATTTTTTTCAAAAAGGCTTGTAGGGTAATCTTATGCTCATCTGCCTCCCCGCTCCATCCAATGAATACAATCAATTTTCTAAAATTAAGTAATGATGAAATATTTCATTCCTGTATTCCTGTCATTGATTTCTTTCATTGCAGCGGCGCAGCAAAGACAAAAGGTCGTCATCATCGGAATTGACGGCTGTCGGCCTGATGCGATGGCATTGGCCAACACCCCCAATTTAGATGCGCTTATCGCAAATGGTATTTTCAGCCCTGATGCGTTAAACGATGATATTACCATCAGTGGCCCTGGCTGGTCAGCCATCCTTTGTGGAGTATGGTCTGCAAAACATCTGGTCACCGGCAATAATTTTACCGGCAATAATTATGATAATTATCCCCCATTGTTTTATCACCTCAATTTATTTAATCCTGCCTTTAATACAGCCTCCATTTGCCATTGGGCGCCTATCAATGATTACATCGTGCAGGATTACGCCGATTATAAATTAAATGTTTCCACCGACCAGGAAGTCAGTACCCAGGCTTCCAACTATATAACGCAAAATGATCCAGACCTTTTATTTCTGCATTTCGATGATGTGGATCATGCCGGCCACAGCTCTGGTTTTACCCCTGATAGCCCAAACTACATTGCAGCAATAGAAGGCGTTGATAATTTTATTGGGCCTGTTTTGTTATCTATCGAACAAAGGCCTGATTATGCCAATGAAGACTGGTTGATCATCGTCACTACTGACCATGGAGGCAATGGATTTGGGCATGGCGGCAATACCATTGAAGAACAGAATGTTTTTGTGATCGCCAGCGGAAACGATATTCCCTCCAGCGTAATCACCAAGGAATCTATGGTAATTGACAACAATATTTTTAATTGCCTGGGCGAAAGCGAAGCCCTTCGGTTTGACGGAGCAGGCGATTACGTCCAGATCCCTGCTGATCCATCTTTCAATTTCGGAGCCAGCCAGGATTTTACTATAGAATGCAGGGTACTGACCAGTGTTAGTGCTGATGTGGCCATTGTCGGAAACAAAAACTGGGCCTCCGGGTTAAACAAAGGTTTTGTCCTTTCTTTCAAATACCCTTCCGGACCGGAATGGAAGGTAAATATCGGTGACGGCAGCAGTCGGGCCGACCTCAACACGGGAGGGGCCATTGCAGATAATGAGTGGCACACCCTAAGTGTTAGCTTTGACCGCGACGGTTTGATGAAGATGTACCAGGATGGCAATTTGACCGCCTCCACCGACATTTCCTTTGTCGGGGACATTAACACGAACCAGGGATTATTTTTGGGGGCTGATATCAATGGCGCTTTTGGCTACAGCGGTTCGATTGCTGAGGTGCGTGTTTGGAATACAATAGTTGAAGGTAACACCATAAACACTTGGCATTGCAATCCTATTGACAATACCCATCCCAATTTTGCCAACCTGATCGGGTACTGGAGACTAAATGAAGGCACGGGGACCACACAGGCCATCGATCATGCCGGCACTCATCACGGCACCATTCAAGGGGCCGTTTGGAACGACCCGGGCATGACTATTGTAGACGACTACAGCCTAACCCCCAGGTTGACTGACATCCTCCCGACTGCCTTAACCCATTTTTGCGCACCTTTAAAACCCGAATGGAACCTTGATGGATCCAGTTTGATCACTTCCCCTTGTTTATTGCCGGTGACGCTTACCTCTTTTAGGGGATGGCCATTGGATCAATCCGTCCAACTACAATGGAAAACTTCTTCAGAAAAAGCAAACGCCGGATTTTACGTTGAACATAGTCGGGATGGGATAAATTTTTCTGAGGTAGGGTTCGTAAGTGGATTGGGAAATGCTTATACCGAGCATCAATATAAATTTGTCCACCAAACCCCGGATCCGGGTTCAAATTATTATCGATTGAAACAGGTAGATGAGGATGGATTATTTGCTTACAGCGAAATGATCCAACTGTTATTCAACCCAAACGCTACAACATTTCAGGTTTACCCGACGGTGGTTCATGATTATTTAAACATTATTATCCAAAAACAAGCCAAGGAAGAAACATTTCAAATTTTTTATGAAAACGGGGAAATAGCAGAGAAAATAAACTTACAGCAAAACCAAAATAGAATCGATGTATCTCATCTGCCTCCCGGAATTTTCTTCCTCCAGAAAAACGGAACAGATACCGTATTGAAGTTCATTAAATATTAACACCGTCAGCTTATTCCTCCAATTCAATATCCATGAGCCGTAATCCCTGTTCTTCAAGAATCTCCCACTTGCCGTTGAAATCAGGAGTCTCTTGTCCTTCGAGCAGCACTGTTTCATAGTCGCCCTTTTCAAAAACGCCGAGGTACCAGCGGGTTCCTTTTTCTTCAAAATTTTCAAAATCAACTAACCTAAAACCGCTTTTTTGCCTTTGTAATACACTGGTTTTAAACACTTTAAGATCATCCGATGTATAAACGTAGTTACGAGGAGTAGTTACTTTTCCTTTATGAAAAAGGGCTAAAAAAATCAAGGTTTTATTCGGGCTGGAAAATACTTCAACGTTCCGGATGAAAAAATCCTGGCGGGCCATTTCTTCTGTCTTTTGCGCCAGCCCCTCGCGGGAATCGAGCTTCCATATCTTGTGTGGAGTATCCTCTTTCACCCAAACACCTATATAATATTGCTCCTTATCTGAAACAGCGTATGCCGTCACTTTCGTCAACAAAAAACTGTCGGAAGTCATGGCTCTTTTCTTTTCAACGAATGAAGCCCATCCGTAAACGGATTCCACCACAGCCGGAAGATCGCTTTTGATCCAGATTCCCCAAAAGGTCCGGTCACCGGATCCCTTATAAGTTTCAAGATCGTAGAGTCTGTATCCGTTTTGGTTGAGAGAATCGTTTTTATGTTGAAAAGCAGTCCATTTGAGCCCGTGTTCATAAACCATTTCTGCTTCTGAGGCCTGAAAAACCCCGGAAATGATCGACTGGGCATTTAAAAAAAAGATAAAAGAAGATAATATTGTGGTTAAAAATAACTGCTTCATGGATGGTATGTTGATGTTTTTCGTAAACGAACCAGGAGGATTAAATATTTAGTCGCACGATCAAATTTATGGGAACGTGGCCTTTGAACAGTGGTTAATTTTGGAGCAGTTGGTTTTGAATGGCCATCGGTAGGAATGCTCCATAGAAAGGCGTTATTTATTAAAATTTTACGGATTCGGATACGCAGATTTCGCAGATTGGCGCAGAAGAGGAACACGCTTTTTTTGTAACCGGTGATCTGCAAAGCATTAAAGTAATCAAAGGCCTGAAGGCCTGGGTTTTACTGATTACTTCTTACGCCCCGACCTGAAGGTCGGAGTAGCTGAATATAATTCAATATTCGTTTAATTTTGTCCAGGTACTAAATACCGTGTAGCAAATGTTTTTTTATTTTTTTAATAAGTCCCCCAACAGAAATTTTTTCGCGCAGATGGAACAAAGTGACATACCTTACCTCTGGTCGGTATTCTGGAGTTGGAACACCCCGTACCAACAGTCGGGGCAAAGCGCAGAATAAAAGGATTTTTCCTTAATATTTCAGCGATAATCTGCGAAATCAGCGTGACAAAAAAGTATCGGAATAGAACATTTAAACTATATAAATAATCTTTCGTTTCAGTGTACTAAGCACTGGGCAAGCGGAATTTTATTTAAAGCGATTATTTTTGTTTTACAGTACTTAACTTTATCAATGATGACTTATTATTTAAAAAATATCATTAATGCCCATCACTTTTATCAGTCAGACCAAAGCTCCTGAACCGTGGATCGCTGCTCTGAAAGACCTTGATCCTACCCTTGATATCCGCATCTTCGGGCAGGACCCTAACCCTGCAGCGGTCGATTTTGCGCTGACCTGGAATCATCCGGAAGGGGCTTTTGAGCCCTATCCCAATTTGAAGGTCATTTGCTCCATGGGCGCCGGAGTGGATCATTTGATGAAGGATAATAATTTACCCTTGAAGGCTGCCATTGTCCGAATTGTGGATGCCGAACTGGCCACCGCCATGAATGAATTCGTCATTGCCCTCATTATGAATCATTTACGAGGATTAAATGAGTATAAAAATGACCAGCATAAGAAGATCTGGTCTCCACGCCCCTACCTTACCATAAAAGAAACCCGCATTGGAATTATGGGTTTCGGCACATTGGGGCAAAGCCTTTCCAAAGCATTGACCCAACTTGATTTCCAGGTATCCGGCTGGGCTAATTCTCCTAAAGCAGTAAATCAGGTAAAGGTTTTTCAAGGAAAAAATGAATTACCTCTGTTCCTTTCCCAAGCGGATATTTTGATATGCCTTTTGCCCCTGACTACGGCAACAAGAGGGATTTTAAACAAAAGAGTTTTTACTCTTTTACCCAAGGGAGCCTTTTTAATAAACGTCGCCAGGGGGGGCCATTTGGTGGAAGAAGACTTGTTGGAAATGATTGAAACCGGGCATTTGTCGGGCGCTGGTTTGGATGTATTTGACACGGAACCTCTCCCGGAAGATCATCCTTTCTGGACCCATCCGAATATCCATATTACCCCGCATATTGCGAGTATTACTGACCCGGTGAGCGTAGCACCACAAATTTTGGAAAATTATCACCGGATGAAGGCCGGAAAACCACTGTTGAACGAAGTTTCAAGGGAGAAAGGCTATTGAAAACATGGGTCATCCCGGCATTTTCAAAAACTGTCTGAACTGGAAATTATATGATTATTTGAAGTGTTTTTTAAATGTAAAATGTAAAACAAGGAATTTAAAACCTGCCTGCAGACGCAGGAAGGCAGGTGTAAAAGTGAGTGGGTAAAACGTGTGGGTTTTGGAGAAAAAGTCAAATTTTGTCTTAAAACACCTAACCCATAATCCAAACACTTCTAAATTCCCGACACTACGTGATCGAGGATGTCACCCCGACATTTCATGTGCGGGATTTCACTGAGCTCAACTTCGTTCCATTTGCGGTTACTTGTTTTAAACCTTGCCTGCTGCCGCGACGGAAGGCAGGTTTTGCGGTTTATTTCTTTTTGCGAAATAAAAATCCCGAATTTCAGCTAATCAGATAAAATTCGGGATGATTCATGTCCAAGTTGTTTTCTATACCCGCTCGATAATCAAAGCAGAAGCACCGCCGCCGCCGTTGCAGATGGCTGCCAGTCCCTTGCTTCCTTTTTTGTGTTGAAGCACATTGTTGAGCGTGGTGACAATTCTCGCACCGGAAGCACCGAGAGGGTGACCTATGGAGCAAGCGCCGCCAAAGACGTTTACTTTTTCTTCATCGATACCGAGTACGTGGTTGAACGCCATGGTGACCACGGCAAAAGCCTCGTTGACTTCAAAAAAATCGATATCTGATAATTCCAATCCGGCCCTTTTTAATGCCAGGGGAGCTGCCAGGGTTGGCGCTGTGGTGAACCACTCCGGCTCCTGGGCGGCATCGGCAAAACTCAATATTTTGGCCACAGGTTTCAGGCCGAGTTCTTTAACCTTTTCGCCGCTTGCCAAAATCAGTGCAGAAGCGCCGTCATTGATGGTCGACGCATTGGCGGCAGTTACCGTACCTTCTTTAGAAAACACAGGATTGAGTGTTGGAATTTTATCAAAATTCACTTTTTTGTATTCTTCATCTTCAGTGATGACAATGGGGTCTCCTTTCCGTTGAGGGACTATTACAGGTACAATTTCCTCTTTAAAATAACCTTTTTCCGTTGATTCTGCCGACAATTTATATGATCGAATGGCAAAAGCATCCTGAGCTTCCCGCGAAATATTAAACTTTTCCGCCGTAGCGTCGGCACTTGTGCCCATCGCTTTGTGGTTGTAGGCATCTGTCAGACCGTCCTTGGCCAAACCATCAACCAAAACGCCGTCTCCATACTTCAGTCCCCATCTTGATTTGGGCAGGTAATAAGGAATATTGGACATGCTCTCCATCCCGCCGGCAACGATGAGGTCACCGTGGCCTAGCATAATGCTTTGTGCAGCGAGCATGATAGATTTCATGCCTGAGGCGCATACTTTATTTACGGTAGTACATGGTACATTATTTCCGATGCCTGCCCCGAGTGCTGCCTGACGTGCAGGAGCCTGGCCGAGATTGGAAGAAATGACATTTCCCATAAACACCTCATCAACCTGTGAGGCATCTACTCCCGCCTTTCCGAGAGCCCCTTTGATAGCAATTGATCCTAATTCAGTAGCAGCGATTCCGGACAAAACCCCTCCAAAACTTCCTAATGGAGTACGAACTGCTGAAACAATATATACTTCTTTCATAAGTTTGGTATTATTTGATATTAATAGACGCTGCAAAATTAGCAATTAAATCACGAAAAAGCGTCTGATTTACGACAAGCTTAAGGACCAGGTGAAAATTTTGGGTCAAAGTCTACTTTTTAAAACTTAAAACTTTAACAACCAGTATTTTAAACTAAATTAATAAATTATTTCATTCAAAGTCACCTCCAAATATTTTAAAAGCTGTTGACGCTTTTTGAATATAGGTGGAGCCAAAGTTTTAATTTTGAGGAATGATTCACCAGCCAAAATTAGAACCATGCAAAGATTAAAAAACAAAGTGGCCATCATCACAGGAGGCAGCCGGGGTATTGGAAAAACCACGGTAGACAAATTTCTTCAGGAGGGTGCCCGGGTCGCCATTTGGGATATTGACGCAACCCTGGGAGAAGCTCTGACAGAAAGTTACCGGGCAAAAGGACTGGAATGTAAATTCTACAAGGTGAACACCGTAGATTTTACTGCTGTTGAGGCCGCCGCCAAGAGGGTAGCTGAAGAATTCGGCGGCATTGATATTCTCATCAATAATGCGGGGATCACCCGAGACGCTTCGATGAAAAAAATGACCTCAGAGCAATGGCAATCCGTCATTGACGTCAACCTCACAGGGGTGTTCAATTGCACTAAAAATGTATTTCCTTACATGATGGAAAGAGGGGGCGGACGCATCCTCAATGCTTCCTCCATTGTGGGGCTTTACGGCAATTTTGGCCAAAGCAATTATGTCGCCACCAAAGCCGGTCTGATCGGGTTGACCAAAACGTGGGCTCGTGAATTCGGCCGAAAAGGCATCACCGTAAACGCAGTGGCACCGGGGTTCATCAATACCGAAATGATCCAAACCATACCCGAAGAGATCATCGAAGGCATCAAAAAAAGTATTCCGGTTGCCCGTTTGGGCGAACCGGAAGATATCGCCAATGCCTATGCTTTCCTGGCCTCCGACGAAGCGTCGTATATTTCGGGCACCGTACTTAGCGTGGATGGCGGATTGGTTCAATAAAAATGAAGCTATAAAACCAACAACCCAAACCGGGGAAACTTTCAGAGGCTCTAAAAAATGTTCTAAAATTGACTTGGTGAAAATAGTTTTGACTAAAAATGGGTGGATACTTTTAAAAAAAACAGTCCATAAGAGTATGTCTAAAAATTGAAGTCTTTGGAAAAATGGGAACCAGTTATTAAACTTGTGGTAGACTAAAACCCAAGTTTATGCAAACTCAATATGAGCGACTAACTGATTCCCAGTGGGAAATTATAAAAGAATATTTACCTATCAAAAGAAAACGCAAATATGATTTGCGAGATGTGGTAGACGCAATTTTTTGGATATTAAGAATTGGCAGCCAATGGAGAAATCTTCCGGGAGAATTTCCTCCCTGGAAAAGTGTATATTATTATTTTCAAAAATGGCAAAAGGATGGAACACTGCAAAAATTAAATGAAGGATTGAATCGAAAGGAAAGGAAGCGACAGGGTAAAGAAGAAACGCCCAGCATGCTAAGTATTGATAGTCAGTCTGTTAAATCAGGACCATTTGTGAATATAGAAAAAGGAATTGACGGAAACAAGCGTGTTAATGGGCGAAAGCGTCATATCATCACAGATACTTTAGGTTTAGTTTGGGGGATAGTTGTCCATGCGGCTAATCATGCAGACGGAGCAATGGCGCACCAGGTAGTCGAGCCTCTGGTTGGATACTTGCACCGGTTAGAAAAAATACTGGCAGATGCTGCTTATAAAATTATCTTCATGGATTGGGTATATGAGAATCTGTTAGGAGTAGAAGTAGAGCTTTCATCAAAGCCCCCAAGTGCAAAAGGGTTTGTTCCTGTGAAGTGGCGCTGGGTTACCGAACAGACCTTCGGGCGGTTCAATTACTTTCGCCGATTGGACAAGGATCACGAAAAAACAGCAGAAAGTTCCGAAGCGTGGGTACTTTGGCAGAATTGCCAAACAATTTTATATCGCTTGGAATGATCTACAAATTTAAATTTTTAGACATACTCTAAGGATCGTTTTGTCCTAAAGTCCACCCATTTTTTTATCCTCAACCCCTGAAATACCTTAGAGCCGGTTGAAGTCCTTTTAGCTTAAATCCATCATTCTACAATTAAAAGGCCTGCCCTACCTTCTCCCGTTTCATCTTGTCTTCCAACTCACCCAGCACGCTCATATCCTCAATCGTGGAAGGCGGATTAAATTCGGAACCATCCGCGATAGCCCTCATGATCTTTCTCAATATTTTCCCTGAACGCGTCTTGGGCAGTCGGGCCACCACAACAGCCCTTTTGAAGGCCGCCACCGGACCTATTTTTTCCCTTACCATGTTAATGAGTTCCTTTTCCAGGGCATCATAATCCACATTCACCCCGGCCTTGAGCACCACAAAACCTACGGGAACCTGACCTTTCATATCGTCAGCAATGCCAATAACGGAACATTCCGCCACCGCATCGTGGGAGGCTACAATTTCCTCCATTTCTGCCGTAGATAATCTATGGCCGGCAACATTGATGATATCATCTATTCGTCCCGTAATAAAAACATAACCGTCTTCATCCCGGTATCCGCCGTCACCGGCAAAATAATAGCCCGGAAAAATACTGAGGTAAGAATCTTTAAACCTCGCAGTATCCTGCCACAGATTTGGCAGACAACCCGGAGGCAGCGGGTACTTAATAGCTACAACGCCTTCTTCAAGCTGCCCCACCTCTTTTCCATCCTGTCCAAGAATGCGAATATCATAACCACAAACAGGTTTACAGGCTGACCCCGCCTTGACGGGGAGTAATTCCACACCAGCCATATTCGCCAACATAGGCCATCCGGATTCAGTCTGCCACCAGTGGTCGATGACGGGTACTTTCAGCAAATCTTCCAGCCAATGCAACGTGGTTACATCACAACGCTCTCCGGCCAGGAACTGCATCCTGAGGGAAGAGGTATCGTAATTCGCGAGAAGGCTTCCTGTGGGATCTTCCTTTTTGATGGCCCGGAAAGCCGTGGGAGCCGTAAAGAAAACATTCACTTTGTGATCCTGGATCACACGCCAGAAAGTTCCGGCATCCGGTGTTTTAATCGGTTTTCCTTCAAACAAAATAGTAGTACAACCCTGGATCAATGGAGCATAAATGATATAAGAGTGGCCCACCACCCAGCCAACATCTGAAGCGGCCCAGTACACTTCGCCCGGTTTGATGTCATAGATGTATTCCATGCTGAATTTCATGGATACAGCATGCCCGCCGTTGTCCCTTAAAACCCCTTTGGGTTTGCCCGTTGTCCCTGAGGTGTAAAGAATATACAAGGGATCGGTAGCATCCACCTCTACATATTTGGCAGGCTCAGCTTTGGCCCTTAGTTCCGCCCAGTCGATATCCCGGCCCTGATCCAATTCGGCGGTGATGACCTCCCGCTGCAACACGACGACATGTTTCACCTTATGATCCGCCATTTTTATGCCTTCATCTACAATGGGTTTATAGGGAATGACTTTGGAAATCTCTATACCACCTGAGGCTGTTAATAATACATCAGGGGTGGAATCATCGATCCTGATCGCCAGCTCGTGGGCTGCAAAACCTCCAAATACCACCGAATGGACCGCTCCCAGCCTGGCGCAGGCCAGCATAGCGAAAGCAGTTTCCGGAATCATAGGCATGTAAATAATGACCCGGTCTCCTTTTTTCACGCCCAAGGAAACCAGCATTCCGGCGACCAGTTCCACCTCGTGGAGCAATGTTTTAAAAGTATATTTTTTGATCGTATTCGTGACAGGAGAATCGTAGATCAGGGCAACCTGGTCACCTCTTCCGTTTTTTACATGATAATCAAGTGCCAGGTAGGATGTGTTCATTTTTCCACCTTGATACCAATGAAACAAGTCTTCTTCATCTTTGGACAAAATGTTTTTAGGAAACTTAAACCAATCCAATGATTTTGCCTGCTCTTCCCAAAATTTTTCCGGCTCGCGGATGCTGTTTTGATAAAATTCCTGGTAAGTCATTTTTTTAGATTTTTTTAGTGAAAAAATGGCCCTGATCCAGGCAGAGCCTGCATTAATTCCGAAAACAGAAAAACATGAATTGGTAGGTTTTCCTTCCTGAAAGAAAAAAAATCACACTGCTCAACAACCTTGATTATTGTTGAAAAGCCTTCAGAAAATCAATAAAACATAACGTAATCACGCTGTTAAAAGAAGAAAGATGGATGCTGAGTGGATCAACATCCATCCGTCCTCGGTCTGATGCCAAAATTCGTTATGATTTTGCACCTTTTTTCACCGTTTCAACCACTTCCGGATTGAGCAAAGTAGAAATATCTCCCAGGTTGGAAGCATCTCCTGATGCAACCTTCCTCAAAATTCGACGCATGATTTTACCTGAACGTGTTTTTGGTAAACCTGGTACGATCTGGATCTGGTCAGGTTTGGCAATGGGCCCGATCTCTCTGGTCACGACATCCCTGATTTCCCTGATGAATTTTTCTTCATCCATAATGTCGTGAGACGGAATGACATAAGCATAAATGCCCTGACCTTTGATATCGTGCGGGAATCCCACCACGGCACTTTCCACTACGTCAGGGTGCTCGTTGATCGCATTTTCAACTTCCGCAGTACCCATCCTGTGCCCGGAAACATTGATTACATCATCCACACGGCCAATAATTCTCAAACGACCGTCACCATCTCTTCTGGCGCCGTCACCGGTAAAATACAGATCCGGGAAGGAGGAGAAATACACCTGTTGGCATCGCTCATGATCACCATAAGTCGTACGGATAATACTTGGCCAAGGGAACTTGATACACAGCAATCCCTCCACATTATTTTCCGTTAATTCATGGCCTTCAGGATCTACCAGTATGGGTTGAACGCCTGGAAGCGGATAAGAAGCATAACAAGGTTTTGTATCGGTAATGCCCGGCAATGGGGTGATCAGAATGCCTCCGGTTTCTGTCTGCCACCAGGTATCCACAATAGGGCAATTGCCTTTTCCTACCTTTTCATTATACCAGTTCCAGGCTTCCTCGTTGATAGGCTCCCCTACGGATCCAAGCACTTTCAAACTACTCAAATCGTAACCTTTTACGTAATCATCGCCGAAAGCCATCAAGGCACGGATGGCGGTTGGAGCCGTATAAAACTGGTTGACCTTATGCTTTTCGCAAACTTCCCAGAAACGTCCGGCATCAGGATAAGTAGGCACCCCTTCAAACATCATTGTGGTCGCTCCTGCCAAAAGGGGACCGTAAACGATATAAGAGTGGCCGGTGATCCATCCGATATCGGCGGTACACCAGTAAATATCCTCTTCATGGTACTGGAAAACATTTAAAAAAGAGAATGCGGTATAAACCATAAAACCGCCACAGGTATGCACCACACCCTTTGGTTTACCGGTGGAACCTGAAGTATAAAGGATAAACAAGATATCTTCACTGTCCATTTGTTCTGCAGGACAGGTTGCCGGCTGATCATCTATTTCTTCGTGCCACCATTTATCGAGTTTATCGTTCCAGTTAATATCTTCTCCTGTATTGTGATGGACCAAAACCGTTTCCACACTATCACATCCCATGGCAATAGCATCATCCACCACCTGTTTGACAGGGATGGTTTTCTCTCCACGGTGGTTGTAGTCGGAACAGATCACCATTTTACAGGTAGCATCCTTGATTCTGTCAGCAAGGGCATTAGCGGAGAAGCCGGCAAAGACCACAGAGTGGATGGCTCCTATACGAGCACACGCCAACACTCCAATGGCGAGTTCGGGAACCATTGGCATATAAAAACAAACGCGATCGCCTTTGCCCACGCCATTTTTTTTCAAGGCGTTGGCCGTTTTACAAACTTCGGCATGCAGTTCTTTATAGGTATAAGTTATGGCCGGCAATTTAGGATCATTGGGCTCCCACAGGATCGCCACCTTGTCGCCCCGGGTATCCAGGTGCCTGTCCAGACAGTTTTCTGTGATGTTTAATTTTCCTCCGACGAACCAGTTCACATCAGGATCCCTGAAATTCCAGTCCAGTACTTTATCCCATTTTTTACTCCAGGTAAAAGATGACGCCTGTTCTGCCCAAAATCCCTCCGGGTCTTCTACACTCCGTTTATAAGCGGATTTATACTCATCCAGTGATTTAATTTGTAAAAGCATATTTTTAGGTTTTATTTCGAATTAAATTAGTTCCAGGTTTGTGAAACGGCCTTAAAAAAATCAACTCATTTCAAAGATCTCATTGACCGTATTGACCAGTTCATAGTTATCAAAAGGTTTGGTGACATACACTTCTCCCCCACTGCCATAGCCTTTCAATTTATCTTCGGCAGTTCCTTTTGCCGTCAAAAATATGATGCGAATATTATTGTATCGGGAAGATTTCCTTATTTTCATAGCCACTTCGAAGCCATCGATTCCGGGCATCATTACATCAAGAATCACCAGATCGGGATGAAAAGATGCAATGACTTCGAGGGCCTCCTCCCCACTGGTAGCTTTTTCGATGGCGTAACCTTGTTGGTTCATCAGGAATTCGAGCGCCAAAAGGATATTTGGCTCATCATCGACGAGTAAGATTTTGAAGGATTGTCTTTGGTTAGCCATCATTGTTTTATCCTTTTCGGTCTGATCAAAAACAGATTTAAAAGTACAACTAAAAACAGGAAGAAAAGGCAATAAAAATCACCTTTTTTCCGTAAAAAAATCACCTTTTCAAGCCAATGGCAATGCGACCGTAAAAACCGATCCTTTGCCTATCTGGCTCTTTATACTTATCGACCCATTGTGCGTGTCAACAATTTGTTTGCATATAAACAAACCCAATCCGGTTCCTCGCGGTTTCTTCACTCCCGGCGTTTTTACCTGAATAAATTTTTCAAATACTCTTGCCTGGTCTACTTCAGAAATCCCGAAACCGTTGTCCTCGACTTCCAATATAGCCGAGTTCTGACCTGGCTTAATCCTGAGAACCACCTTACCGGTATCAGGGTCACAAAATTTAATGGCATTAGACAACAGGTTGATGATCATCTGAGTAAGTTTATCCCTATCGCCCCTCACCATCAGGGGCTGATCACAGACTTCATATACAGCTTCATAATTCTGTTGTTTCATCAGTTCCTTCACCCCCCTGTATGCCTGTTCTGCGGCATTGCATAAATCAATTATTTCAAAATTCCAGTTTTCAGCCCCTGACTGTACTTTTTGTAAATCGAGTACTTCCGAAACCAACCGGGCAATGCGTTCGCTTTCATCCACAATTATGGCAAGGAACTCATCCTTTTTTTCTGCCGGCAGATCCCGATTGTCGTACAAAATTTTCCCCATGGCCTTGATGGAAGTGATCGGAGTTCTCAATTCATGGGTCACGGTAGAGATGAACTCTGCCTTGAGTTCGTCCAGTTCTTTCAATTGTTCATTCGCCTGTTTGAGTTGCTGGGTCGTTTTTTCCAGCTCGGTTTTCTTTTGTTCCAGTTCTTTACTGTATTGGATGATCTCCTGGGTTTGATCCAACACTTTCAGCATTTCCTCTAATCCAATAGGTTCCTCCCTGATAATAGAAGAAACGATAAGTTTGGCCGATGCGGCACCAATGGAACCGGCAATATGCTTTTCCGTATAGGTGATCAATTCACCATCTGCTTCGCTCAGTTTCTTTATATCGATACCGTGTTTTATTTCGTAATTTTTCAATAGCTTTCGGGCCTTTTTTTCTCCCAAAAATCTTTCCAGCAATGAGATCAGATCAGGCACTTTAGCCTTTCGTCGGAAAACCTCATAATCACTCCCGCCTTCGACATATTTATAGTGATCCACAAAATAATCTGCCTGGGTAATTTCCAAAGCATCCTGACGGGTATTCAGGGATACGATCACAAAAATGAGGGTATTAAACAGAAGACTCCAAAAAGCTGCATTCGAAATATGATCAAACCCCTGCAACCCAAACAATTCATAAGGTTTGAGTAGGTTGATTCCCCATAGACCTTCAGAAATTATTGATGAAGGCATGATCCCTTTTTCGGCAAGAAGAGGAACGATTAAGCTATAAAACCAAATGATAAACCCGGCTAACATGGCAGACATGGCCCCTGCTTTGGTTCCTCTTTTCCAATAAATGCCACCAATGAGTACCGGAGCAAACTGGGCTACCGCCGTAAAAGAGATCAACCCCACGGAAACAAGACTATAACTCATGCCCACGGACCGGAAATAACCATACGAAAGGATCAAAACCACCACTATGATCACCCGGCGTATCCCCAACAACCGTATGCTTACATCATCAATGATTCTTCCGCGAACCATGGCAAACTTCAATAAAAACGGAATCACCAGGTTATTACTGATCATAATACTCAATGCCGTCACGGAAACAATCACCATTCCCGTGGCCGCCGAAAGTCCTCCCAGGTAAACAAAGAGAGCCATCCATTCATGTCCATAGGCCAGGGGAATGTTCAATACAAAAGTATCTGCATCCACTACGCCGCCGGGGAAGGTAAGAAGCCCTCCTATCGCAATAGGCAAAACGAAAATATTGATCAGCAGCAAATAAGCCGGAAAAAGCCAGGAAGCCTTTTCCACGTACCTCACCTTTGTATTTTCAACCACAGCAATGTGGAACTGACGCGGAAGCATCACTATGGCGAACATGGATAATATGATCAACAACATCCAGCTCCATCCGGTCATTCCTTCAGCTTCGAAAGAAAAGATCTGGGCTATGTCTTCATTTTCCAAAGCTTTTGAAAAAATATCCCCAAAACCATTAAAGGCTCCATAGGTCACAAAAATGCCTATGACGAGAAAAGCAACCATTTTAAAAATGGATTCAAAGGCAATCGCTGCGACCAGGCCTTCATGTCTTTCGTTCGGATCCAGCTTTCTGGCTCCGAAAATAAAGGTAAAAAATGCCAGGACAATGGCTATATAAAGCGCCAGGTCATAATAAAAAGGCGTTTCGGGTCCAAATGCGATCACCTGTTTGGATGAATCAGATAACAAAGTTTGAAAACTGATGGCCACAGCTTTGAGCTGAAGAGAGATGTATGGGATCACTCCCAAAACAGCTATAATCGAGGCCACCACTCCCAGCGCCGTACTTTTTCCGTAACGTGAAGAAATGAAATCAGCAATGGAAGTTATACGCTGACCTTTACTGATAAGGATGATCTTACGCAGGACGATCATCCAGATTGGGGCGAAAATGACAGGACCAAGATAAATCGGGAGAAACCCGATACCCGTTTCTGCCGCTCTTCCCACGCTCCCAAAAAATGTCCAGGCGGTGCAATATACAGCCAGAGAGAGAGAATAAGTATAAGGATTATTTACCAGTCTACCCCCTTTTTCGGAATGCTTAGCACCAAAATAGGCAATCAAAAAAAGTAAAAGCACATACGCCAAAGAAGCGATAATGACAACACTTAATGACATTCCTAAGGAGATTTATGAAAACAATGAGTTAACTTTTGTTCTTGCCTTGAATGATCCGATAAGTAATAAAAATGATCCCAACCCAAAGTACCAGCAAATAAATATACAAAAGCGGAACACCCCCTGCAGGAGGTTGATTTCCCAAGATACTTATTATGGGAAAATTTAATAATACAAAAGCTGCAAAAAACAAGCTGAATAATTTTGCCTCTCTATCCGTTGGCATCCAAATATGGTTTTGGCCATTCAACATAAATGGCGGTTTGTATTATTGTTCCTTCCGTGATGGCAAGAGACCAAACCAACTGGGATTGATCAATTTACTTTTCGCCAGGGCCCATAAAAACAACAAGGCAAAGGCCCCCAGGGCAATAGAGATAAGAAACCTCCCTTGTAGCTGAGGCTCTAAAAAAAATCTAAGTAATAATGTCCCGGCTATGTACACCACTACAAATACGTCTGAAGCTTTTCTACCCAATTGCAATTTCATAACGATAAGGATTTTTAAAAAATGGGAAGAACAAATGAAGTATGTTCTTCCCATAAAAGTACAACATTTTGGAATTACAACCTGGGGGAATTCCCCGCCTGGTTTTAAATTTCAGTTAAACCCAGGGAAATTAAGGGCCTAATGCCCGCGTGCCTGACCTGCTCCTCTAGGGATACGGATTTCCTCCACCATAGCCTGAACATCCTCAGGAGGTGCTGCGGTCAACCTGGAAACCACAACGGAAACCACCAGGTTTACAAACATCGCCACGGTACCAAAACCTTCAGGTGAAATACCGAACCACCAATCTTCAGCAGTACCGCCACCAAAACCACCTAATTTATATTTGATCATGTAAAACAACATCAAAACAATCCCCACAATCATTCCTGAAACCGCTCCCTCTTTGTTCATCCGCTTGTCAAACACCCCGAGCACAATGGCCGGAAAGAAGGAGGCTGCGGCCAGTCCGAAGGCGAGTGCCACAACAGCCGCCACGAATCCCGGGGGATGGATGCCGAAGTAACCGGCCACCAAAACAGCAAAGAATGCACCGATACGCGCCCACAACAATTCGCCTTTCTCCGTAATATCTGGTTTGATCTGCTTTTTGATCAAATCATGAGAGATGGAAGTAGAAATGACCAGCAACAACCCTGCTGCTGTCGACAGGGCGGCAGCCAAACCACCCGCGGCCACCAGTGCAATTACCCAATTGGGTAATTTGGCGATCTCAGGATTCGCCAGCACCATGATGTCCCGGTCAATAGTCAATTCATTGGCATCTTTGTCTCCTACGTATTGAACAATCCCGTCGTTGTTCTTATCTTCAAATTTGATCAATCCCGTTCCTTCCCATTTCTTAAACCATTCCGGCATGGACGAATATTGCTGGTTGCTAACTGTATGGATCAAATTGGTCCGTGCAAAAACGGCGATAGCTGGTGCTGTGGTGTAAAGGATAGCGATGAAAATCAATGCCCATCCTGCAGATTTACGTGCATCCACCACTCTTGGTACGGTGAAGAAGCGAACAATTACGTGTGGAAGTCCTGCCGTTCCAACCATCAGGGCAAAGGTGATCGCAAATACGTCGATCATTGACTTTGATCCGGAAGTGTACTCATGGAATCCAAGGTCTTTATGCAACATATCCAGTTTGTCTAGCAGGAAAGTACCATCACTTGCCTTTCCAATGAATCCTAACTGAGGAATGGCCGTTCCTGCCAGCTGCAGGGAAATAAAGATCGCAGGGACCATGAAGGCAAAAATCAGCACACAGTATTGAGCTACCTGAGTATAGGTGATCCCTTTCATACCGCCCAATACGGCATAAAAGAATACTATAGCCATACCAATCACAACACCCAGGTTAATGGGCACCTCAAGGAAACGGGAAAAAACCACGCCAACCCCGCGCATTTGACCTGCTACATAAGTGAAAGAAACAATGATGGCACAAATAACAGCCACTGTCCTGGCGGTATTGGAATAATACCTGTCGCCGATAAAATCGGGCACCGTAAACTTTCCGAATTTCCGTAGATACGGGGCCAGCAAGAGCGCCAGCAAAACATATCCACCCGTCCAGCCCATGAGGAAAACAGCTCCGTCATATCCCATAAACGAGATCAATCCGGCCATCGAAATAAAGGAGGCCGCCGACATCCAGTCCGCAGCGGTGGCCATTCCGTTCATAATAGGAGGAATCCCTCCGCCGGCAATGTAAAACTCTTTGGTGGACCCTGCTCTCGCCCAGATGGCTATACCGATATATAAAGCAAAAGACAGCACCACTAAAACTATAGTCCAAGTTTGAACACTCATAATTTTATTTTTTTGATTATTTTAGATAAAACCCATGACTAAATCCTATTCATGGACATCGTACTCTTTATCCAGTTTGTTCATTCTCCAGATATAGACAAAGATCAGGATCACGAAAACGTAAATAGATCCCTGCTGGGCAAACCAGAAGCCCAGTTTGGCACCTCCTATCTTCATCGAGTTCATACTGTCAACGAAGAAAATACCGAAACCATAAGAAACCAAAAACCAGATGGCCAAAAGAATAACCACCGTGATTAAGTTTTTCTTCCAGTATTCCTTTAAATTTTTTTCAGACATATCAAGTTAGTTTTATTGTTAAGAAATTTTAGCAATGGAAACTTTGGTACTGCCAGGCAGCTTTCTCCCGTTAGAGGAATACATGCAGCTGCAAGCGAATTTGTGCAAGCGCATCAGCCTGGGTCGCAATGGCTCCTTCCCTGATATCACCGGAAATCTTATGATACTCCAGGGTAAGTTTGGCATTGTGGCCATTGATGAAATAGTTCAGACCAACATCAAGGGCATTCACGGGGTCATCATACCCATCGTAGTTCCCTGTATTGAAGGCAACATACGGCATGAGTTTGGCAGATTTAACCAAGTATCCCAATTGGGCGTAAATGGCTGATCCCGTACCGGCCCATCGAGCGACGTAATTCTCGCCATAATTGAATTTCATAAAGGCAGCATAGGCGTTTAACGCTCCATTATCCCCGGCGGGCATATCGAGAAAAGCATCCACGGCAAAATGGAAAACGCTTCCATGTTCACCTGTCGTGGCGTTGAACATGCCATTTGGATGAGCATAGAATCCGGCTCCCACTCCAAATACCTTTTTGGCACCGAGGTAAGTGCCTACCTGATAGGGCAATTTGGTAGATTCGGTATCCCAGAAGTTATAACGGAAATATCCTTCGGCCACCATGTTGCCTGTCAGATCTCCATTGCTGTCAGGATTGGCAACACCGTTGTAAGTCCATCCACTGCTCTTCAAACTGTAATCTCCTGAAATGTTATTCCGCAAAGGTGTATTCAGGGCAATGCGATAATCAAACTTGCCAATTTCTCCCTTTGCGTAAATGCCCAGGTGGCGGGCAAACTGATCGGTGATGCCCAAAGAATGCCAGGCGACAAAAGGACGCGACTGGTCGAGGGTCATGAAGTTGAGGGTACTGGCATTCGACATACGGGTCATGCCTTTCCAGTAATGGAGTCCTCCACCGACATAAAGGCTTTTGTGGAGCTGCACTTCCGCCCAGGCATCATGCAGGAACAACTGTGGCCCGTCGCCATTGTTTCCTAAAGAAGTCAGGTTGGCTGCAGTCAGGCTGTTCAATCCCCAATGAGTAAGAATCAAAAATTTGGGAGAAATCTGTGCAAAAGCCAAAAATCTGGAACGCCTGATGCTGGTACTCAACGAAAATTTGGAATTTTCAGCCTCTAAATTGTTCGATTCCACCCAAATTTGGTGCCACATGATAAAGCGAACATACTTTTTGCCATCCTCGCTTAATTTAAGAGTTAAGGGTTTGTAGGAATGATCCTCTTCGGTCTTTTCCTGTGCGCTAAGGGGAAAACTCATCATTCCCAAAAGCAACAAAATTGCGCTGTATTGAAGTAATTTTTTGATACTCATAAGCACTCTCTTTTTAAAAGTTGGTGAATAATTTGGATTCAAGATTGTCTTTAAGTCGCACTAATGTATATAAATATCTATATTTGTCAAAACTTTTAATCCTTTTTTATTAAAATATGGCAAAATCATGTATTGAGGTAAAGTGTTCACGTGAAATACTATTTGTAGAAGAAGCAATTTGACAATGCTGCGATGCTGAGATGCGGTAATGCTGTAATGGGGAAATGATGCAATGTGGCAATGATTGAATGCTGGATGGCTGGAATACTGCAGGGATACAAAGAGACAATGAAAAAAAGCGGAAATGATTAAAGGACGGAAGGATCAAAGGGTTTTTTTCAGACTTTCGATAATATAGTAATATTCAATATGAGACAAAGAATAAAAACTGTTTTTTCCCTCACGGGAAACCTCTACCAGTCCACAGCTTTTCATGATCCGAAGGTGATGGGAAGCTACTGCCTGTTCGATACCGATCCGGGTGTGGATGGCTTTGACAGACAATTGTTTTTTCTCAAAAAGTAACTCAATGATGGCAATGCGCACAGGATGGGCTATCGCCCGGAGCGTCTCGGTCGCATTTTCAAGAAAGACAATATCAAAATCACTTTTCATATGTCCTGCAAATTTAATAAATTAGCACATAAATAACAATATAGATATTTATATAAAAAATGGAAAATACAATTGCAGTAAGGATTTTTGATTTTTTGAAGAATCATCCTCCTTTTAATTTTATTGAACCATCAGAACTTCTGGGCATTTCCGAAAAAATTGAGGTCCAGTATTTCACCGATGATGAGATCATTTTCAAACAAGGTGATCCGCCTGTGGAAATGTTCTATGTCATTCAGGAAGGAGCGGTAGAGTTATTCCGACAAGTCGAAACCGACCGTGTTTTGATCGACACCTGTGACGAAGGCGATGTTTTTGGCCTGAGGCCCCTGATCGCCTCCCAGGCTTATTCCCTCACTGCCATTGTCAAAGAGGAAGCGTTGATCTATGCTATCCCGACAAAAGTTTTTCTGCCCATCCTTGAGCATAATACAAAGGTCAATCATTTTCTGACCTCAAGTTTCGCCGCAGGAGAAAGAAATCCTTACGCAAAAAACAATAAAGGCAAGCTTTTCTCCGAAAACGATCAGATCTGGCAGTCAGGCACGGAGCTTCTGGAAGTTCAGTCCATTGATCGAAGTAAAAAGCCCGTCACCTGCAAAATTGATCATACCGTAAAGGAAGCTGCCCGGACCATGAGGGATAAAAGAGTGGGATCCATTATCATTGTCAACGACACCTGCCACCCTCTCGGTATCCTCACCGACCGGGATCTCAGAAATAAAATCGTTACCGGGGATCTTCCCCTGGATACCCGGGTCGGCGAGATCATGTCCAGCCCGGTAATTTGTATTCCTCCTTCTTCAGCAGTAGCCGAAGTACAGATCGAAATGATCAGGAAGGGGGTTCACCACCTTTGCGTGACAAAAGACGGAACACCGGAAACAGCCGTTATGGGAGTGCTTTCGGAACACGATTTGCTGGTGGTCCAGGCCAATAACCCGGCGGTATTGATGCGCGAAATTTCCCGCGCCAGGACGGGAGAAGACCTTCGTTTCATTCGGGACAAAGCCGAATTATTGCTCAAAAAATACCTCTTCCAGGAAGTCTCCATTGCATTCATTTCCAATATCATGTCGGAAATCAATGACGCCATTATTTCCAGAGCAATCCAACTGGCGGAATGGAAACTCAACAAGGAGGGAATAACACCCCCAAAAGCCACCTTTTGCTGGCTGGGGTTGGGAAGTGAAGGCCGGGAGGAGCAGCTGCTCAGAACCGACCAGGATAATGCCATTATTTTTGAGGATGTTGCGGCTGAGGATTATAATGTCACCAAAAACTACTACCTGGAGCTCGCTAAAATAACCACTACTATACTCAATGAATGTGGTTTTGAATACTGCCCGGCGGATATGATGGCCAGCAATCCACGGTGGTGCCTTTCTCTTTCTGAATGGAAAAAACAATTCGAGGACTGGATATACAAACCAGGTACCCAGGAAATCATGTTTACTACCATCTTTTTTGACTATCG
Source organism: Lewinellaceae bacterium (assembly GCA_020636105.1). Taxonomy (NCBI): domain Bacteria; kingdom Pseudomonadati; phylum Bacteroidota; class Saprospiria; order Saprospirales; family Lewinellaceae; species Lewinellaceae bacterium. The sequence continues at coordinate 1,712,523 of JACJYL010000001.1, forward strand.
GCCCATTTACGGAAATAAGGACCTGTCCCGACAATTGACGGATAGCATTTATGAATCGATCAGCAACCAGGATATCTTTCTGTCCTTTTTGGCCAAAAATGCACTGCAAAATCCCTCACCCCTATCCTTTTTCCGCAATTTCATGGTAGAAAGAAGCGGGGAACACAAAGACGACTTCGACATCAAGGCCAGGGCGATGATGCCCCTGACGGATGCTGCACGGCTGCTCATCCTCGAAGCCCGCCAATACGGAAAAAACAATACCTTTCAGCGATTTGATCACCTGGCCAAACTCGAACCCCAAAATGCCGAACTGTACGAGCAGGCCGCCGACGCCTACGAAACGCTAATGAGATTCAGGGCTTTGCAAGGGCTGAAAAACAAAGATTCCGGTCGCTTTTTCAAACCGGAAGAACTCAATAAAATGCAACGAATGATGCTTCGGAATTGCTTTAAACCTATTAAGGATCTCCAGGATTTGATAGAGGTGAGGTTCAGGACGAATATGATGCAATGATGTGAGGATGTGAGGATGTGAGGATGATTTTTTATTTTTTTTAAAATTATCAATTCAATATGGGCGGTTTCAGATCATTATTTTCAGGAAATAAAAAAACCAATGCTCCGGAATTCTGGAAGGAATACCTGAGGTTTTTGGATACGGAGCCTGCCAGGCAGCAACCTATCGAAACCATCCGGTTTGTGGTTTTTGATACCGAGACCACGGGACTGAATCCAAAGACGGACAGGATTCTTTCTGTTGGCGCGGTGAGCCTGGTCTGGAATAAAATAGATTTGGGGCATACCCTGGAATCCTATGTACGCCAGGAGTCGACCAAAAAAGAAGCTGTACTGATCCATGGCATTTTACAAAACGGAAAACAGCAAAAGAAAACGGAAGAAGAGGCCGTCATTGAGTTTGTCCAATACATTAAAGATGCCGTGCTGGTGGGCCATAATGTGGCTTTTGATATCGCCATCGTCAATGAAGCGCTTAAAAAGCTAAATGCAGGACCTTTGAAAAACAAATTGGTCGATACCGCCAAACTGGCCATCCGCGTCGATGCCAGGTCTTCCTCCGAAATGATCAAATCCTCAGATTATACCCTGGATGCGCTGTGCGAAAAATACAACATCAGCATGAGCAACCGGCACACAGCGGCCGGGGATGCCTTTATCACAGCCGTTTTGCTCATGAAACTCCTACCCCGTTTAAAGAAGCGTGGCATCAACAACCTGAGGGATCTTTTGAAGTCCAAGGTCATGTAAACTGAATATTTATGCAAACTATATATTCACTTTGTCGTCCAAAAAAATGGAACGGTTGGAATAATTGTCTTTTCTTTGTGCATTAGATCAAAATTTTCTGGATGATTCTTTCTGATAATAAAAAAAAGGCGGTCTCAACCGACAGAAGTTTGTGGTTTTTGGGCGTTTTGATGGTAATTTTGATTGGTTTCCTGCTTTCTGGTCGAAATTGGACAAAAAAAAGCGAACCCAAAATTACAGGCATATCCTGTAGTGCGGAACAGGTGGAAGGAGATTACTTTATCGAAAACGGACTGAAATTTGGCGGTGCCAAAGGCCAGGATAAACGTCATGCCCGCTCGGGAACCTACTCCTGCCAGCTGAAACCTGACCACCGCTTTGGCCTTATTTACGAAACGACTGACTTCATCAAAGGAGCCAAATACCAGGCCTCTGTCTGGAGATTCACCGAAAGTTCCAAAGGTTTCCTGGCGGTGGAAGGCAATGAAGGCTCCAATTTCAGGATTGTGGAGCGCGTAGCCATTGAAGAAAAAGACGGCTTTGAAAAAGTCCAGATCATTTTTAATGTGCCGGAAACCCCCGGTCTGGATACCCTAAGGATATACGCCGGGGTAGATGAAGTTTCCGGAACGGTGTACGTCGACGATCTGAACATCCAGCTTTTACAGACTCAAAACCTCGACTCCGATTTCCGGCCGGATGTGCTGCGTATTGAAATAGCCCAGGAATCCTTACAAAAATTCAGCGACCAAAAGTGGAAAGCCGTCAAGGAAGGCATCCTTTTCAGTACGGATGACGACCGCGCATCCGGTAAGATTTTTTCCAAAAATGAAGGAAAGGAAATCCCTATAAAGCTACGCTTAAAAGGAGACTGGACCGATCACCTGATTGGAGATAAATGGTCATTCAGGATACAAACCAGCGGAGAAAGTTCCTGGAACCGTATGGTTACTTTTTCTATTCAGAACCCCCTGACCCGCGGATATCTTAAGGAATGGATGTTTCACAAACTGCTGTCGGCCGAAGATGTATTAAGTCCGAAATACGATTTCATTGAAGTAAGTCTCAATCAAAAAGACCTCGGTATTTATGCCTTCGAGGAGCATTTTGACAAACAGTTGCCTGAAAGCCAGCAACGCCGTGAAGGCCCCATTATAAAATTGACGGAAGATCTTTTCTGGCTGGGCATGAAACGGCAGTTTGCCTTACAAAAAGACGGTTCAGGGTTGTATAAAAATGCAGAGAATGCTTTTGAAGGTTCAGACATCCGCCCTTTCAAGGAAGGCAAGACCCAGGGGTCGGAAACTTTGGCTGCCGAGTTTAAAACGGCCCAAATTCTCCTCCATCAATTCAAATACAACCTGAAACCCGCCAGCGAAATATTTGACCTCAACCGCATCGCGAAATATTTTGCGATCATGGATGTTTTGGGGGCTTACCACGGAAATTTCTGGCACAACCTTCGTTTTTATTACAACCCGGTCACCTCCCGGCTGGAACCTATAGGATTTGATGGCTTCGGCAATGAAGAAACCCGGCTAGTGGACCAGATCGTGCTGGGATACAAAATTGACACCGAAAACCAGGGAGAAGATCTGACGAAGCTGTTGTTCAACGATCCCGTTTTTTTCAGGGTTTATATGCAACAACTCGATCGAATCACCGAACAAAGTTACCTGCAAGGCTTTTTTGCAGATATTGAGGCAGATATTAAGATTCGGGAGCAATTTTTAAGAAAGGAATTTCCCAATTATACTTTCCAGGAAAATCCTTTTCTCGAAAGAGCCAGAAATATTCACCTGCTCATTGCAGCCTATGGCGATGAAAGCGTCATCGCAAGGATCCAAAACCGCAACAATGGTAAGTCTTTGCTAAAAGTGAGCAATACCCATGCCTTTCCGGTAGAAATTGCAGGGTACGGCCGGAAAAAATCGGAAATGGACCAGGAGTTCCCCGAGCCCGTTTTTGTTTTTTCCAATCCACAACATTCCGTACCAAAATATACAGAGGTAACGGTGCCCGATAAAGCTTCCTGGTTATTTTACCGGGTGGCCGGGCTGGATTCCCTGTATGCTGTGAACATCGTTGACTGGCCCATCGCTGAAGGCATCACGCAACGACAAATGATGTTTTCGGATTCTTTGAAGAGTAATGATGTTTTTGAGGTGTCGGGCAATATGATCCTATTTAAAAAAGGAGCCCATATAACGCGCAACGATATCAGCATACCGGGACAATACAACGTTTTTTTTGAATCAGGTGCCAGCCTGGATTTACAAAAAAATGCGGCCTTCATTTCCAATGCGCCTGTGTTTATGCTGGGCACGGAAGAACTGCCCATTCAAATTTTTTCCAGCGACGGTACCGGAAACGGGTTTTCCGTGATACAAGCCGGGCAACCCTCTAAAATAGAATATACCCGATTCGACCAGCTCAATACGCTGAACAAAGGAGGCTGGATCCTTACGGGGGCTGTCAACTTTTTTGAATCGGAAGTCGAGATTTCAAACGCGTCCTTCACCAACAATCATTGTGAAGACGCCCTGAATATCGTTCATACTTCATTCAAGCTTTCGCACTCCGTTGTTGCCAATACTTTCAGCGATGGTTTTGACGCCGATTTTTGCAAAGGAGAAGTCAGCAACGTCATTTTCAGGGATACGGGGAATGACGGGATGGACTTTTCGGGGAGTGTGATCACTATCTCGGATATCGAAGTGTACAACGCCGGAGATAAGGGGCTGAGTGTGGGAGAAAATGCACAGGTACACCTCATCAGCGGGAAAATGATCGGCGCCAATACAGGAGTGGCTTCCAAGGATCTTTCCAGCCTGGTGATCGACAATTTGATCCTGGAAGACTGTATCAAAGGATTTACGGCTTACCAAAAAAAGCCGGAATACGGGAAAGCAAATATCATTGTAAAAAAATATTCCGCAAAAAATGTAAAACACCTCTACGTGCTGGACAAAGGATCTGTGCTGGACCTGGTGGGTGAGTTGTTTACGGGGGAGATTTGATGCTGCGATGGTTTGATGCTAAGGTGACATCTACGTGCTAAGCCAGGCAGAAAGGCAAAAAGGGGGCTCCTTGAACAATACGAAAAGTGAAATATGGCTCGATTCGAGAGAAAATATAAGATCGAAGGGATGGAAGCGCAGACGGTGCGGGCCAATCTCATGCTGCATCCTGCTGGTTTCCGGGAGTTGCATCCTGACCGGCAGGTGAATAATATCTATTTTGATACGGTGGAACTGACGACTTTTCATCAGAATGTAAGCGGAGAAAATCAGCGCAAAAAATTCAGGATGCGCTGGTATGGGGATGATTTTGACCAACTGCGATCTCCACAGTTTGAAATAAAAATAAAGCACAACGAACTGGGCTGGAAAAAAGTGACCCAATGCCCTGACCTGGCTTTTTCGGAGCTGGAAACCATTACGGCCCTGGCGAATGAACATTCTGAAAATTTTGCCCCATTGTACCCGGTTTTGCTCAATTCGTATGAGCGTTCCTATTTTACTTCGGCTGACGGAAAATTCAGGATAACCATTGACTGGAATCTACGGTATTATTCATTGATGGGTCAAACCGTTTTTTTGGGTTATTTGCAGGAGGAGCCGGGCATCATACTGGAGATAAAATACGAAGAGGAAGATGATCAGCAGGCAGGTTTTGTGCTTCAAAATCTTCCGTACCGGCATACCAAAAGCTCGAAGTATGTGAATGGCGTGTCGATGACGGCCATGTTTTGAGGTTACTGGTTTTGAGGAACTTTGAAACTTAGCCATATTAATAAAATAATCATAAATTTGTGCCCTCTTTTATGGAGGCAGACATCCAAAAAAATCATATTCAATGTCAAAATTTGAAGAATATCTCAATCAATTTTCCAATACGATCAGTTTTGGCGATTTCATGATTGGATTTTTGCTGACGGCTGTCCTGGCCATTTTGATCCGCAATTTTTATGTCAGGTACGGCACGGCCATCTCCAACCGAAAACGATTTGCCAACAACTTCCTGGCGCTTGCCCTCATCGTGATGTTGATCATTACCATTGTAAAATCCTCCCTGGCCCTATCCCTTGGATTGGTGGGAGCCTTGTCAATCGTAAGGTTCAGGGCGGCCATCAAGGATCCTGAAGAGCTGGTCTATTTATTTTTGGTCATCGGCCTGGGGCTGGCCACCGGCGCCGGGCAATTCATCATTGCTTTGGTCGCTATTCCGTTGATTTTATTGCTCTTATGGTTGTATTACAGGTTTACCGGCCACAAAACGACCACCAAAGGCAACAACACCCTCATCCATCTGCGCATCAAGGAAAAAAGCATCCAGAAGATCAGCGATATCTTCCTGAAACACCTGCCTTACGTGGAACTCAAACGCATGGACCTGCTCGCTGACGGGCTCGACCTGACCTACATCTGCCAGGCGGATTCCGTTGGGCAGTTCGATGATCTGAAGGAAGAGTTGACACAGCTGGATAAGGGCATTACCTTTTCGTTAGTGGATAATCCGGGAATGATTGTGTGAGGGGGGGCTGGTTGCTGGTTACTTGTTACTGGTTTCTGGTTGCTCGTTGCTGGTTCTCGCTGTTCTTGGAACGATAAGGTTCAATCCTGTGCATCTGGTAATCCTAAAAATCCTGATCCAGACAAAATGCGGATTGCTGGTTGCTTGTTACTGGTTGCTGGTTACTCGTTACTGGTTCTAGCTGTTCTTGGACCGATAAGGTTCAATCCAGTGCATCCTGAAATCCTGTAAATCCTGATCCTGACAAAATGCTGGTTACTGGTTACTCGTTGTTTGTTACTTGTTATTTTAGTTAAAAGGTCTATTATTACCAGGCAATACTCAATCCTGCAAATCCAGTAATCCGGAAAATCCTGATTCTGACAAGTGGAGGTAGGGATGCGCAAATTTTAAAAGCTTACCCCGGTTCGCCTGAGCCCGTTTAAAATTGCATATATTCTTAAAAATTTGTATCTTAACAAGCCATTAAATCCTTATTAAATAACTTCGTAAAGCCCCTTAAAATGTCCGTAGAAATCTTACAACCAGATATATACATTCTAGGCCTACGCATCGCAGAACCTACTACCACCCTAACCGATGTGATGATTTCCCTGGCCAGTTTTTATGGATTTTATCGATTGAATAAAAGCGGCAGGCAGGAAAATTCGATCCGTTTTCTTAAGTTATACTTCATCCTGATGGCCATCGCCACTGCCCTGGCAGGAATCATCGGCCACGGATTTTTGTATTTTTTTGGCCTGGCGTGGAAAGTCCCCGGTTGGTTTTTCAGTATGGTAGCCATCATGTTCATCGAAAGATCGTCCATTGAACATGCCAAAAACCTGATCGGCAAAAAAACGGGGAAATTCTTTCTCACGGCTAATTTATGGGAACTGGGCATCATGATGACCCTCGCTGCCGTCACCCTCAATTTTTTATTTGTCGAGATCCATAGTGCTTATGGGGTTCTCGGAACAGTTTTCGCCTTTCATCTTTTCGTATACCGAAAAACAAAAGATATCGGAAGCAGGTATATGTTATGGGGGGTGGCCGTACTCACGGTTGCTACCTTTATTTTCAATTACCCCATCATCCTCAACAAATGGTTCAACCATTCAGATTTTGCGCATACGCTGATGACGATCACAACGATCCTCTTTATGTATGGGGGGTTGAATTTTGGAAAAAGGCTGGAAACCTCCGCATAGGTATTATAGTTTTTGAATTAGAAGTGCTCAGAAAAGCATTTTTAACACTTTTTTAGAGAATTAACTGAGAAATTCAATCAGGACCAAAAGTATGAAGTCAGATTTTTTTAAAACGCAAGGTGCGCTAAGGCTGCGCAATGGTCGCAAGTGGAACATACCCCACCAGCGGTCGGGAGTGTTCGTTGCGCACCTTGCGAATCCCTGGCGAACTTTGCGTTTAAATTCTTGCAGATAAATTTTTCTGAACAGTACTTATGAGACAGCCGCCAATGGCACAATCCAGAGACCACCCGTATTTTAAATTCCCCTACCCCATTTTCAAAATCATCCAGTCAAACATCCTGTCACTCAAATATTTACGGAGGAATATTACGGGCTTGGCCATCTTTCCGGCGACGTATCTTGTTTTCGGCTTATTGGCCTTTACTGCTTTGGAAATGACCTTTGCAATAACTTCAGGGGAAGAAGCCCCGCCTTTTTCGTAAGTGTCCTCGGTTGCTTTTGCCATTTTATGGGCCATTGCGGAATAAGGGCCTTCTCCGGACCTGTCCAGCATGGGTTGAGTCATGACCTCTCCAAATTCGGTTTTAATGGCACCAGGCTCAATGATCACCACATCAATTCCAAAGGGCGCCAACTCCAGTCGCAGGCAATCGGACCAGCCTTCCAGGGCATGTTTGGTGGCGTGGTACCAGGAACCCATCGGCGTGTAAATCTTACCGCCCATGGAAGAAATGTTTATTATGGTCCCTGATCCCTTTTCCCTCATGTAGGGCAATACCAGCTGGGTCATCCTGGCCAGCCCGAAGATATTTACCTCAAACTGTCGCCGGGCATCCTCCATACTCGTATCTTCCATGGCACCGTAAATGGCGTAGCCGGCGTTGTTTACCAAAATATCAACTCCACCGTGCTGATCCTGTATCATTTTGACACAGTTGACCATTTCAGATTCTTCCGTTACATCCATTTTAACGGCTATGGCGCCAAGAGCCTCCAGGTCCTTCATCTTTTCAATTCTCCTGGCGGCTACATAAACGATTAACCCATCGGACAATAATTGTTTCGCGGTGGCTTTTCCAATTCCGGAGGAGGCCCCGGTTACGAGTGCAACTTTTTTCATTATGAATAAGATTATAAATAAAACGTAAGCACTTACTTACTATATGGTTTAAAAAAATAGTTATACATTATATTTTTCATGCAAAAAGTCCCGCATTGCCTTTCCGTCCGGCAATTGTCCCCTGAGCATTGCTCCTGCGATTCCGTCAAAGAAATGAAGCAAAAAATCAGTCTCCATTTCCGGATCGCTATAACCTAACCTGGAAAATGCATTGACCAAAGTTATTTTCAGGGGCTCCATTTTATCATTAGAATACCTGTTGGTTTCCCATTTTAGCTTGAATTGCAGGCGCCAAAATTCATGCTCCGACTCAGGAATTACAAAGGGAAGGTCTATTGTTTTGGCAATAACCTGCTTAGGGTCGACCTCTAGCACAATATTGGCAAATACCATTTTGGCACGCTCCTCCCCTTCTTTAAGAATGGCATCCAACAACCCATCCTTATTCCCAAAATGTCTAAAGATTAACCCCTCGGACACCCCGGCAGCTTTGGCAATCCTGCTGGTGGACGTTGAGCCAAACCCTTCTTCCGAAAAGAGTTGTAACGCGGCTTTTAATATATTTTCTTTTTTATCTGTCATTAAAAAAGTGAGTAATTACTTACAAATATAAATGCTTTTTGTATCCCAGCAAATTTTTGTCTCTTTTTTTCGCCAACGAACAGAAAAAAGTAAAAAAATCCCGAATTCTATGGGGTATAAAATTCGGGATCATTCACGTTAAAATTTGGGTTCAGGCTATTTCGAATGATTCTTTTCCTGGGTTATTTTGCCACCACCAATTTCCTCGTCTCACGGAAATCTTCTCCCCTTAACTCCACCAGGTACAGGCCCGGAGATAAGTTAAACCGGGCAAGATCCACGGTAAAACGTTGGTCGGTTTCAGCCTGGCATTTGCCTTTATTTATTTGGGTGATTGTTTTGCCTGTCGCATCTTTTAGGCTGAGGCTCACCTCCTGCGTTTCCTTGACGGCAAATCCAATTTCAAATTCCGTTGTAGCAGGATTGGGAAAAATCTCGATCTTTTCAATCTGCCCTTGCGTTGCCAATGGTTCCTCAACGGCATTCACTACATCGGATTTAAAAACGTAATGAACTGGAATAAAATACTCTGCAAGGGTTTGGGTCTGAGTGGTATTCATGACCTGGAAACGAATTTCATCCACCACTACATCTTCATTATTGATGGTAAAAAAATCATCCCCGGAACCGGAACCTGTTGCATAGGTTGGAGAGCCGCTGGCGGCATAACCCGGCGATAAGTTCCCCGCGGTAAAAGGCCTTACAAAAATAAGGGCATCCATGCCTTCATCATTGTACAAACCAAAATTAATATTGACCCGTTCTCCCGGCTGAAGTCTCGCCGGGGAAGGAGGACACAGCTGAATGGCTTCGACCAGGAAATTCCCAAAGGTATAATCCACCGGACTCAAAAATTCGAGTAAGACTTCTGTCTGGTCAGGGTTTAGCACCTGGAACCGCATATGATCCACCCGTTGATTGCCGGAAGAAATGGTAAAATCGCAGGAAGAACTTCCTGTGCCTGTGTAAACGGTTGACCCACATGCTGAATAGGCAGGGGTAAGTCCGCCACGTGTCCAGGGCCGGGGAAAGATACGAACCCCGCCAGCTTCCGTTGTTTCGTAATCATAACTAATGGTTCTGTCTTCGGCGCTGAAGGGGAAGTTCCCGCCCGACGCCACTATATTGTCGATTTTAACCGTGCTGAAGTAAAGGTTTACGGGGATATAAAACGTCAAAAGATCCTGGCTCTGATCCGGGTTGACTACCGATACGCGCAGGGCATCCACATGAACATTTTTTCCGCTTGAAATGGTAAAAAAGACAGTTGTGCTGCCGCCTCCCGTAAAAATGCCTGATCCGCTGGCGCTATATCCCGGAGTAAGATTGCCGCCGGTCATCGGACGCACAAAAATACGCACGCCACCAGGCACATCAATTTTGTAATCAAAGGAGATGTTGAATGCTTCATCCAGCAGCAGGGAAGCCAGATGCTCGTCGTGAGAGAAGGAAAAATGGTGAACGCCTATTTGTCCATAGTGGTATTGCACGGGCACCCAAAATTCACGCAGCAACACGGACTGGTCTGCATTCAGGATCTGGAAACGGATCTCATCCACCACTCCCGTTCCTCCGGAAATATTGTAAAACACCTCTGTACTTCCTGAACCGGTAAACAAGGCAGAGCCACTTGCTCCATAACCCGGAGTAAGATTTCCATTGGAAAATGGCCGGGCAAAAATACGCACGCCGCCCGGTTCATCCACGCTGTAATCAAAAGTGATATTAACATTTTCGGAATTACTGAAAGCAGCATTACGGGTTCCGGCAGCGAATTCGACATGGCAAATATCAGCCTGTGCAAATGCCCACAAACCGGATAAAACAAACATCAGTGTAAACAATAAACTTTTCATAAGGATGGATTTTATGGTTTTAAAAAATTGAAATTTCCTTTTGACGAAAATCTTAAGGATATCAATTAACTCACCTTTTTATCCATCGAAGAGGGAAAATGGTTACTGAAAAGATTAAAAAAATAAAAAAAGCCACGGATGCAACGATCTAAATAATCATTCGTGCATTCGTGGCTTTCCTAAAATCACTAAGGCCGAAATGCGTTAATTAAAAATGAATAACGCAATCCATATAAGGTATAATTAAAGGATACTATTCCCTCCATTTTTTTCCACTTCTTCGTGGGCTGCCACCTTTACCCCGGTGGCTTGACTCTGGTTTTGAGCTTCTTCTTTTACTAAAGTTTCCAGAGGCAGTTTTAGGTGTTTTGGGTTTCACATAACCGGTAGGGGCACCTCCTGACTTTTCATTGGAAATCTCTACATTCAGTGAAACTCCTTCAAAAGTTTCTCCGACGAGGGCCCGCATCAACGGAACCTGAGATTTTTCGTCTATTTCAAAGAAAGAGAAGTTTTTCAATATCTCGATTTTGCCAATCTCCGCAGCACTGGAATCCAGCCCCTGGTTGATCAGTCCCAACAAACGAGCCGGGGTCAGATTGTTGTTTGCCCCGACATTGATGAACATCCGGGAGAAAGAAGTTTGTCTTCTTTCCCTCGGGCTCTTCCTTTCGCGTTCCCCTACGTTAATATCTCTTGAATTTTTATAGTAGGCCAGGAATCGGTTAAACTCAGCGGAGACGAAATGTTTGATCAGTTCTTCCCTGCTCAGCCAGTCGAGCTTTTGGTAAATTTCGGCCAAAAAAGGTTCGATCTGTTTCTCATCCACTTCTACCTTTTCAATTTTATCAATAAGGGTAAGCAGCTGTCTCTGACAAATTTCTTTGCCTGTGGGCGCGAGTTCTTTGCTAAATTTAATTCCTGACTTGCGTTCAATTTCTCTGATTCTTCCTGTTTCCCGCGTATGAATGATCGCGATCGAAATACCGCTCTTGCCGGCCCTTCCTGTCCTGCCGCTTCTGTGCACATACACTTCATCGTCATCAGGCAGGCTAAAATTGATGACATGGGTGAGGTCATCCACATCCAATCCTCTGGCGGCAACATCGGTAGCGACGAGAATTTGTAATTGTCCAACCCTGAAACGGCCCATCACTTCGTCGCGCTGCGCCTGGGAGAGATCCCCGTGAATGGCATCAGCATTGTAACCATCGTGCATGAGTTTGTTGGCGATCTCCGTGGTCTCGCGACGCGTACGACAAAATACAATACCATAAATGTCAGGATTCAAATCCGCAACCCGTTTAAGTAATTCGTACTTGTCTCTGGCCTGTACCTGGTAGAAAATATGCTTTACGTTTTCTGCCCCGATATTCATGCGTGCCACTGCCATTTCAACAGGATTACGCATATATTTTTTAGTAACTGTAATGACCTTTTTCGACATGGTGGCAGAAAACAGGAGGGTTTGTCTTTCTTCCGGAACTTCAGAAAGTATGGCATCCAGATCATCCTTAAATCCCATGTTGAGCATCTCATCGGCCTCATCCAGTACCACCCGCACCACATTTCCTAGGTTCAACCTTTTGCGATTGACCAAATCCTTCACCCGTCCCGGAGTTCCCACAACAATCTGGGCTTCTTTCTTCAACGCACGGATCTGCGTTTCGATGCTGGCTCCGCCGTAAACGGCCACGATGCCAAGTCCTTTTATGAATTTTGAATATTGTGTCAGATCATTAGTAATTTGCAAACAAAGTTCGCGTGTCGGGCAAAGAACCAATGTTTGTGTACTTTTATCCTGAACATTGGTGAGATGCACCGCCGGCAATCCGAAAGCCGCTGTTTTTCCTGTTCCCGTTTGGGCAAAAGCAAGTAAATCCTGGGAAGTATTTAATAAATGAGGGATGGCTTTGGCCTGGATCGGAGTAGGTTTTTCAAAGCCCAATTCTTTAATGGCTTCCAATATCTTATCTTGTAAGCCTGTCTCTGAGAATGCGTTCATATGTAGTTGATATCAATTTAACTGCAAGAATAGGACTTTTAATCGTGGTATTTACTTAAATAGCTGATTCTTTACCTATTAAGGGCAAAAAGAAGGGTAAAGGAGCACCCAAAAGCATGTTTTGAGGTAAAATTTACGCCCAAGGAGATTTTCCCCTCTCCCTGGCTTAATTCTCCCATGGATTGGCAAAAGGCATTTTTTATAAAATTTGCTTTACCAAATTTTGGAAATCTTCCAGGTACAAAACCTGCCTTTAATCGAAAAAAATCAACAGGGCTCCATATTTGTATTAAAAGGAAGGTTTCTATTTTTTTCTGTGCCTCTCACCAAGATGTCATTGTTGAAATACAATAATCCACTATCTCAATCTCCATCTATCTCAATCTCAATCTCCATCCATCTATCTCCATTTCCATCTATCTATCTCAATCTCCATCTATCTCCATTTCCATCTATCTCAATCTCCATCCATCTATCTCTATTTCCATCTATCTATCTCAATCTCCATCTATCTCCATTTCCATCTATCTATCTCAATCTCCATCTATCTCAATCTCCATCCATCTATCTCTATTTCCATCTATCAATCTCAATCTCCATCTATCTATCTCAATCTCCATCTATCTCCATTTCCATCTATCCATCTCAATCTCCATCCCAGCAAAAAACAGAACATTATTCATCGCTTCAAGCCATCACCTTCTCCCTACTGAAAAAAATTAACACCCTGTAATATTGACCGCTACCGCCAGTCCTCCCGTTGAAGTTTCCTTGTATTTGTGGTGCATATCCTTGGCCGTTTCCCACATAGTGGAGATCACTTTATCCAGGGGCACAAGGGTTTCCTTGGGGTTGGTATCCAGGGCTATCTCGGCAGCATTGATGGCTTTGACCGCTCCCATGGCATTTCGTTCTATACAGGGAATCTGGACGAGCCCGGCCACCGGATCACAGGTAAGTCCCAGGTGGTGCTCCATAGCGATTTCTGCCGCGACGAGCGCCTGTTCCGGGCTTCCGCCGAGCAATTCCGTCAGAGCACCCGCAGCCATGGCCGAAGAAACACCGATCTCCGCCTGGCATCCGCCGAGCGCGGCAGAAATAGTAGCTCCTTTTTTAAAGATGCTACCAATTTCGCCGGCAGTAAGAAGGAACTTTTGAATCTCCTTTTCCGTAGCGAATTTATCTACGAAACAAATATAATACATCAATACTGCCGGGATTACGCCCGCACTGCCATTGGTTGGTGCGGTAACGACTCTGCCCAGGGAAGCATTTACCTCATTTACTCCCAGGGCAAAACTGCTGATCCATCGAAATATCTCGTTAAATTTGACATCGAGTTTTCGAATCGTCCGTACCCATTCCAAAGGATTATCGTAGTCATGATCGCCGATCAGATTTTTGTGCATTCCAAAAGATCTTCTTTTCACCCTGAGTTCGCCTGGCAAGATTCCCGGGGTATGGCAACCGATGAACATACACTCCAGCATAACGTCCCATATTTTCATCAGCTCCTCCCCTATTTTATCGTCGGTCCGGCAAGATCTTTCGTTTTCGAGGACTATGTCGGAAATGTTCTTTCCCTCCCTAAGGCAATGGTCGATCAACTCTACGGCATTGTTTATAGGAAAAGGGTATTTTGGCGGTACGCAATCCAGTGAAACCGTAGTTTCGCCCTCTTTGACCACAAAACCACCTCCAATCGAATAATAAGTCTCAACCACCATGCGATGATCATTGGTAATGCCTTCAAAACGAATGCCATTAGGATTGAAAGGAAGAAAATCCTGTTCAAAAATAAAATCGATGGCCGGATCAAAATCAATCGTTCTCCTTCCTCCGAAATTTATTTTCTTTTGGGTACGGATATCCTCAATGATGGCGGAGATTCGGGAAACGTCAATTTTTACAGGATCCTCCCCGTTCAACCCAAGCATGAGCGCCAGATCCGTGGCATGTCCTTTGCCCGTCAGGGAGATAGAGCCAAATAGTCTAATTTTTATTTTAATGATTTTCTCAAAATCTCCTTGTTGCTTCAACTCGGCAATCCATGTTTCAGCAGCTCTCCATGGACCTAAAGTATGAGAACTGGAAGGCCCTACTCCTATTTTAAGCATATCAAATACGCTAATCTGCTCCATTATTTGAAAATTTACTTTGGTTAAGATACCAGATCCCAAAAGGCGGATTCCCTGGGAAGACAACGATACCCCGGGAATCGCAAGAGTAACCAGGCATGATGCAAATGTCAGGCCTTAAAAGGACATTTGCCAGTCTTTCTTAAAAGTTTATAAAAAATAAATTACCCGGCCAGTTGGAAGGTTTCCTGCTTTTGGAGGTAATAACTGTAATTTTCCAACACCACGATATCCAGAGGCAGATACTGCGTCTTCTCCACGGGCAGTTTCAGAATGAAATGATTAAAAAGATTCATCACACCATAATATCCCTGCTGGGCAGCATTTTGGTTGATCAGGAAATTGATTTCTTCTTTTTCAAGACATTGGAGGTTGGAAGGCACCAGATCGAATCCAACGATCTTTACATGATTTATTTGCGAGGGGCTAATAGCTTCCGCAAGGCGGTATGCCCTTGAATTAGTAACGAACATCCCCACAAGGTCTGGGTGCAGGGTCAACAAGGCATCCACAAAAGATTTGAGTTTTCTTTCGTCGTCAAAATCTTCGAAATCGTATTTTTCGATGGCTATGTTGTTATTGCCGATTTTACGAAAATATTCCCTGAAGCCTTTTTCTTTATCAATAAGGTGCTGCGCATTGTAGCTGGCCTTTTCGAGATTCAAAATAATGACCGTAGAATTTTCATCCAGACCGAAGTTAAGCAACCTTGCTGCCAGGACACCGCTTTGGTAAGAATCCTGCCCGATGTAACAGAGAGATTCATCATTTTTTATCCGGGTATTGATCATTACATTGGGAATACCCTGATCTTTACATTTGTCCAAAAGGATTTTTGCCTCTTTAATAAATAAGGGAGAGAAAAGAATGGCGTCCGGATGATCTCCAAGGAGTTCATCAGCTTTGTTTAAAAAACTATCCGGGTCGAACAGGTCAAACAAATAAAAATTGACCACTACCCCATAATGCTGAACCGCCTTAAACGCTTTTTCAACCCCGGATATTGGATCTTCCCAGTACGGATCAAGTGCCGGATCCGGTAAAAGAGCACCTATAGTGAAGGTTTTATTATAGGCCAGGGCGCTGGCTATGATATTTCTTTCATAGCCCAACTCTTCCATTATGTCCAGGATTTTCTGCTCTGCTTTTTTGGAAACATTCCCTCGTTTGTGAATAACCCTGTCCACCGTTCCCGTGGAAACCCCTGCCCTTTTGGCAATATCTTTAATTCTAATTGGTTTTTTCATGATATCCATAAAATAATTAGGTTGATCTTCAACCTCTTGAAATAACATGGTTGGCTTTGTCGGCTTTGGCAAATTTAACAAAAAACTGTGTGCGCGCACAGTTTTTTAAAAAAAAAATTGTGCCCGCACACAGTTTTGGAAATATTTTTCTAATTTTACATCACATAAGAGAAAAGCAAAACCAACCTCAACCACTATAAGTAAATTTTTTACGGAAAATTTTTTAGCCATTATGACTAACATCGTAAAACCATTTAATTCTCCTGACTTAAAATATCAACTCAAAACTTTTGAGAAATTACCGGTTTCCATCTGGGAAGATTCCAAAGACGCCTCCATTCATGTGGCGAAATCCATTGCATTGGCCATTCGTCAAAAACAGCAGGATGGTGAACAACTGATTCTCGGACTGGCAACCGGTTCCTCCCCTATCAAGATTTATGATGAGTTGGTGAGAATGCATAAGGAAGAGGAATTGAGTTTTCACAACGTAGTCACCTTCAACCTGGATGAATATTTTCCAATGTCCCCTGAATCTCATCAGAGTTATGTTTATTTCATGAACGAATATTTATTCAATCATGTAGACATTAAACGGGAGAATGTGCACATCCCGGACGGAACAATCCCTATGGAAGAGTGGGAATCCTATTGTGAATCTTATGAAAAGAAGATCGCCATGGCAGGAGGCCTTGACATCCAGATATTGGGGATTGGCCGAACCGGGCACATCGGGTTTAACGAGCCCGGTTCATGGGAGGACTCCAAGACCCGGTTGGTTAAACTGGATGCCATCACCCGCAGAGATGCCGCTTCTGATTTTATGGGGGAAGAAAATGTGCCCTATCGCGCTATTACCATGGGAATTGCCAGCATCATGAAAGCCAAAGCCATTTACCTGCTGGCCTGGGGGCAACATAAAGCCTCAGTCCTAAAAGAAGCCGTTGAAGGCCCCATAACCTCTACCATTCCGGCTTCCTTTCTTCAAAAACACCCCAATGTTAAAATTCTTGCCGACAAGGGGGCCGCGGAGGAACTCAGCCGGATCAAAACACCGTGGACAGTGGGTATCTGCAACTGGACGGACGGGCTGATATGCAAAGCAGTCGTTTGGCTTTCTCAAAAAGTAAATAAACCCATTCTTAAATTAACCGACGAAGATTACAGCGAAAACGGACTGAGCGACCTCATCATTGAATACGCTTCCAGTTATAGTATAAACATACAGATCTTCAACCGTTTACAACATACCATCACCGGATGGCCGGGCGGCAAAGCCAATGCCGATGACACCCATCGCCCGGAAAGAGCAAAACCTGATAAAAAACGGGTAATCATCTTCAGTCCACACCCCGATGACGATGTCATTTCCATGGGGGGAACTTTCCTCCGGCTGGTGGAACAAGGCCATGAGGTGCATGTGGTTTACCAGACTTCGGGAAATATTGCTGTACATGACCACGATGCTTTGCGGTATATTGAATTTATGAAGGAATTTGTGGACAACCAATCTATTGATTGTAAAGAAGTGGATAATATTTTTATGCACACCACCGATTTCTTACAGAAAAAACTGTTCGATCAGGTTGATACGCCTCAATTAAGAGCGATAAAAGGGCTGATAAGAAGAGGCGAAGCCCGTGCCGGGGCCCGCTTTTGCGGATTGGACGACTCCCATATTCATTTTCTGGATATGCCCTTTTATGAAACGGGAGGAACAAGAAAAAAACCGCTGGGCAAAACAGACATTAACATCGTAGCCGATATCATCGAACGCATACAGCCCCACCAGGTCTATGCCGCCGGTGATCTCGCTGATCCACATGGCACGCACCGGGTATGCCTGGATGCCGTTTTTGGAGCCTTTGAAAAGTTGAAAGATAAAAAATGGATGAAAGACTGCTGGTTGTGGCTGTACCGAGGTGCCTGGCATGAATGGCCTATCCATGAAATTGAAATGGCTGTGCCCTTAAGCCCTCGTGAACTTTACAAAAAACGCAAGGCTATCTTCATGCACCAGTCTCAAAAAGACAGCCCACCGTTCCCGGGACGTGACGAACGGGAATTCTGGCAAAGAGCAGAAGAACGCAACCGCCAGTCGGCCGAAATTTACAGGAACCTCGGCCTGGCTGAATATGAAGCCATCGAAGCATTTGCCCGATGGAAATTTAATTAGGAAACAAAAATCACAATAACAAAAATTCTAATCAAATCAATCGTATTATGAAAAAAAACCTATTACTAACCCTTTTACTATTTGTTCTGGCAGTAGTTCAGGGGTGGTCACAAACAACAGTTTCAGGTACTGTCAGTTCAGAAAATGGAGAGACACTGATTGGGGCAAGCGTCCTTGAAGTGGGTACTTCAAACGGGACAGTTACTGATTTTAATGGTGCTTATTCCATACGTGTTGCCAATGGTGCTTCACTGACCTTTTCTATGACGGGTTTTGAACCGAAGACCGTTGCAGTGGAAGGCCGTACTGAAATTAACGTTTCCCTCTCAGAAGGTATTGAACTGAATGAGGTAGTGGTTACTGCTCTTGGTATCTCCAGAGAAAAGAAAGCTTTGGGATATGCCATCACGGAAGTGGATGGTGGCGAAATTTCAGAAGCCAAGGAAAGTAACGTGATCAACGGGCTTTCCGGTAGGGTTGCCGGGTTGGTGATTACTCAATCTTCTGCCGGACCAGGTGCCGGTTCTCGTGTAATCATCAGGGGTAATAACTCTCTTGGTGGAAACAACCAACCATTATACGTGGTGGATGGTGTTCCTGTTGACAACTCCGGTTATGGATCTGCCAATGGTGCAGGAACAGCCAACTACAGGAGATCTGATTACGGTACCGGTATTTCTGACCTTAACTCAGACGACATCGAATCCATCTCCGTTTTGAAAGGTCCAAATGCTGCGGCCCTTTACGGTTCTAGAGCTGCCAACGGTGTTATTTTGATCACCACAAAAAAAGGTTCCTCCAGAAAAGGACTGGGGGTTACCTATTCCGGCCACCTCGATATGTCCAGCCCTATGTTGCTGCCTGAATTGCAGAACGAATACGGTATGGGATCTATGGGGACCGCTTCTCCTGACCTCGAAACGCTTAAAGGAACTTCAGGTTCCTGGGGTCCTAAACTCGATGGTTCATCACAACCTTATTGGACAAGTGACGGCGCTACACAGGCTTACAATGCTCAGCCTGATAATGTTAAAGATTTCTTCCGTACCGGAACAAATCTTGTCAACACAGTAGCTTTTGAAGGTGGAACAGACAGATCAAGTTTCCGTTTTTCTTTCTCAAACACAAAGATCAATTCCATCCTTGAAAACTCTGGTTTGAATCGTAACAATTTCAATCTTCGTGCCTCTTCCAAATTGTCTGACAAGCTGACCCTGGATACCAAGGTGACTTATTTCCAGCAGGAAGCCGAACGCAGGCCTGACCAGGGTACGGAAGGTATCATGGCTTATGTTTATGACATTCCAAGAAATATTCCGATCGCTGACTTAGAAAATTCTCAGGATCCTAAAGATTACAGCCCTATTTCTTATAATTCATTAGGCAGTAATCCTTACTGGATTCTTAACCAGGACAAAAATGACGATACACGTAACCGTATTCAGGGATTTGCGAAAGCAACTTACCAGATCAATGACAACCTGTCTATCTTCGGCCGTATCGGTACCGATTATGTAAACCAGAATATTGAGTATGTAGCTGGTTACGGCCACTGGTACTATGCCACGGGTAGATTTAGTTTCAATGATTATAAAACATCAGAAACCAACGCAGATCTGTTGTTGATGTACAATAAAAATTTAACAGAAGACTTTGGCTTGAGTCTAAATGTTGGAGCCAATAAAATGTTGGCCACAAGTTCTTCTCAGGGTGTAAGCGGAGATGATTTCAAAATTCCTACTAAAGCAACAGTGGCCAGTGCTCGGAATACTTTCCCTAGCTACGGTGCGTTGGCTAAAAAGAGAATTCACTCTGTTTACGGGTCTGCTTCCTTTAGCTACAAGAATTTTGCGTATCTGGACCTTACTGCACGTAACGACTGGTCTTCTACACTTCCTGAGAATAACTGGTCATACTTCTATCCTTCTGCAAGTTTATCACTCGTATTTAGCGAATTGATGGAAAGCAGCTTCCTGGATTTCGGAAAAGTTCGCTTCAGTTATGCAAATGTAGGTAGTGATACCGATCCTTTCCTTTTGTTGAATACCTACAGCCTCGATGCAGAAAGCTACGACAATCTGGTTATTTTGTCAGCCAGCTCTATTCAGCGTAATCCTGATCTGAAACCTGAACAGACCACTTCTTTGGAGTTTGGTCTTGAATTCAGAATGATGCAGAACAGATTCTACGGTGATCTTTCATTCTACCAAAATGAGACCAAAGACCTGATTACTACTGTTCCTGTTGCACCCGCTACCGGATATTCTTCAAAATTCACCAACGTTGGTAACATTACCAACCAGGGTGTTGAAGTACTGCTTGGATTTGTACCCGTGAAAACAACTGATTTTACCTGGGATGTTTCCTTGAATTTCGCCAAGAACAAAAACAAATTGGTTGAACTTTTTGAAGGATTGGACAACTTTATCTTCAGTTCTAATAATTCAGGTGATGTGGTTGTTCAGGCTACTGTTGAAGGTGCTGAAATAAACGGTGAAGTGGCAACTCAAGCCGGATTTGGAGACATTTATGGTGTCACTTATCTTAGAAATGATAACGGGGATATCATCGTTAATGAAAACGGATTCCCACAGAGAACCAGTGAAAAGGTTTATCTAGGAAACTACCAGCCTGACTGGACAGGAGGTTTGAACAGTATTTTGACTTACAAAGGACTTACTTTCAGATTCCTGATCGACGCCCGTATTGGTGGTCAATTGTACTCAGGTACCGATGCTGGTCTTGATGCAGCTGGAGTTTCTGCGAACTCTTTGGAATACCGTGAATCAGGTATCGTTGTTCCGGGTGTAATGAATACAGGAACAGCGGACAATCCGATATGGACTCCGAACACAACAAGCATCACCGGACAGGAATACTGGGGCAATTACTCAGGTATACCTTCCAACTATATTTTCGATCAGACAAATATCCGTTTGAGAGAAGTTGGTTTGAACTATACTTTACCTAAGAGCTTGTTCGACAATATCTTCATCGAATCGGTAAATATTGGTGTTGTGGGAAGAAACCTCTTGTTCTTTAAGAATGATCTTGGTAACTTTGATCCTGAATCAAGCTACAGTACCAGTAACTTTGCACAAGGTATGTTGTATTACAACCTGCCTGCGTTGAAGAGTTTTGGTGTTAACTTGAATGTTAAATTTTAATTTTAATTTAAAAAAATTCACTTCAAATGCGAAAATATAATATTATCCTTATCCTTTTCCTGGTCTTTGGCTTTTCCGCCTGTACCGAAGACTTTGTGGAGATCAATACCGACCCGAACGCTATTACTGGATCCGAGGCCAGTGCGGCTTACTTCCTGCCGAAGGCGCAATACAAATTATTTTCTCCTGACCGTTATCCATACTGGCGTGCTCAATTGATCCATGCAGATCGTTATGCAGGATATTACACATTTGGCTTCCATAGTTCCTGGTGGAGTGACGAATTGGGTTACACCTACAACAGTGGTTATACAGATGCTGCCTGGGCGAATTTATATGGAAGTTATTTCGGTTATATCAACACCTATCTGCTGCTGACTCAGCCTGGTGGTGATTTCGAAAATCCATTGAGCAACGCGGTCGGTTTGATTCTCAAGGCCATGTACTACCAGCAGTACACCGATGTATTCGGCATGATTCCTTATTCAGAAGCGGGTAATCCGGATATTTTGTTGCCTAAGTTCGACAGCCAGAAAGACGTTTACAAAGGTTGCCTTGCTGACCTGACCACTGCAATCGAAACCATTGGAGATGCCACCGTAACCGGTGACGGGGTAGAAAATATTGCGACCAACGACCTTTTCTTTGATGGCGACCTTCAACAATGGAAAGCTTTAGCCAACAGCTTGAGATTACGGATTGCGATGAGAGCTCTTGGCGCTACCGGGGACGATTTCGCTGCCGGTGAAATCAATAAAGCGTTGGCGGAGGATCTCCTGGAAGAAGGAGACGGAGCAATCATGAGAGAAGATAACGTAATTTCCGAGTGGAACGCTAGTTCTTACGGTGACATTTGGTATGCATTTGGTGACGGAGGCAATTGGAAATTAAGCCAGACCCTCGTCAACTACCTCAGAGATTATAACGATCCACGTTTGAGTGTCTATGCCAAACCAGCCCCGGGAGGTACTATGTCTGTTACCAGGCCTAATGAAAGTGAAAATCCTGACGGTTATACGAATTTCCCAAAAAGGATTGCTTTTATACTTTCTGTTTTGGATGAGGCCGGTGTAGCTTATACACTTGAAAATAACGATCCTACTTATACCCTTACCATGGCTGAAAACACCTACTATGTTGGTCAGCCAACCCGTTTGGGTGGAAAGATCTCCTCTCTTGCCAGATATGAACTGTTTTCTGATCCTTCTGATTATATTCTTGGTACATCCAAAACGGATCCAAACGATGCTCCGGAGATCGTTATGTCTACAGCCGAAGTTTACTTCCTCAGAGCAGAAGCTGCTGTTAGAGGTTTTGGCAATGATGATGCTCAGGATTTGTTCGAGAAGGGTATCCGTGCTTCCATGAAATACTGGAAAGTTGCCGACGGCGATATTGATACTTACCTCGGCAACTCTGACCTTGCTGTATTAAGTGGCAGTGACGCTGAAAAGCTCGAGAAAATAAACGTTCAGAGATGGATTGCCAGTTACACAGATGGTTTTGAAGGATGGTCCATAGTTAGAAAATCCGGTTATCCTACTCAATTGGCAGCAGGCGTGGAAGATGCTGATATCTTTGGCCTCGGAGATATTGACGGTGACTACCCAACAAGAATGCAGTATGGCAGTAGCGCGTACAATAATAACGGTGCCAACGTAGAAGCGGCTAACGCGATTCAGGGACCTGACAAACAAAACACTAAGTTGTGGTGGGCTAAATAATTAAGCACACCGACAATGTCAGAAATATAAATTATCAGAATAAAATCCACGGGGTGACTTTTTACGGGTCGCCCCGTTTTTTATTTTAAAACAATCTTTCCATGTCAAAAAATTCCTTTTTCAATTTATGGGTGTTTACTTTTTTGTTATGCGGCTTTTCAAGTTGCCAACAAAAGGAAACCGTAAACTTCACCCCTACTTATTCCATTATCCCCCTTCCTGCCCAGATGGAAAAAATGGATGGTTTTTTCCAAATAAATGACCGGACCAAAATAGTAGTTCAATCCCGGGAGGATTTACTTATGCCGCTTGTGGGTTACCTCAATGAAAGATTCCGAAAGTTGTACAACATGGAATTGGAGACCAGTAAAACGCTTTCAGGGAATACCATCCACCTGCAGTTAACGGAATCTGATTTAGGTACTGAAGGCTATAAACTGGAAGTCACCACAGAAGGCATTACCGTTTCCGCAAAAGAAACTGCAGGAATATTCTACGGCATACAGTCCATGTTGCAGCTCATGCCGGACGACCAGCCGGTGGTTTCCAATGTCAACATCACCGACCAACCCCGCTACTCCTACAGAGGCATGCACCTCGATGTGTCACGTCACTTCTTCCCTTCCGATTTTATCAAAAAATACATAGATTTTCTCGCGAAATACAAATACAATTCATTCCACTGGCACCTTACGGATGATCAGGGATGGCGCGTGGAGATCAAAAAATATCCAAAACTCCAGGAAGTTGCTGCTTACAGGCCCGAAACACTGATCGGTCATTACAGTGAAAAACCGCAACAGTTTGACGGTCAACGCTATGGTGGATATTACACCCAGGAAGAAATCAAGGATATTGTAGCTTATGCAGCGTCGAGACATATCACCGTTATCCCGGAAATCGAGATGCCGGGCCATGCCCGCGCCGCTATTGCCGCCTATCCTGAGCTGTCCTGTACCGGTGACACCATCGAGCCGGCCACAAAATGGGGTGTTTTTGAAGAAGTTTTCTGCCCTACTGAAGAAACCTTTACCTTCCTCGAAAATGTCCTGACAGAAGTGTTGGAAATGTTCCCTTCTCAATACATTCATATCGGCGGAGATGAATGTCCGAAAACAGCCTGGAAAAACAGTGCGTTCTGCCAGGAGCTCATCAAAAAAGAAGGGCTCAGGGATGAGCATGAACTGCAGAGTTATTTCATCCAGCGAATTGAAAAATTTCTCAATTCCAAGGGACGGAAAATCATTGGCTGGGACGAAATCCTGGAAGGGGGGCTCGCACCCAACGCAACGGTGATGTCATGGCGAGGCATGGAAGGCGGAATTGCCGCAGCTGAAATGGGCCACGATGTGATTATGACCCCTGGTTCCCATTGTTATTTCGACTATTATCAGTCCGATGATCCTAACGAACCATTAGCTATTGGAGGTTATCTTCCACTTGAGAAAGTCTATTCTTTCGAACCCACCCCGGTAGAGTTGTCTCCGGAAAATGCCAGGCACATTCTCGGCGCACAGGGCAATCTTTGGACAGAATATCTCCAAACGCCCGAAAATGTGGAATACATGATCTTCCCCCGGATGTGCGCCCTGTCAGAAGTGCTTTGGTCCCCCAAAGACAGCCGAAACTACGAGGATTTCATTACTCGACTTGAGCCACAATTGGAAAACCTGAAAAAGTCGGGCGTCAACGTTGCAAACCACTTATTTGATATCAATGCCAAAGCTGAATCAGGCGACGGACAAGGCGTCAGGATCAGCCTTACTACAGGATCCAAATCACCAACCATCAGGTATAGTGTTGATGGTAAAGAGGTAACTACAGAAAGTCCTGAATTTACCGCACCGGTTGTAATTGAAAAAAGTGAGATGTTCAAGGCTAATTCATTTATCAACGGAAAAAAAGTGGGCCGTGGGATCAACTATAATTTTAATATTCATAAGGCTGCCGGAAAAAAGATCGAATTGGCCAATGCACCTCATGAAAAATACAATTCCGGAGGCCCCGGAGCTATAATAAACGGCCTCATGGGAAGCGACAAGCGTTATGGAGATACAGAATGGCTGGGTTTTTCGGGAGAGGATTGTATAGCAACCATTGATTTGGGGGAATCAACGGATATTACCAAACTTAGTTTTCGCTTTTATCAAGGGGTTGGCCAATGGATTTATCCGCCCAAATCCATTGAGGTTTTGGTCTCTGAAGATGGTGAGACTTTCACAAAAGCCGGCGAATGGACTGATAGCCAATCAGATGATACTATCGTAAACGCAGTATTGTCATTGGATAATGTACATGGCAGATTTTTGAAAATCCATATCCATCGCCACGGCATCATTGCTGCAGGACTCCAGGGAGCCGGCAACGAAGCCTGGTTGTTTGTGGATGAGATCGTGGTCGAGTAAAATCTCTTTATTATGAAATAAAATGTGGCAAAATCACGCAAATCTCGGAGAAAAGCGCTGACAAAAGTTAAAAAAAGATTCTTCATTCAGCGTAAATCTGCGGGATCTGCGTGCATATTATCTTGTTGTGAACCATTTCAGTTTTGCCTTATCCCAAAACATCCTCCATTTCAATCCCCAGTTCCTTCACGCTGATTTTTCGCATTTCCACCTTTCGTATTTTGCCGGTGACCGTCATTGGGAATTCCTCGGTAAACTTAAAGTGCTCCGGAATTTTATAATGGGCGATCTGTCCCTTACAATACGCTTGAATTTCTTCAGGAGTCACCGTGAGTCCATGTTTGGGCTTTATCCAGGCCATGACTTCTTCTCCATATTTTTCACTAGGGACTCCAATCACCTGCACCTCGCTCACTTTAGGATGGAGGTACAAAAATTCTTCAATTTCCTTGGGATAGATATTCTCCCCACCCCTGATGATCATATCCTTGATTCGGCCAACGATATTGACATAACCCTCTTCGTCCATGGTCGCGAGGTCCCCGGAATGCATCCATCCCTCCTCGTCAATGGATTCTTTGGTTTTGACTTCATCCTGCCAGTAGCCGATCATTACACTATAACCGCGGGTACACAATTCCCCTTTGACACCGCGTTCCACCGTTTCACCAGTGGCCGGGTCAACAATTTTGACTTGGAGGTGCGGATGTACTTGCCCTACGGTGCTCACCCGTTTATCGAAAGGGGTATGAGATTGAGTTTGGGTACTCACCGGACTGGTTTCGGTCATGCCATAGGCAATTTGCATATCAGTCATCGTCATTACGGTTTGGACTTTTTTCATC
The DNA here is from genome assembly GCA_020636105.1 of Lewinellaceae bacterium. Classification (NCBI taxonomy): domain Bacteria; kingdom Pseudomonadati; phylum Bacteroidota; class Saprospiria; order Saprospirales; family Lewinellaceae; species Lewinellaceae bacterium. The sequence goes on from JACJYL010000001.1 coordinate 1,738,786, forward strand.
AGTTCGGGCGGACAAAGCGCCCCGGCCATGATGCCTCCCCTCAAGGTGGAAAGGTCAAATTGCCTTACCTCCGGCAGATCGAGTTCTGCAAAAAACATGGTAGGTACTCCGTAAAGAATGGTCGCCTTTTCCAGGTCTGCGATTTCAAGAATCGCTTTGGGGTCAAAGGCTTCGCTGGCGTAAATAACCGTAGCACCGTGGGTCATAGCCCCCAGGTTACCCAGAACCATTCCAAAACAATGGTAAAGCGGAACGGGGACGATCATCCTGTCCTTATAGGTCAATTGAAGGGATTCAGTTACAAAAAATCCATTGTTGAGAATGTTGTAATGACTCAGGGTGGCTCCTTTGGGGAAACCTGTAGTGCCGCTGGTGTATTGAATATTGATAGGTTCTTTGTAATGCAGTGACGCCTGACGCTCCGTTAACAAACCATCATCCACCTCCGTTCCGTTCTCCAAAAACTCAGCCCATGTGAACATGCCGGGTTTAGAAGAATTGCCCAGGGTGATTATGGTTTTAAGTCCAGGCACTTCTTCAGATCGAAGCTGCCCGGGGTTAGCATAGTTTAATTCCGGAAGCAAAGCATAAAGCATGTCGGTATATTTGGAGTATTTAAACTCGTGGGCTGCGATGAGCATTTTACAGCCCGATTGGTTGAGCGCATATTTTAATTCATGGAGGCGATAACTGGGATTGATATTCACCAAAATGGCTCCAATTTTTGCCGTAGCGTACTGAACTACCATCCATTCACTGCGGTTCTGAGCCCAAATTCCCACACGGTCTCCCTTTTTCACCTCTTGCGCTAAAAGCGCTTTGGCGCATGCGTCCACCTGTTTTTTTAGGTCATTATAAGTCCACCTAATATTTTGATGAGTCACGACGAGTGCTTCATGCTCACCGTATTTTTCGACAACTTGATCAAACATTTTCCCAATGGTAATTTCCAGGAGAGGCACCTCCTTTGATCCGTAAGCGTAACTAAGTTTTTTTTTCATCAGAGCGAAATTTAAAGCTTCAATCATCCAATGAAACACCCCGTTCTCGGAGTCAACAGCCGGAATTTAAAAAATGGATCAATTGGAAGTCTAACTGAAATCCGGCCAGTAGCGAATACCAGGGGGCTACATCGGAAAAAATTTGAAGGATATGGTAAAGAACTTTTTTGTCCTTTAAAAGAGGAGGTACACTGCTCGTCCAGGGGACTGTTTAAGGCGTTTCATTCCCCAATTCTTAACGGCAGAAGGGATAAAAAGCAGTCTGTATCACTCCTTTTCAACTTAGGCTAATATACAAATTTTTAGCCTTTTAAACACGAATCCAGCATGAAAAATTTTGTTTGAAAGGAGAAAATCTTTGAAGTTCAAACTAAAATTGGAATACTCACTAATTATAAGAAACGCAGTAAAGATAATTTTACACTTTTGCCACACCTCCGCCCCGGCCCTAAACATACTGTAACGAAAGTTTTTTTTTAGTTAGAATGTTTCTATTCCGATACTTTTTTGTCATGATGATTTCGCAGATTATCGCTGAAATATTTAGGGAAAATCCTTTTATTCTGCGTTTTGCCCCCTCCCTAACATGATCAAAGCATTATAGAATTATAGTATCATATTATCAAAAAATCAATCAATCAAACTCATTCCCCGCTCGGCAATAGCCGTAATGGTCAGGGAAGGATTCACCCCCGGGTTGGCAGAAATAACTGATCCATCGAAGATAAACATATTTTCATACCCGAAAACCCGGTTGTTTTTATCGATCACTCCCTCACTGGCATCCTTTCCCATCGCTGCCCCTCCAAGGATATGTGCGGTGGAAGGAATCCCAGTAAGGGCCTCGGTAAACATCACCGTTGGTTTGGCATCAATAAGATCGGCGTATTTGTAGGCCATTTCAGCGGCCTTGGGGATGAAAGCGGTAGGTGCCTTGCCCGCCTCGATTTTTGTTTTCATTCTAAAAAGTCCCCGTCTGAATTTAAGAGTGCTGTCAATGTGCTGCATGAACAACAAAACAGCTGTCCGGTCGCTAAAATCCTTTATAAAGTAAATTTTCAGCCACTGCCATGGGGCCATAAAAGGGGTGGCCATTAATTTAGCAAGGCGCTTCAGTCCGTTAGGCTCATTCACCATAGGCATCATCACCGTTCGCCAGAATCCGGATCCTTGCCCATACCTGACCGGCTCGAGGTGGCTATCCTCATCCACCTCCAAAATAGAACCAATGGCTATCCCTTCCGACATTACCAGATCTTTATTCGTGGAAACGTTCATGATCAATGATTCATTATTCGAACGCACCATATCCCCTACCCTTGGGCTTAGGTTGGGAAGAGAAGTTTCCTTCAATTTTAAGAGCAAAGGCAAGGTGCCCAGCACTCCGCCGGCAAAAACGATCCCTTTGGCTTTAACCTTCTTTTTCAAAGAAAACCATTCGGTAGATTTTTTGAATATAACCTCATAACCGTCGGAACCATCGTTTCCTATGGGCTGCACATCCGTCACCACATGCTCGGGAAGAATGTCCACTCCCAGTTTTTGTGCAAGGTAGAGGTAATTTTTATCCAGGGTATTTTTGGCATTATGCCGGCAGCCGGTCATGCAGGCCCCGCAATGGATACAACCTTTCCGCTCCGGGCCTTCTCCCTTGAAAAATGGATCAGCGACCTCTTTTCCGGGTTCACCAAAAAAAACGGCCACTTTAGTCGCTTCAAAATGGTCGGCTTTCCCGATTTGTTGCGCCAGTTCCTTTAGCGCCAGGTCACTTTCGGTGAGATTTGGATTTTTAGCCGCTCCCAACATCTCCCAGGCTAACTCGTAAAAAGGAGCAAGTTCCGTTTCCCAATCCGCCAGTTTTGCCCAGGAGCCGTGATTGTAAAATGCCTTCTTGGGCTTCGGTAAAGTATTGGCATAGACCAAAGATCCGCCGCCTACGCCTACCCCGCTGAGAATGGAAATGTGTCTAAAAAAAGTCAGCTTTTGGATGCCGAACAATTTGAAGGCAGGCAACCAAAACCATTTGCGCAGGTTCCAGTTCGTTTTAGGGAAATCTTCTGATTCAAATCTTTTACCTTTTTCAATAACCAACACAGAGTACCCCTTTTGCGCAAGTCGCAAGGCAGAGACCGACCCTCCAAAACCGGAGCCAATGATGATGTAATCGTAGGATTGTTTGAGTTGCATATTGAAATGAATTATGTATTTACCACATCACAAGATGACACCTTTTTGCTTTCGCTCTTGGCCTCTGCGCTAAGATGCCACCTTGCGCACTTTTTTGCTTTCGCTCTTGGCCGCCAAGCGAATATGTCACCTTGTCAAAGTCTCCTGTTTATCACCCAAAACCAAAGCGGCGGCAGCAGCGACAACAGCATCATACCCGGGTATCCCGTTGGCATCTGTGGGCTATCCTGAACCGTTTCCAGGATTTGGTAATGTTTACTTGCTTTATAATGATGGTCAGAATGCCTTGACAATTCAAAAAGGAACGTACGACCGATCACGTGGTCCGAGTTCCAGGAATGGCGAGGCAGTACCCTTTCATAACGGCCATGTTCTTTTTTCTTTCGCAACAATCCGTAATGTTCTATATAATTGACCGTCTCCAGTAAAAGAATGCCCATCAATGCCACCTGTAGAAAAGCGAACAACCCGGCCCAGTCAAAGAACATAAAAACTATTCCAATCAAGGTGAGTTGTGCCATCGTATAAACCACCATTCTGTTAGACAAAGACAACCAATAGCGATCCTTTTTTTTCAATCGATTCGTTTCCAGCTGCCAGGCCTGGATATAACTGCCTATTTGTGAACGGAACCAGAACAGGTAAAGCCATTCTCCTTTCCTGGCTGTCGCAGGATCTTTGGGGGTCGCCACATTATGGTGGTGGCCACTATTGTGATAAGGTAAAAAATGCATTTCCAGAGAAGTCATCAGGGATATTTCTCCCAACACCTGCACACTACGGCTGGAGCGGTGTCCCAGTTCGTGACCAATATTGATCCCGAACACTCCACACATCAATCCCATAGCATGAATCCTTCCGGCATATTCGATCGTTCCCATCGGCGTCTCCCTGATGACGATTAAAAACCAGACCAGGAAGCCTACCTGAACCGGTACGGTCAGGTAAAGCAGCCAATCGTAGAAGGGATCGGTTTTGGCCATTTCAAGTGCTCTGCCTTCAAGGTTATATTTATCCGGCTTGAGGAGCAACTCCAGTAAAGGCACCAGTCCAAAAAAAAGAAATACAGGTAAAAAACACCAAATTCCCATCTGGGTAAAGGATATAACGACAGTCATCGGCAGGGTAAAAACACCTATATATTTTAGCTTGGTCATCCAAATTCGATTTTTCATTACGGCCCATAAATCTACTGAAAAAAAACGAAATCCAATTCCCTGCCCCCCTTGAAAAACAAAAGGCGACCCTAAGGCCGCCTTTCCTACAATTTGAAAAAAGGTATGTAAATAGTTCTATTATTAATATCGGTAAGTGTTTCAAAAACAAAATGGGGCATAAGCCGCACCCATTCAAGGCATTAAGTTAGCATTATTATTTTTATTGTGCAAGGATTTGAGTGGGAAAGTGTGTGGTCTACCCTAATTAGCGTAAAAACCCCGTATTCAATAGCGATAAAACCAGAGAAGCTGCCCTGCTCAGGACAGCTTCTCTTTTTTTGTTTACCCAATCCGGATGCTACGTGATAGAAATACTGTTTATTAGAAAAAGGCAGAGCCCGGTTCAATGCCTTCCCCACAACTCCACAACAGCCCGTCTGTTGGCCACATTTTTGGTATCATACCAAAAGACGACTTTTCGGATGACCCTTTTATTGCCTCCTTTCAGGTCAATGACTCGCGTTTCCCCGCCGGCAGGAATGTTATTTTTCAGGTTGACCTCCTGCTCGGTGCCGTCCCCAAAATGGATGGTCATTTTGTGCATATTGATGCCGCCTTTTTTTACCAGTAATTTCAGTGCACTGAATCGTCCTTCCTGGGCGGTGACCATTATTTCATCGCGGTCGAGGTTGTATTTGACTGTTCTTTCTCCGAGTTTCTCCCAACGTGGCGGTTGAATGCCCTCTTTCAGTTGTGGAGGAAGGGAATATGCGAAAGATTGCCCGAAAAGAAAAACAAACGTCATGAATAGCAAGGTTTTGATGGAAATTGATTGCATAGTTAATTTGAGTTTTTAATAATTATTATAGCAAATGTGTACCTTTGACTTTAGGTTTCAATCAACGTTTAATCGAACAACAAAATTTCAGGAAATGGACGAACTTTTTAATACAATGCCTCAAAAAGGACGGGTAGACTGGATTGGGATCCGCCCCGATAAACGTCAACCGCTTATTGAAAAGGAAAGGGTCGAAGTGACCAGGGATGAAGGATTGGTCGGGGATCATTACCACGGAGAGAGCAAAAAAAGACAGGTGACCCTGATTCAATCGGAGCATATTCAGGGGGTAACACATGTGATGGGCAAACAAGTGATTCACCCGGGCGAACTGCGAAGGAATATTGTCGTTTCAGGCATCAATCTGCTGGCTTTTTCAGACCGGCAATTTCAGATAGGTGAGGTTATTCTTGAAATGACCGGTAAGTGCCACCCTTGTTCCCGAATGGAGGAAAACCTTGGCGCCGGTGGGTATAATGCCATGCGTGGACATGGCGGAATAACGACCCGAGTGATCAAAGGGGGGGAGATCAAACTTGGAGACGAAGTGAAACTGATTTAATGGCTAAAGGAAAATTACGATTTTATTGATTTTAAAAATATCAGGGTGAAAATTTAAGTGCAAAGGTCGCGGAAAAATCTTCCGCGCCGTGAGTATGGGATATTCCATTTGTGACCTTTGGGTAATTATTTGGATGCCAAAAAAATATTTAGCCTAAAATAATACAACTACAATACCACTATGAAAGATATTGCCGATCTCATCGGGCGGGTTTTTCTGTCCTTTATTTTTTTATTCGAAGCTTATGATTCCATTCGATATTTCCAGAGCACCCAGGAAATAATGACGAGCTATGGCATTACCTGGCGCCAGGATCTTTTGCTTTCAGGCGCCATTTTTGTTTTGATTACCGGAGGAACCCTTATCCTTATGGGCTATCGTTCTTCCCTTGGAGCTTTACTATTACTGTTGTATTGGGTACCGGTCACATTTATCGTACATTCCTTTTGGAACGATCCTTCGGATATGGTAAGGTTTCAGTCGATCCAGTTTATGAAAAATATCGCCATCATTGGCGGGCTTTTGATGGTATTGGTGAACGGAAGTGGACGATACAGCATCAAACGCCTTTTTGCTACTTCAAGGGTTCCTGGAACGCGATAATTATTTGATGATCTACTGGGTTTAATACTACGATGTAGCAGAAATCAATTATCAAATCATTAAATTTCTAAATCCTGTAAATCCCCAAATCCCGTAAATCCTGATACTGGCAATGGGATAGGCGGAGGTTTTGAATTATTTGTTTAACCTTGCTCCGCAATATTTACAGAAAATCGCATCATCATCATGCCCTTCGGCACCGCAATTACGGCATGATTGTGTATTGGCCATGTTTTTGCCTTCCTTGATGATTTCCGCGGTTACAATTCCGGTAGGGACGGCAATGATGGCATAACCCAAAATCATGACCACGGCAGAAAAGAATTGCCCCAGGGCGGTTACCGGCGTAATATCTCCGTACCCGACGGTTGTCAAGGTAACAACGGCCCAGTAAATCGCATTGGGAATGCTGGTAAAACCACTTTCCGCTCCCCCCTCAATCAGATACATGATCGAACCGATGATAATGGTAAGCACCACTACAAAGGTCAAAAAGACTGTTATCCGTGCGCGGCTTGCCTGGAGGGCTTTTACCAATAAACGACCTTCTTTGAGAAAATGGGCCAATTTAAATATTCTGAATACGCGCAATAATCTCAAAATCCTGATCACCAGGAAATATTCCGATCCTATAAAAATAAGACTCAGGTAGGCAGGCAAAATGGATAAAAGATCCACCACGCCAAAAAAACTCGTTGCATATTTTATTGGCCGGTAAACGGAATATAAACGGAGTACATACTCAATGGTAAATACAAAGGTAAACAGCCATTCCAGTAAATCCAGCCACCAACCGTATTTCACCTGAATGGACAAAACACTTTCCAACATCACTACTATGACACTTGCTGTAATAAAGATCAGCAACAAAACATCAAAGGCTTTTCCGGCAGGTGTATCCGCTTCAAAGATTATTTCATGTAATTTTTCCTTCAATGTGCCCTTCCCGGAACTTATTGTTTCACTCATCCTAACCGATTTTCTCTGTAAACGCGAAAATTTATCTCCTTTTATTTCACATAAATTTACCAATTTTAAAGATGCAACCTCTTTTTTTATTTTTTTTCAACTTTTTTTTCACTAAAAACAGGGTAAAAAAACTATTATTTTTTCACATTATCAACAAAATAAATAAACACAAACTATTGTAAAACAGATATTTATACTTTATAAATGAAAACAAAAATCATAAAAAATAATTCACAATGCCCTTATTTTGTCTTTGTTGTCCTGTGAATATCCCTACATATTTGTATCATCAAAAGGGGATAAGAAAAAGAGGAGATAGAAAATTGATAAGCTGATAAAAGTTTCAGCAACTAAATTTGAAATATGTTCATGGGATTATAACTTGTTTGGTGGTAAGTCGTTCCGAGGTAACTCGGAACGAATTACTCACTTTTTAATCCCAACATCAAAATATAAATTCGCAAAAAAAGAAAGGCGGAATAAATTCCGCCCTTCAAATTAGGTCGCCATGGGATTATGGTCGTTAAAAGTAAATTACAATTTGTTAAAAAAGGTTAAAAGCGAATTTAATTCAAATGTTTCTCTTATTTAAAATAAGGAAATATTGTTCACAAGATTATGATTTAGTTTGGATATGTTCATGGGATTATATAAAAAGCCGTGCGGAGGAGGTACGGCTTTTTTTTTTTGCCCGTTTTGAACCTCACAAAGGTAATCTTCCCCACCACTCTGACAAAAGTTATTTCAATAAAATTTTAATTATTTATTTTAGGGTCGTTTTTAATGCCAAAATGTGCTTTTATTTTGGGTGAACGGCAATCCCCTTTAAAGAATATTTTTGACAGGTATGGATCGACTCAATAAAGGATCCATCATGGCATTAATTAATTTAATTTCCCGATACCTTTTTAAGTCTTCAGGCCGTATCGCTGCCTCTTTTAAATATCCTTCTTCCACCAGTTTTGTTCTTTGAGTACCGGCCAGCAACGGATTTTCCGGGGTCCACCATTGTTTTCCGTCAAAAAACGCTACATTAGAATAACTGGTATCCGTGATCAGACCGTTTTTTACCATGAGAATTTCATCACAATCTCCCTTTAAACGGCTCAGCCTATTCAGCGCCGAACGATCCTGGTATTTTAAATCGTAAATAATATCATCCGCCCGAACGAGCTTTAAAGTGTTGACCGACTTCGGGGTGTACGATTCGATTTCCTGTTTAAATTGTTCTACCCCGTAGGTAATCCGTACTTTGTAAAGTCCTTTCTTTTGACTTTCAGGAATATGGATGATTTCGGAGAGTTGCCAGGAATAAACCTCTCCCCACAACCTGAGAGAAGATTGTTGCATACGCCTTTCGTGAAAAGGCAAATTATACAAAAATCCATCCCTGAGCTGAATGGTTTCCAGGAGCAGCAATTCCATGTTCATGATTCAGATGATTATTTATGGGCAAATAGACCTTGTCAAGCAATTCTTTATATTCAGCTTCTGACTTACTAAAAGTAGTTATTCCCCCACCGCTCTTATACCATAAGGCTTCTTCATTTTGTTCGATAAACCGGATAGAAACGGCACTTTCCAGGTTTTTGCCATCAAAGACGCCAAAAACGCCTGTATAATACCCTCGATGGTACGGTTCAGCCATTTTAATAATCTCAACCGTCTTCTTTTTGGGGGCTCCGGTAACCGAGCCGGCAGGTAATAATTCAAACAAAATATCACCCAAAATATTGAGGTATCCCTCCGGAAGTTGCCCGCGAATATGAGAGCTGCTTTGAATCAGAGCACCCCGGCCGGTTTTCACCTTTTCAAAATACCTGTAGCGCTCCACTCCTACCCTTGTGGCTACCTTGTTCAGATCATTCCGGATGAGATCAACAATAGTCGCGTGTTCCGCCCTTTCCTTAATATCCGTTTCCAGGATTTCGAGGGCACCGGGAATCGAAGCATCGATTGTACCTTTCATGGGAAAAGAAGCAATGACCCCGTTTTCAATATGTACAAAAGGTTCGGGAGAAAAAATGACAAAATGATCCTTAAGCCAGAGCTTATATTTGGCATACGCCTGCTGATAAATGTCCTGTAAGGTCCATGAAGTTTTTATCAAGGTAGGAAAAGTCAGATTGGTCAGGTAGGTATTTCCCTCCTGTATGTTCCGGCTAACCAAATTGAAGGCTTTTTGATATTCCTCAAATGAAACGGGGAATATTTCGGTTTGAGGGACCTGGAAAGCAGGTGAAACCACTTTTTCTTCCTTTGCATTAAAGGAATAACGTATCAATCGCTCGTCCAGCTCATCGAGCCTAAGGACGATCGGTCGATCCATCTCAAAGTCAATGACAAATAAAAACGGAATGCCTAAACTTCCGTATTGATTCATCATTACCCGGGCCACCTGTTTTGAAAGCGTTTCGATCATTTACAATGCTAATGTTCCTTTTTTTTGACCCTACAGAAAAAAGAAAGTCACTTCCTGTAATCCAGTGCCTTCTTTACCTACTCAATAACCATTTTTCAAGGTTACAGTTTAATCATGGCCTCTAATGTCTCCCCAGCCTCTTCCAATGCCCTTTTTTCTTTAAGAGGCATTCGCTTATACTTCCACGTGCATTTCCAACTGTCGAACAAATCCATATAAAACAAGGCAAACAACCCTATTATGGGAACCAGAAACAGGAAATACAACTTAAAGCCCAAACCGACCATCAAAAGTATCAATAAATAAATGATCCAGGCGGCCACTCCGACGGCCATTAAAATTGACGACCGAAAAGTTATGTCCTTCACCCTTTTATGGGTCACAAAAGCAGCCAGGAACATGGGTGGATAACCCAAAATAAACCCTCCCAGAAAAAAAGGAAACCCAATGACAAAAAACAGCCCCAACATTATGGAACTACCGGATTTTTCAAAACGAGTACAATGATCAAGACCTGACTTTTTGAGTAAATCAACATAAATGGCCGTTTTTTCCTTGAGCATCTTCTTTTTTTCGGAAGACAATTGATTGACCCAATCTGCCAATCGTTTTTCTCGTTGTAATGTCTTTTTATCGTTCGAAACAATGGGCAGGATATTATTTTTTTGACGTGATCGGTCAAAGCGAAAGAGATTTTCGACCAATTCATTATCTTCTGCCTGCTCAATATGGATGACCCGGGGGAGCAGGTTTTCCCTTATGCTATCGGTAAGATCGTTTATGCCCTGGTTAGGATTTTCCTGGTAGATTTTTTCAAAACTTCGGACTGGTATAGGCTCACCAAAATCGATATATACTTCCGAGCGAAACCGTTCGGCATAAGTGTAGTTTACGCCCACCGGGACGATATAAACATCTTCAATATCAGGATATTCCTCAAGGGTTCCAAAAGCGATACGCGCAGTGCCTTTCATAAGAGGCCGCAACCGTTTTTCATGTTCACAACTCCCTTCTGCAAGGATCATGACCATTCTTTTTTGGGCCAGGGTTTGGTGACAGGTACTGAAGGTTGAATAGTTTTGTTTGATAAATTTATACCCCCTATCCTTTTTGCGGTACACCGGCAACATATGCAGGGAACGGAGCAAACGAATATAAAATTTCCGCACAAAGATATCTCCCCGTACAAGATAATACAGCCCGCGGCTTTGAAAACAGGCCAAAATACAAGGCTCCAGGAAGGCAGTAGGATGGTTGGCGGCAAGGATCACCGGCTTACCGGCAGGAATATTTTGCAGGTTGGACAGATATATCTTCCTGAAAAATATCTTTAGCGCAAACCTAATGATCGGCCTTAAAATGTAATACAACATAAGCTGAACTTCTCAATTAGTGCGAATATAAGCAATGGAAAGTTGGAATGGCAAAAAGGAAACAAAGAAGTTAATTTGGAAACTCAAATGGTTTCTGCAAAAGGAAAGACTTAAAATAAAAACCTCCCCCCGAACGAATTCGGGGAGAGACTATCCCAAAAACCGATTAAGTGACAAATATATATAATTTTTATTAATTAACCATTAATTTTCGACTCAATCCGGCGATTCATGTACAAACCACGACAAAGATTATACGTCATTATACGTTTTACAAATTTGCAGAGGCATTCACATCCCCTATTTTAATACCGATAAACTCAATTTGCATGTCTCCATTCAGATGATCGATAAATCTCGTCTCCGGGAAATTTTCTTCCAAAGGAACCTCAGGATTCTGAAAGTTGTAATCAAACTGCACAAATCTCCAGGAAGTATTGGATTCCAACTCAGGATCCACTCCAAGGATGAGCTTTCTCAATTTCAATAGATCAAAAGTGGAAACGATATTGGAATGGTTTACATCAGCCGCTATGATCTTGTAAGGTGAATCAAAAGGCTGCACATCCAAAATATGTTTCTGGATGAGTATCAGATCGAAGGTCGTAACCCCGTTGACATCATCGCCGTCTTTCATGGGTTCTACCGTATAATTAAATCCTCCAAGAATATCCTCAAAACTGTAATATCCCGTAGAATCCGTTACCACTTCTGCTGTCATGGCCCCTAACAACCTTACCGTTACCCCGCTGATAGGCTCCCCATCTTCTGTTCTCACAAATCCGTCGATATTGTAAAAATCATAACAGGATAAAGATTCGTTATCTATATGAGCCATCACGATACAACTGCTTTGATTTCCTGCATCATCGAGCGCCCAAACGGTGATTAAGGTGTCTCCAAGTGATTCACAATCAAAAAACAGTGCATCCGTCAGCATATCCGGTGAAAAAGAAAGTTGAGGTGTTCCGCAATTATCAGTTACGCCTTCCAATACATCATTGACATTAAGCACAAAAGTCTGGTCGCCTTCCACCTGGATGGTTAAACTTTCAACACAGGTAAGCACCGGTGCCGTACAATCAACCACTTCAAAATCATACTGGCCAAAAGAAACGTTTCCGCAATCATCAGTAAGTGAAAAAACAAAGGAATTGTCTCCTGCCGGGTAAAGCCCCCGGATCTGGTAATTTCCTTCTCCCATTTCCGTAAGTGTCCCATATAGATCATCATTGAAATTCCCTCCATTCAGACTGTGTGCATAATTCAGCCCAATCATTGGACTGCAATGATCGCTAATGCTGAAATTGTACTCCACATAAGCCAGGCATTGCTCACTCTGAAAGGGCATTTCCAGCATGCAAAATGTGGAATTGGTCGTAATACTCGTAAACTGCGGTCCCTGCTCATCAAAAATATGAATGAGTTGAAAGTAACTGTAATGTCCTCCTGATGGGCCCAGGTAAACAGGGTCGACAAAAGTTTCGCGAAAAAGCGACACCCCGTCAGAAAACAGCTCATAACTACTCGCAGGCAAAGGGTTAAATTCATTTCCGGTAAGCCTCGGCAGCTCAAACGGCTCGGATTGCCCGTCATATTCGCACCAGTTGATGATATTATAAGCACGACGGATGAGCAGGCAAGCCCCGGTGCCATCATCGTCAAGGGTATCCTGCACCATATTAACGGTGATCATATCACACCCGTCCTGAACATAAACCGCCTCCGGAAAATCCGTTTCCAGGCAATCCGGGCTTTCGTCTCCCGGAAGGGTTATCCTGTAATCATGAACGGCCGTGAGGAAAATGGTTTGGGTCACCACGGCAGGCGTATTATCCGGAATATCGGTGGCAGTCCATGTTCTGGTCACCGTACCGATACCGCAATCATTAATATTTTCCACCACCACATAATCAACGGTAAAATCACAATTATCGGTAAAAACCGGAGCATTATAATCTTCGGCAAGATAACTGCTGTAATCATCCTGGCAAGTCAGTTGAACATTGGCGACATTTTGAAGTACCTGTGGAGGGATCAGATCCTTGACCACCACGGTCACATTACAATTATTGAAATTCCCGGCACAATCCCAGGCACGCATCAATACCTCTACCGTTGTATTGGTACAAAAAAATTCGATACTGGAACGGAATAGGCTGTCCGGCTCACCTTCCAGTTTGATCAACACCTGATCAAGGCAGCAATCGTCGCGAATTCCTTCATTAATCTGTCCGGCCTGTACCTGCCCGAATCCACTGGGTTGTAGGGTAACGGTAATGTTATCGTCACAGATCATAATAGGCGGAAGAACGTCCAAAACCTCCACCGGTACATCCAGTACACTGGTGTTACCACAATCGTCGGTCACTTCATAAGTTATACTAAAAACACCCAGGGGCAACCCGGGTCCGGGGATGGTTCCTCCCAGGGCTCCGTCCGTTCCATTCAGGTAATTGGCTTCCCCCAATGGCGTGTGAATACGGACGGTGTAATCATTGCATTCGTCCGTCACCACAGGAGGAGGAATAAACCCCAGCGTGGTACAATAGGTCTGTCCATTTTCCTGGGGAGGTACATTGGCACTCAAGGTCAGGGAGGGAGATTCAATTTCAGGAGCTGTATTGTCCTCCACCCGAATGAGTTGTAAGTTATCATTTCCTGCCCCATCCGTATTGAACAGAAAATTGCCACAGGCATCCAAAACGATCCAGCTCCGAAGGATCATAAAACTATTATCCGTATTGCCACACAATCCAATTAACTGGTCGCTATGCGTGAAAATGAGGCCGCAAAGAGGTACATCCACCAAGGTAGGCTGGCCGGAGAACTCTGGATGGGTGAGCATCGGGTTAGCGAGCCAGTCCCCACATTCAATCTGTACATCTGCTGGAAAAAGCATTTGTTGTTGGGTCCCCCGGGCAATGGAGATGGTTTGGGTAGCAGAGGTCTGATTGCCCGACAGGTCCGTGGCCCGCCAGGTGCGCTCCACATAAGCAATAGGATCACCGCATTCGTCCTCAATAAATTCATCCGTGTACTGTACCGATACATCGGTACAGTCAAATCCTTCGGCAAATCCCATAAGTTCTGGCGCCCAGGAACCGGTACAGGAAATGGTGGTATCAGGAGGTATCGTCAATGTGGGAGGAGACACATCGATGAGCGAGATCAGGGTTGAACAAAAAATGCCGCTGCATTCATCAGTGATATTTGCGGTCAGGGTCTGCCCGACATATTCGGCAGGAATGACGCTGCCGAGGTCTACCCCGGACTGACTGACTACATTTATGGCAAAAGCGTCATCTGTTTCAGGAGTGAGGGCCAGCAAAAAAGAAGGCGACACATTTACCTGGCAACTATTGGGATTTAGCGCCACATTTACCTGGTTAAAACAAACCATCGGATAAGCTTCCCGAACGATTACCTCCTTTTGAACCGTTCTGCTGCAGCCCGTTTTATTGGCAGCATAAAAACCAGCTTCCCCCAAATCAAAAGTATAACGGACCGTATAGGTTCCCTCCCCGAGACTGGAAGGAGAAAAAATAGAAGTGTAATAGGTCTGACCATTTTCCTGTCGGGTAATGGTCCAGAATTCATTTGCGCTGAATATAATATTGTCGTTCCCGTCAAATGGTGAAGTAGTCAACCCCAGCAAGATGACGTTTGGCTCGTCGTCACAGTAAAAATCCCCAAGGTTTATAATTTCAGGATCCGGGTAAAAACATTGATTGATCACCGGCCCCACCAATTGATTTGGGGCCGCATTTTCTTTCACAAAAACCTGATACTCATCACTCTCTGAATGGGCAAATGGTAACACATAAATCCCGGTATGGCCGACTTCCGGGATGACGGTATTTTGAGCAAATGGCTGCAATGAATTAGGATTCAGAACGTTGACACTCAAGGCTATTTTCCACACCTGCCCTGACACCCCGGTCGCTACGATGAGCTGATCATCAAACACCCCGTTGTTGGCGTTTGTCCCATTCTGAACCGGCAGGCCCGGGCGGCAGGAACAAGGGGTAATAATATCTACGATTCCATTGCTGTCTATATCCAGCCCTGTTTCGGGAATATCATTTAAAAATTCAAAGGGAGCATAAAAATCTCCCGGCAAGGCAAATTGCGCCGGGACAATCGCTCCGGACATTTCATCCGGCATTCGATGATCAAAAGCAGAAAATGAAAAAAAAGAGAATGATAATATAGAAAAGACCAGCACGTTACGTAAACGTTTCGATCCACCCTTTTGGGTTGGTGTTTGTTTAATCATGGGAGGTAATTAATCGGTTAAAATGCTTATGAATTGGGTATCATGGGTAACATGGAAAGCGCGTTAAAGCCTTTTCGTTCGACGCTGAACGAATCCTTTAAAACGTTGAAAATAGAAGAAAAATGAGGTGGAGTTACAGTGGTTGAGAGACAAAGGTGTAGACTTGCCGTTCATATGTTCGTACAGGATATTGTGCCTGCCAGGGCAGGATTCACAGGGATGAAATAATTTGTTCACTGGTTGTTACCGAAAATGTGTTACCGGTAATGTCCGCAAACAAAGATAGGTATTTTTAGCATGTCAGGAAAGTGCCTCTATCCATGTTGGGAATAAAAAGCGCAGAGAATTCAAATTTGGAGTGCTGCCCGACCATTATTTGTTGATAAAAAAGGAAGTACAGATTTTGCAGATGGTGGGCGGGGTGCTCTTTTAAGAACCTTCCAACGATATTCAACCCCTATCGGGGTTGCAGCTTTTTTTTGATTTCCCAGGCATTTCATGCCCTGTTATTTAAATGGATCCCCCTTCGGGGATTTTGTGGTAGAGGTATTATTATTTAGGACTAATCCTCCTAAGGTTGCAGCGACTTCTTTGATGTCCCAGGCATTTCATGCCCTGTTATTTAAATGAATCCCCCTTCGGGGATTTTGGTGCAAAGGTATTTTTATTTAAGGTTAATAACCTAAAAAACTCTAAGTTCGGATGCCTTTTTCCCGAAGGGAATCTATTTTAATAACAATGGATGCAATCCATTGATTTGAAAAACATATCCTGTCAACCCCTAAAGGGGGCGCGGCTACTTCTTTATTCCCCTGCCATGCCGCGTTATTAAAATGAATCCCCTTTCGAGGATTTTGCAGTAAAGACATTTTTATTTAGGCGTATTAACTAAAAGAAACTCTAAGTTCGGGTGCCTTTTTCCCGAAGGGAATCTATTTCAATAACAATGGATGCAATCCATTGATTTGAAAAACATATCCAGCCACCCCCTAATGGGGGCGCGGCTACTTCTTTATTCCCCTGCCATGCCGCGTTATTAAAATGAATCCCCTTTCGGGGATTTTGCTGTAGAGACATTTTCATTTAGGGTAATAACCAAAAAACTCTAAGTTCGTGGCCTTTTTTCCCGAAGGGAATCTATTTCAATAACAATGGATGCAATCCATTGATTTGAAAAACATATCCAGCCACCCCCTAATGGGGGCGCGGCTACTTCTTTATTCCCCTGCCATGCCGCGTTATTAAAATGAATCCCCTTTCGGGGATTTTGCTGTAGAGACATTTTCATTTAGGGTAATAACCAAAAAACTCTAAGTTCGTGGCCTTTTTTCCCGAAGGGAATCTATTTCAATAACAATGGATGCAATCCATTGATTTGAAAAACATATCCAGCCACCCCCTAATGGGGGCGCGGCTACTTCTTTATTCCCCTGCCATGCCGCGTTATTAAAATGAATCCCCTTTCGGGGATTTTGCTGTAGAGACATTTTCATTTAGGGTAATAACCAAAAAACTCTAAGTTCGTGGCCTTTTTTCCCGAAGGGAATCTATTTCAATAACAATGGATGCAATCCATTGATTTGAAAAACATATCCTGTCAACCCTGAACAGGGTTGAATATTCTTGGAGAAAATTGTAAAGTGAAAGATAAAAAAAAGCCCGCAGAAACACTCCCGCGGGCCTGAACATTAGAATGAGTTTTTGTTTTTTTGAAGTTTCTTGTGTCTGCAATAAATTTTGTACAGGGAATAATCCTTAGCACTGAGTATCCTGCAAACCGGAATCCCAGCAGTGCCAGTCTTCGTCATTGTATTTTTGTGGATCTTTTACACGGCCTTCATTATTGATATTATTCCAGTCGATTTCGAGCAAGTTGTTCAATTCTATTTTGAAAACATCGTAGGAACGGTTAAATGTAGCGGTATTGTCCAAAGTTTCCTGGTATTCGATGTAACCGCCATTGCCCTGGTTATTGGGGATAATGTTGGTATATCGAATAGACCTGGCGCCATTTCCGTTATCCGCATGGTATTCGATCCCTATAAAATCTGTGGGATTGAACCCATTTTGTCTCAGGGTCCAGGTTGCGTAAGAACGGTCGATAGCGGTAACCCCATTGTACCACTGCACATCGGTGAAGGCTCCTGTCCTGGAAATGTACATCTCCCAGCCCACTTCATTATCGTTCAATATTTGTCCGTACAATTTAGCGGTGTATTGGCTTCCCTGGGCATTAAAACTGTAAGACCACATCCAGGTGCTGTTGCCCTGAAACTGGGCATCGTGATTAAATGATTCGTAAAAAGAAGCCACAGGAACAGCGAGATTTACGGTTAGAACGGCATTCCAGACCACTACGTTGGAAGCGGCATAAAACCAGTTGCTGAAAGATTTGGTGGTATCGGTATCTTCGAAACCGGTGAAAGGCATGATGAAGGATTCCTTAGATGGCAATTCAGGAGCTCCTGTATCGATCAAAGGTTCTTTCTGGCAGGATTGCATCAAAGCAACGGAAAAAACAAAGGCTAAAACATAACTTAGATTTTTCATAATTTTCAATTTGTGTTTTAAAAGTATAAGTTGAATAATTTCATCCAATTCACCTTTAATACACAGGAACGGAAAAACACCCTATGTCTATTCTAAAAAAAAAAATGTTTTTTTAGTTTCCTTGAAAATTATGAAAACCCCGTTTCACATATAGCCCCAAATCCGGGAGCTTTCGGATAAGGTCAGGATACCATCTTTTCTTCCAGGGCCAGGATAATGAATTCGGCAGGCTTTACCATAGCTACGCCCAGCTGAACCCGCAAGATCCCGTTTAGAACATCCTGCGCGGTCATAGTGGTTCCCAGCCCCACCCGGACATAATAAGCCTCTGAAGCTTTTGCCCCCGGGAATGCTCCCTCCCGCCAAAGGCTATAAAGGAAATTTTCCACCATGGATTTAACCGACGCCCAGGTATTGGCATCATTGGGCTCAAAAACAAAAGGTTTCAGGCCTTGTTTTACGGATTCTTCGATAAAAATGCACGTCCTTCTGACCGACACATATTTCCATTCATTATCATTGCCGGCCAGGGTCCGAGCCCCCCAGACCAGTGTGCCTGCATGAGAAAATTCCCTGATGGCACAAATGGATTTTCCATCACCCGAAATATTGAGATCGTGCTGATCGGTATCGTTTATGGCGATTGCTGGTTTCACCACATTGAGTACGTTTACGTTTGCCGGCGCTTTCCAAACTCCCTTTTCGCTATCCGTTTTGGCATATACCCCCGCCATACCTGCACCTGGCGGCATGAGATTCAAATATTCCAGCACGGCCTGTTTTTTCGAACGATCGTAAGTAGAAAAAAGCCCATTTTCAGCAAAATCGTCTTCTTCCAAAATTTTTGTAAACAGGTAAGGATAATAAGCCGCAGCAAAAGATTGATGTGCAGGATCAATAGGGATTATGCCTTTTCGGAATGCTTTAACAGGATCCAGCTGATCCTCCGGCGGAAATCCGCCAGGAACGTCCAGAATGGCAAAACGATCCTTCATTTTGCCACAATGATCGATCATTTTACTTTGCAGCCTGTAGCAGTTATCATAAACCTTACCGAGATCATTTCCCCGAATATCTGTAATCAGGCTTGCAGCATCGGGCACAACAACCAATGTAATTTCCGGTTCTTTTTCCAAAATTTTAAGCGCATCAGAAAAGGGCCTAATGTCCGTCAGAGTCGCCAGTTCATAATCATAACTCCCCAGGGACAATATGTAACATGCCGTTTCTTTATGCTGAAAAAACCACTTTACCCCAGCATACATCCGGTATAAAACTGACTGTGGCTGTATGCCTGTGGCTGTATAGGCAAACCTGACTTCCGGTGCCTTACCGAAAATGGTTTTAAATTCATCAAACGATTTTATCTTTACAGGTACCCGGGTGCAATCCCGTCCGCGGTAAATCGCTTTTTCCGTGTATCCTATGAATACAGGGATATAAGTTGGAACAGGAACGATGGAGTTGGGGGTGAAAGATGTTTCTTCGACATAAACTCCGGGGGTAATTTGATCTGACATAATTCTGGTTACTGGTTGCTGGTTACTTGTTACTGGTTGCTGGTGCTGGTGCTGGTTGCCGATAATTTTATTGGGCGATTAAGGTATCCGCTTTTACGGCACAAAGACCGAAAAAGCCCAAAGCCCCATTGCTGAAATTAGTGGGCAGACTTCCGGAATCATCCTCGTAAACACCACCCTGCCATTGAGTTTCCAGAACCAGGGCACGCATAAATTCGGCAAAATCTTCATTAAGGGAATATTTTTTCTCCACCACAATACTTCCACGCGGAAAAATGACATCCTCCTTCGGAGGACTAAATATCTGCCCGGCGTCAACGGTGGTAAAAGTATAATAAAAAACTTTTGCCTTACTGCTGTCGGCATTCGTTATATGGCTCCAGTTGATGTCTATCTCATACATAGCCTGCTGTACCAGTCCGTAAATATTGGCCACTTCTTTGATGCGCAGACTGTCCGTTTCGCCGATCTGTTGAAAAGTAAGCGGTTGAAAGGGCAAAACCGGCACCATATAACTCGTCGCCATATGTTGCTCGCCTTTATAGAAAACTTCCAGGGAATAATCCGTAAAATAGGTTAAAACAATAGGAACCACACTTCGAAAAGTACCTGGTTCCATGGAATCTTCAACAAATTCAACCACATTTTGTCCATCGTAAAAACGCACCACCGCTTCGGAAACCGGGACCGGTTTTTCATTAAAATCATTGTAACTCAGGGACAGTTTCACTTCCTGGGCTTTTTGCTCATTGGTGATGATGGCCTCGATGACAAGTTTTCCATTTTCACCGGGTTTGAGTTCCCAATCAACGGGAAGCTCACAAGTGGTAAACATTACCATTGTCATCAAAGGAAGACTCCATCTCCTTAATTTTGAGATATCAAAGGTCATTTTTGGATTATTTTGGTTCCGGAGATTGAACATAATCGCGTCCTGCTTTCATATAAAAATGAAATAAATCCGGATCCTGTTAACCAATATTCAATCCTTTAAAAAGAACATTCCTGTTCTAACCTAAAGGATCTGCTGACGGGTTCTTTCTCCCCTGCCCTACCTTCCTCAGGATATTCTTGATGGCAATGATGCCGAGCCAAACAATACCACCCCAACCTAAAATCAATGTAACCACCGCAAGGCCTTCATAACCCGAGCAAGAAAGGTTACAGGACAGGGCTGCGACCAAAAAGCCTAAGGTAACGGCCACGGTAATGGTCAGTATAATCAATAATGCTTTTATCAGATTATCCCTGCCATCCTCATTATGCTGCTTTTTAAATTCTCTTTTCAGCTCTTTTATTTCAGCTTTTATATTTTGCCGTAATTGCCTTGATTTTTGCCTGAGTTCCTTCTTTACACTAAAATCACTTTTGAGTTCTTTTTCAGGAATAGTTTTATGAACGATGAGTTTGGCCTTGCCCTCGGGCAATTGTAATAACGGCTCGCTTACGGAAAGAAAATGATTTACCCCAAAAGCTAGGGTCATACCAGCGGAAAAAACCAGCAGAAAATCCAGTGTTTTGCGTTTTAGATAGGAATTCCTGAACAATCCGCTTGCCTGCTCCTTCAAAGGATATAAAAAGAAAGAAAGAAAAAAAATATTGGCAAAAATAAGAAGAGGCCACCTTGAAACATCAAAATCACCAAAATAGAACAGCCCCCCCAGAACCAGGGCATTTACTCCGGTAAACACATGTGCCAAAGCAATCATGACCCTGGATTGTTTAGGATTGGCTTTTGCCCAAAAAGACAATTTTTTCATTTTAAAATTTTTATATCACTGGCCAATAAATGGATATCAAATCCCGGAAAATAGCTTGGCGGGGGGTGCTCATGACCAGATTCCGGAAATATTCCTAAAAATAACCCCAAAAGTGCAGATATGCAACTTCCTGAAGTCATCCCTTCCACGAGTGTTTTTTTTTCACAATAGGTTCAATGCATAAAGTTAATTATTTCATTCCTCCAAAAAGTCAATCTGAATCCATTCGAATTCAATCTCATCATTTTTTTGCGGCAGCCCGGGCGTACTCCTTCCCTCCCTGATATATTTGGAAAGCAATGATTTTAATTCCAGTACTTTTTCAGGATACTTTCCTTGTAAATTTACCCTTTCACCAGGATCTTCCCGTAGGTTATACAGTTGAATTTTGGGCAGGGAATCCAACGCGGCCTTATCTTCCGGCCTCGGAAAACTCCATCCTCCGGAACCCGGACACAAAATGAGTTTCCAGTCGCCTTGCCGAATAGCAAAACTGCCATTGATGGAATG
Organism: Lewinellaceae bacterium; assembly: GCA_020636105.1. NCBI lineage: Bacteria > Pseudomonadati > Bacteroidota > Saprospiria > Saprospirales > Lewinellaceae > Lewinellaceae bacterium. Next base: position 1,760,517 of record JACJYL010000001.1, read on the forward strand.
GTGCACCGTAGCTTCCCGGAATGGTTTTTCCAATACCATTTGCCCGAACAAGGGCAACAAACTGTAGCTGTCCTCCCCTTCTCCATCCGACAGGTTATACCCTGTAATCTCGGCGCAGGTGGCCATCAGATCTGTGGTACAAATGGTTTCATCCGAAATACTTCCCTGCTTAATTTTAGCCGGCCATTTTGCCAAAAAAGGCACGCGGTGGCCGCCTTCAAAAATATCAGCTTTATGTCCTCGGTAAATATACCCGGGATAATGTCCTGCCGCTTCAAGTTCATCTATTTTAGCAGCCGGAGAACAACCGTTATCACTGGTAAAAATGATCAGAGTATTTTCTTCAATGCCGGCAACTTTAACGGCGTCCAACAACTAACCGAAATAATCATCGATCATCATCACAAAATCACCGTAAGGGTTCAGGCCGCTTTTTCCATGCCATTCAGGAGCAGGCAGGATGGGCGTATGCGGCGAAGGAAGCGCCAGGTACAAAAAGAAAGGCTGCTTTGTTTTGGCTTGCTCCTGAACATAAGTTATGCCCTTTTCAAAAAAGTGGGGCGTAACTTCTTCGTGGATAAAATCTTTAGCGGTAGGGCCTTCTCTCCACCAGGAATATTTTCCTGTATTTACAGTCATCGTATCCGGCAGGGCCGTTACCTTCCCGTTTTCCACATAAACATAGGGCGCCATATCCAGCGACCCGCTGTGTCCGTATGCATAATCAAACCCCAGCTCATTGGGCGAATTTGTAATGGGTTTTGAAAAATCTATTTGGTCAAAATCCGTAGCATCCCAGCCTTCTCCGCCAAACTCTGTGGAATCTTTTAATGCCCAGTCCCAACCCAGGTGCCATTTGCCAATGAATGCGGTCTGATATCCTTGTTTTTTTAAGATCGAAGCCACTGTACTTCTTGTACGGGGAATTAAAGCTTTTGATTTACCCGTCAACACTCCGTTTTTGAGTGTACTCCTCCAGTTGTACCTCCCCGTAAGTATCCCATAACGCGTAGGCGTACAAACGGACGATGAAGTATGCGCATCCATAAATCGCATCCCTTCTGCCGCCAACCGGTCAATATTAGGGGTTTTGATTTTACTGTTTTTATTGAATGAAGCAATATCTCCGTAGCCCAGGTCGTCCGCCAGCACATAGATGATGTTAGGCCTGGCTGATACTGGCATATGAGCGGTTTTACATCCGAAAAAAACGGATAATATACCTAATAGAAAGATCAGTTTAAAATGAATCATGGCTGGTATTTTTTGGAAAGATTTGTGGAGCATACTGATTACATGGTTTAAAATAAAGTTAGTTTTTTATGCAGTAGGCTAATAGCGTTTTATTTATTACCCCCGATAAGCATTCCCCTGTAATTCAAGGAAAAAACATGGTGGTGTTGAGGTGTATCACAGGCTTATTGTTTTTGATTAAAAACCAACAATTTTGGGGAAGGCACAGGATACCGCAATATGGTCATAAAAAGATGCCAAGATAAGTAAAGATGCTGCGTTCAGCAAAATGCATTCCCCCTATTAAAATAAGGTTGCGGATGCACCTAAAAAAAATCCTTTGTTGGGCAAAAAAATTGGAGGCTGCTCCCCTAGCAGCCCAAACCTCTCCCTCCAGACAATGATGAAGCCGGACATATAAAGTGGAAACTAAAAGCAGTGCTCTTATTTCCCGGTGTCCTTTCGCCCTTAAAAACGCTCTATTTTCCATCCTTTCACCATTTATGACAATTCTGTGACCTGTGTTTGCAGAAAAAGGAGATAGGAATTCTATTTTTGCAAAAAATGATAAATAACGCAAATATGAAGAATCACTTATTACTGTTGATCCTGGGATTATTAGCTATCCAGGCTTGTCAGCAAACGGCAAAAAATCCTGCAACGGAAGAAGTTACCGAGGCAGTGGACAGCCTTCGACTCGAAGGAGAAGTACACTTCAAAAATGTTCGTCAACTCACTTTTGGAGGGGATAATGCAGAGGCTTATTTCAGCTTCGACGGGACAAAACTATCTTTCCAGGCCAAAAACGAAGCCTGGGGTACTCAGTGTGATCAGATCTATTACATGCCCATCACCGGATACGAAGGGGATAAACCTACTTTAATCAGTACCGGAAAAGGCAGAACGACCTGTGCTTATTTTATGCCGGGAGACGAAAACATCCTTTTTGCTTCCACCCACGAGGGCGGTGACAATTGCCCGCCGGAACCCGAACACCGGGCGGACGGAAAATACGTATGGCCGATTTATTCAGATTTTGATATTTACGTTTCGGACCTCAATGGTAATTTGGTCGCAAAATTGACCGATACTCCCGGGTATGATGCCGAAGCAACCCTTTCTCAACAAGGAGATAAAATCGTTTTCACCTCCATGCGCACCGGCGATCCTGAATTGTTTACTATGAATCTCGACGGATCAAATGTTAAACAGGTAACCAGCGGACTGGGATATGATGGTGGAGCATTTTTTACCCCGGATGGACAAAAACTGATCTTCAGGGCCTCACGTCCTAAAACTCCGGAAGATATTAAGGTTTACAAAGATCTGTTGGCGGAAGGGCTGGTCCAACCTACGGAAATGGAACTGTTTATGTGTAATGTTGACGGCTCTGAACTGACTCAAATCACAGAACTGGGCAATGCCAACTGGGCTCCTTACATGCATCCTTCCGGACAAAAGATCCTGTTTTGCTCCAATCACAAAAGCGAGAGAGGATTTCCGTTCAATATTTTTATGATCAACCTCGACGGAACGGGTCTTGAGCAGGTGACTTTTGATACCGCCTTTGATTCCTTCCTGGTATTTTCACCGGATGGCAAAAAAGTAGCTTTTTCTTCCAATCGTAATAACGGCGGAACCCGGGCAACCAATGTTTTTGTGGCGGATTGGGTGGAATAATTTTTCATTGCAGTTTTGAAAAAAGGGAAAAAATCCCGCCTCACGAATATGGGTTGCAGAAATAATTTTGCAACCCATATATTTTTTTAAGCATAAAATTTCCAACCCGATGCAAATCCAACAGGCAACCATAAAGGATATTCCCCGGTTGAATCTCATCAGTGTGGAATCCAAAAAACATTGGGGATATCCTGATGATTGGATAGAACACTGGAGGCCCGACCTCACCGTTACAAGGGCCTTTTTAAAGGAAAATCATGTATTAAAGCTGGTGCTCGAAGGAGAAATCAGAGGGTTTTGTGCCATTTCGGAATCTCCCGAGCAATACGAAATTGAGCATCTTTGGGTACAACCTGCGTTTATCGGTAAAGGGTTAGGTAAATTTTTACTCGAGGCCTCCCTTGAGAAAGTGGTAAGACGCCCCATAGATATAGTGGTGGTGGCTGATCCCAACGCCGAAGGGTTTTATACCAGCCAGGGATTTGTGACTTTTAATGCCGTGGAAAGTTATCCAAAAGGGCGCTTCTTACCCTTGATGAGAAAATCCCTGACCCCATAAATCGGGGGCTAGCCGTTGTAAAAACCATTTAATTTTTCAAAAAAGGATATTGTCTGTTTTCGAAATTGTCCTAAATTTGGTTTCGTAACTTAGTTTTTGTCTTTTCCCAACCTGATAGATTTTACCAAATTATACCCGAAGGATGCCGGACGTCCTTCAGTGTCTTTCCGAATAGTACCAAAAGTTTAAACCGCTTATACCAACGTTTTCCTTGAGCGCAAGGGAAATACATGACATAATTTTTAACATAATACCAATAAGGACATGGGAAAAAGAATGAATTTTATCGTATTGACCGTGCTAGTGCTGGTCGCTTTGCTTTTTGGTTCGGAATACAAATTCGTAACCGGTGGCGGGGAAATAGATTCCGGGGATACCGCATGGATGCTGATTTCCAGTGCGTTTGTACTGTTGATGACTCCTGGACTGGCCTTTTTTTACGGGGGCATGGTCAGTCGGAAGAATGTTATTTCCACGCTGATGCAAAGTTTTGTGGCCCTGGGAGTGGTGAGCCTGATCTGGGTTATTGTCGGGTTTAGTATCGCTTTTGGAGACAGCATTGGGGGTATTTTTGGCAATCCTTTTACTTACTTTAATTTCAGGAATGTCACGTTAAGCCCCAATCCGGATTTTTCTTCCACGATTCCTTTTTTGCTCTATGCCTTATTTCAAATGAAATTTGCCATCATCACCCCGGCATTGATCACCGGAAGTTTTGCGGAAAGGGTCAGGTTCAGAAGTTATATCCTTTTTGTGGTGCTGTTTACCCTTTTCATTTATGCTCCTCTGGCACACATGACCTGGCATCCCGACGGATTGCTGAGAAACTGGGGCGTGCTCGATTTTGCCGGAGGAACCGTGGTCCATATGTCTGCCGGTTTTGCCGCATTGGCCGGGGCTTTCTTTCTGGGCAAACGCAAACAAGAATCCCACGAACCGGCTAACGTTCCTTTTATCATTTTAGGAACGGGATTGTTGTGGTTTGGCTGGTTCGGATTCAACTCGGGGTCTGCCCTGGGCGCCAATGAAGATGCCGTCATCGCCTTTGCCAATACCAACCTGGCCTCGGCATCTGCTATGATCACCTGGATTTTCTTGGAGCGTTTCCACAACAGGAAAATGTCCGCACTCGGTGCCTGTGTTGGGGCTATCGTAGGCCTTGTCGCCATTACTCCTGCTGCCGGATTTGTGACCCTGGGGCAAAGTATTTTTATTGGTTTTGTGGCGGCGATTACCAGCAACTACGCCATTCGTCTGAAAAACAAATCCGACCTCGACGACACCCTTGATGTATTTCCAAGCCATGGGGTAGGAGGTATGGTGGGGATGATCCTCACCGCCGTATTTGCCAAGGAAGTGGGATTGATTTACGGGCATACCAGCACATTTTTTTACCATATAATTGCCCTGGTCATCGTGGCAGTGTTTACCTTTGGAGGCAGTTGGCTGCTGTATTATATTGTTGACATCCTGTTGCCTATGCGTGTTACGGAAAGCCAGGAAGAGAGAGGGCTGGATGCCTCCCAACATGGTGAGACTTTTGTTTAATCTCTGATTCAGGAGCCTTTTGCATATCAACAGGCTCCTGAATTATGAAAAAAAATTACACTTCCCACACTTTTTTGTATGCTTTAGCGGCAGCTAATGTGGTTATTCATCTTGCCTTTTATGGAAATTTTCTGTATTAAGCCTGGACTGAATCACGCAGATCACGCCGATTTTCGCAGAAAAAATAAACAGAACAGCGATTTTTTTTCTAAAATAGGTAAAAAAACCATCCAGCTGACTCATTTCTTTTGATCAATATGCTAATAATGCAGGTAAATTTGAATTCCTGGATTTTGTAGCTTTTTTAATAATCCATTCCTGGTTTTTAATTGGCTTCCAAACATCTTCTCTATATTTGGATCATGAAAAAAATAACGCTTATCCTTATTGGTTTTCTGTGGATTTTGGGACTTAGCGCACAAAACGGTGTTCCGCCCGTGGCAGGGGCGCGTGGAGCGGCGTTGGGCGGGGTTGGAGCCGCTTTTGAAGATGTACATAGTGTGTTTTCCAACCAGGCCGGCATGGCCTCTGTCGAGGAATGGGGAATTACCCTTTTGGCGGAGCAGCGCTTTCTACTCAATGCCATTCGGACAGTTGCTGCGGGAGGAGTGTTGCCATTGAAGTCCGGGAGCCTGGGCATGACTTTAAATTATTATGGCACCGAAGCCTATAACGAACAGCGGGTCAGCCTGGCTTATGCCCGGAAACTGATGGAAAATTTTTCCATCGGGGCGGCACTGGATTATCTGAATACCAATATCTCGGAATATGGCAGCAAAGGAGCGGCTACTTTTGAACTGGGGCTGATGGCTCGTTTTACGCCACAGCTGAACATGGGGATCCATGTATTTAACCCATTGAACGTGAAGTTGATTGAAGGGGAAAGGTTACCTTCTTTATTAAAAATAGGATTGAAATACAGTCCGTCCGAAAAAGTGAATATTTTCGGCGAAGTGAGCAAGGATATTGATTTTGCGGTCAGCACCCATTGGGGGGTGGAATACGAACTGATCGAGGATTTTCATTTGAGGGCCGGAGTGGCTACCCAACCCGTTGAGATCACCTTCGGTGCCGGGTACCAATTGAAAAACGGATTCATCCTGGACGTTGCCTCCCGCTATCACGAAGTGCTCGGAATTTCCCCTTCTATTGGAATTGTATTCGTTGGAAGAAAGTCGGATTAAGGCCCGGGGTTTTGATAAAAAAGGCAGATGGTGCTTAAAAAATGAATCATGCTCAAAAAAGAAAATTTCATAAAGGACTCCACCCGGATCATTGAGTGGATCGATGATTATTTTAATAAACTGGAGTCCTTACCGGTAAAGTCGCAGGTAAACCCAGGAGAAATCTACCACCAGATCCCTCCCGTAGCGCCAGATCAATCCCAGGGTATGGATCAGATTCTGAAAGACCTGGACGAGATCATCCTCCCCGGGATCACCCATTGGCAGCATCCTAATTTTCATGCTTATTTCCCGGCCAATGCCTCTTTAGAATCGCTTTTTGGAGAAATGATCACGGCCTCTATCGCTGCCCAGTGTATGATCTGGGAAACCTCACCTGCCGCTGCCGAACTCGAAGAACGCATGATGGAATGGCTGATGAAAGCCATGGATTTCCCACCCGGGTTTGAAGGCACCATCCAGGATACCGCTTCAACGGCTACCCTGACAGCCATTATTACGGCCCGGGAAGTGGCGACCGGGTTTAAATCCAATGAGGAAGGCGTTCCCAATAATCTGCGGGTGTATTGCTCTACCCAGACCCATTCTTCCATCGATAAAGCCGTTGGTATTTCCGGGATTGGGAAAAAGAACCTCATCAAGATCCCGGTGGATGATCAAATGAGACTGATTCCGGAACTGTTGGAAAAACAAATTGTGGAAGACCTTGCCAACGGATTGGTTCCATGCTGCGTGGTAGCCGCTATAGGGACGACAGGCACTGTGGCTGTTGATCCGGTGAAACCTATTGCGCAAATTTGTAAAAAGTATAAAATATGGCTTCATGTGGACGCCGCCTTCGCCGGTACAGCCTTGCTGTTGCCGGAATACCGCTGGATGGCAGAAGGCGTGGAAGGTGCGGATAGTTTTGTGTTTAATCCGCACAAATGGATGTTTACCCATTTTGATTGCTCGGTTTATTTTGTGAAAGATGTCAATGTATTGATCCGCACCTTTGAAATCCTTCCGGAATATTTAAAAACCAATACAAGAGGACTGGTCAACGATTACCGAGACTGGGGCATTCCGCTGGGGCGCCGTTTCCGGGCCTTGAAACTTTGGTTCGTGATTCGTGGTTTTGGGCTCGACGGCATCCGCAAACGCCTTCGGGAACACATCGCCCTCAATGAATTTTTTGCAGGCCAGATCGATAAACATCCCGATTTTGAACTGGTTCTCCAACCTTTCCTGAATTTTTCCTGCTTCAGGTATCATCCGGCAGGCGCAGATCCTGCACAATTGAATGACCTGAATGAACAATTGAAAGATAAACTGAATAAAACAGGACAACTTTTTCTTTCCCACACCAAAATTGACGATAAATATGTGCTTCGTTTTGTGATCGGGCAAACGTATGTAGAGCAGGAACATGTCGAGAAAGCATTGGAAATGATTTTCGGAATGTAGAAGGAAGATTGAAAAAAAATGGATCTAAGAAAACGATTAATTGAAATGTTTAATTCATAACAATATTTTTACATTTCGGCTTTTTCCTTTATATTTGTAGGCATAATCACACCCAAAAAAGCCCCGCACCATGAATTTCAGGGCATTACCCCCCCCTTACCCCCCCCTTACCCCCCCCCACTATTTGAAATTATATTGTTAATGTTTTTTTTCAGTTCTAACAGACAAAGGCACTATTTCCAAAAAGCTTGTCAAGGATTAATTTTCCACATTAACTTTACCCATAGTGGGGGGCAAATTCTCCATTATGGTTTTTCAACTTAAAAATTATGAAAAATATTTTTTTCCTTTTGCTGGTAGTTTGTTTATATTTTCTTGGTTGCCATAAGGATGAAACTTGCAAAGAAATAGAACATTTAGTTGATTTACAAGAAACGTCTCTTTTTCAAACAGTATACCCATCATATGGTGTACCATACTTTAACCCCAATAATTCTGAAGAAATTATCTTTTTTTATGCAAATGAAGAATCAGGTACAACTGAAAAGCTCGTAAAATATAATTTAATTTCCAAGGAATATTACACTATTCACGAAGGGAACATTGGCATACGACCCAGATGGAGCAAGAAAGGTTGGATAATTTTTCAATTATGGAATGAACTTGGGAATGACGGCTATAACATTTGGAAGATCAAAGAAAATGGAGATAGTCTGACTCAATTAACTACATCGGGACTTTGTTTTTTCCCTGAATGGAACAAAGAGGGAGATAAATTTATTTATGAACTAGGATATACGAGTCCAACTAAATTTATAATCGCTGATCAAAACGGTGATGTTATTGATACAACATTAGTTGGAGTTGGTGGCAACGGTTCATGGCAACATGATTCCCTGGTTGCCAATGGAAATTTCCAAGGATTGTTTATTGGTAACCCCTACAGCAATTTTTATGACTACGACCTTATATACAGTTTAGAGCATATTTCACAATCAGCGGGTGGTGCAGAATGGATAAATGAACATGAAATAATATGGAGCCATGTAACAGGAGTATATTTTACAAATATTTCAGACAGCATTACACATAGGATACTTAAAACCTGCAATGCTAAATTTTACCAATTGCCAACTTATTCTCCACAACTTAATAAAGTTATATTTCAAAGAGTAGAAAGAATAATAACTGATGGTGAAAAAGGAGATTTATATTCAGAGCTTTATATGATGAACCTGGATGGAACAGATGAAGAAAAAATTGAAATACTTGAATAGGGAGGTTATATTTATAAGATTTGACAGAACCATAACCGACCCCGAAAATTTCTTGGGAACAGCAAGTCAACTTTTATTCATGATGAACCCCGACGGCACCGAAATGGAAGAAATAATCATCCCGGATTAAAATCAGAAGATCAATATCCATAGCTTTAAACAAATCAAAAATCCGTGAAAACCCGTTTTACTGTTCCATCCGTGTTCCATCGGGAATAATTGGGGTTGAATTTTTTATTTCCCATATCTTTGCTTTTGTAAGCATCAAAATCTACTATGCAAAAAATCCTCATAGTCTCCGCCACCAGTTTCGAGATCACTCCCCTGGAAGAATTTCTCAAAGGCAATTTCCGCCAGACGGGCAATTATCGCTATACCCATGATGAGATGGAAGTGAGCCTGCTGATCACCGGCGTGGGCCTCCCGCTGACGGCTTATGCGGTGGGCAGGGCACTGGCAGCCACATCATACGACCTGGTCATCAATGCCGGTATCGCGGGTGCTTTTAACCGGGCGTTCAAAATCGGGGAAGTGGTGCAAGTGGTGCAGGAGCAATTTGCCGACATTGGGGTGGAGGAAGCAGATGGTCGTTTTGTAAGTGTGCACGAAATGGGGTTAATCGAACCCAATCAGCCGCCTTTTATCGAGGGCTGCCTCAAAAATGAAGGCGCAGCAGCATTTGATTTTTTGCCGACGGCCACGGCCATTAGCGTCAATAAAGTGCACGGCAGTGAGGCATCTATCAAAAGCATCACAAACCTGTTCCCGGCTGACCTGGAAAGTATGGAAGGAGCGGCTTTCTTTTATGTGTGTTTGTGCGAAAACGTATCTTTTTTGCAGCTGAGAAGTGTCTCCAACTACGTAGAACCAAGAAACCGGGAAAACTGGGACATTCCCCTGGCGATCAATAATTTGAATGAAGTGCTGAAGGAGTTGATCCAGGTGCTGATGGTGGCGGGTGCTTCGAAAAGGAGGGGGTAGGCGGGAGGCTGGTTGCTGGTTACTTGTTACTTGTTACTTGTTACTCGTTGACTTGTTGCTGGTTGGAAAAACTTAGGAGTTCGATATTCAAAAAAACCACTAAAATATCGAACTCCTAACTCCGAAAATAAATTTTGAATTTTTTCAATAATTTAGGGCAAAGGATCCTTATTTACACTGATTATAAGCTGCTACGTGGGAGGCAAAGTCGCTCCAATCCACCCTTTTATCTCCAAATTTGAGGGCTTTCTGACATCCCTTGTAAAGCGTCTTGAAACTGTCTTTGTAGTCTTTTTTTAACATTTTATAAGCGGGAGCCTCTCCTTTTTTGACAAAATAGGATTTTTCCTCACCACCGGCGAGCGTAACGCCTGCAATCCCCAATGAGGCTGTTTCATTAGCAAAAGGATCGGTATAAACACGAATCTCGCCAGGGAAGGTTGGGTTGACCAGTTGCATCAGGAGGACAAAGGATTTCTTTTTGATCTGAACCTCTGTTTTTTCAAAATAGGCATAACCTTTATTGATGACATCCTGCTCAATGTCATCTCCCCATTGGGTGGCATCATAAGCAAAGTCAATGGTTTTCATCACTTTGTCGAATCCGCTTGGAGGTAAATACATGACTTTGATCTGGTCGGCAGTATATTCGGTCTTATTGCCGAGAGAGTCTCTGAGAGTAATGGATTCGATCTGCCCTTTTTTGCGGTCGAGATCCTTGATGGTGCCCTCCACCTTAGTGCCGTCTTCCAGGGTTACGTAGGCCACTTTTTTGCCTGAGAAAGTGTCAAAGGCGGGGATGAATTGCTGTCCGAATGCAGTAACAGAAACAAAAACAGCCACCAATAATAAAAGAGAAATCCTTAATTTCATTTTCATAAAGTTTAATTAATTAAATAATGAGGCGAAAGTACCGAAAATGTTGAGCAATGTGGCGGAAGAGGAATTAAATATTAGGACGGAGCGCTAAAATTGCCCTTCCAATCCTTATTAAAAAGCATCAAATCCTATTCAAAACCGCCGTTACCATCCGGTCCTTACCGCTCATATCTTTGATGAGCTCTATTTGTGAATACTGCCTGTCTTTTAACAATTTCACTACCTCCGAGGCATTAAATTCGTTGGTTTCAAAAAACAATCGCCCCCCGGAGTTTAAATGTCTTTCGGCAAAGTCTGCGATGTTTCGGTAGAAGACCAAAGGATCTTTATCGGTGACAAAAAGTGCCAGGTCAGGTTCGAAATTTTTGACGAATTCGGGAACGATATTTTTTTCTTTTCCCGGAATATAAGGCGGATTGCTGACGATGAAATCAAAATGAAGCAGACTGGCCTGCGCCTCCATGTTGAGGATGTCGAGGAGGTGAAAATCAATTTCAACGGCAAGGTCCTGGGCATTTTTTTTAGCGACGATCAGGGCTTCCGGACTGATGTCCAGTGCATGAATTTCCCAATGGGGTCTTCTCTTTTTGAGGACAATGGGAATACAACCGCTCCCCGTTCCGATATCAAGGCCTTTTAGCGCCCCGGCTTCAGGAAGGGTTTCAAGGATCAGGTGAACCAGTTCCTCGGTATCCTGCCGCGGAATGAGGACATTTTCATTTACATGAAAAACATAACCGTAAAAATCCGCCTTGCCCAAAACGTATTGCAGGGGACGACCGCTGAGCAATTGATCCTGGATCTCAAAAAAGTAGGCCTGATCGGTGTCAGAAAGCAGGCGGTTGTGTTGAAGGTTGGAAGTGCCAAAAACATCCTCCGCGACAATGCGAACCAAACTCCTCGTTTCTCCCTCTCCGTAAATGGGTAGGAGGGTTTCGGTTAATGTTCCTATGGCTTCTGCTACGGTCATGCGATAAGGCTATAATGTTGCGATATTATAATAATACGATACTATGATTTTAAGATGCGGCAATATTTTGATGTTACGATACTATGATTTTGTGACGCTATTATTCTTAAGATGCCACGAAACTAAGGTATGCCAATGCCAGTATATTTAGGTCTTAGCTGGTTTATTTTTTTAATAATGATAAGCTGTCAAAAATTGCATCGCACTATCAAACCATCGTATCATCGTATCATCGTATCATCGTATCATCGTATCATCTGTATCATCGAATCATCGTATCATCAAACGATCAATAAATCACGGATAATGCTCGCCAAAAACAAAACCGACGGACAGCAGGAATCGGGAAGGAGATTGATCGAATGAATATTTATTGCCGAAAAAGACAATGTGGTCCCCGAATTTTGAAAAATTGCCTTCATACCTGAAATCCACCGTGAATTTCCAGAGGTCAAGTCCTAGACCTGCCTGCCAGCCAAGGGTTAATTCTTCGAATTTTTGTTCGTATCCTTCGATATTGTCCAGTAATTCGGAGGTGCTGTTCAGGTAAAAATGACCAACAGGCCCTGCATGCAGCCTGATGGGACCGGATTTGTACCCAAACATAAAAGGAATATCGAGGTATTGATATTTTTCGGAAAGAATGCTGTCGGTGACAACGGAATTATTGATTTCGATGATGGAATAGTCTACTTTGTTGGAATTGAGCAGAATTTCCGGCATGATCATAAAATTTTTGCCAAATCTCATGCGAATGACGAGCCCTCCATGGATGCCATATTGTGCATTTTTGAGGGCCATCTTTAGGTTTTGCACACCGTTAATATCCAGGATATTGAGTTCCGGGGCATTGATATTGGTGGTGCTGGCCCCTGCTTTGATCCCTAATTTTAAAAACTGGGCGTTTAGGGACAATGCGAAACACATCATAACAAGAGGGAAGAGCATTTTTTTCATTAGCATGGTTATTTTCCTGTTGCCTGCAAAAATACAATTATTACAAAAGCAATCCTTTTTTTTCAAATCAGATCTATAAAAATGGCTGTATATTCGGCGTTTGGCAAAGGAAATTAGATAATGTACCCAAGCTGAATGGACAGTCTTCGTGTTGATGTTGGTTTTTTTGACTAATTTTGTGTTGTTAAAATATAACGAAGGGTGGTTTTAATTCTTTTGTCAAAGTGAAAATTATTTTTTTGACATCAAAAAAAGACTGAAGTTTAAAACGGCCTTTGAGTGTAAGAAAAGTAGCAAATGAACATTAATTCTGTATTTTTTACCGGAAGCTTTCCAAAAGTATCTTCCTGTCCTACCGACGGGTTGCCGGAATATGCCTTTATCGGACGATCCAATGTGGGCAAATCTTCCCTGATCAATATGCTTTGCAGCCGGAAGGATATTGCAAGGGTATCGCACACCCCTGGGAAAACACAACATTTGAACTTTTACCTGATAGAAGACAAATGGTATATGGTTGACCTTCCCGGATACGGGTATGCCAGTATCTCAAAAAAGACGAGGCATTCCTGGAAAAAAATGATTAAGGATTATTTTCTGAAAAGAGATACCATGTTCTGCGCTTTTGTGCTGGTAGATTCGAATATTGCCCCGCAAAAAAATGATATTGAATTCATGAACTGGTTAGGTGAGTGCAGTGTTCCGTTTGTGATTGTTTATACCAAAGTGGATCGGTTGAAGAAAAAAGAGTTGACCGAAAACATCGAGAAAATACAGCAGGAATTATTAAATACCTGGGAAACCCTGCCGCCCCAGTTCTATACCTCTGCCCGTAAGGCGACAGGACGCGAGGAAATTTTAAATATGATCGAGGAGGTAAACGAAAAGGTTAAGGCTTTGTAGGATTAAGAATTATTGTGCTACCGGTTTTAGCTAATAAATAAAAATGGAAGATAAAAATAAAAAGTACCCACAAATCTGGCCTAATATAGAGGATTGGCCTATATACAAATTACACCAGGAACGGAAAGCGTTTGTCCAGGAGATTGAGCGTTTCACGCTGGATCGCATGTTGAGAAAAAAACCTTCCGTAGTGACGGATGTCATCGCCAAAACAATCTACAAAGAACAAATAAGGATCAAAGAGGAACCATGGAAAGTGGACCCGCCCAATGAAAGGGTATTTTGGAAAAAGATCAAAAACAAGTTGATGCGGGAGTCCCTGGATCAGCCCGATGAAAAAGCCGCTTTGGCCAATAAGGAAATTTTGGAGCGGATTATTCACCGGTATGCCGAAGAAATCGTAGGTACTTTCAGGATCAGCACTTTCAAATTCGCCCGGAAATTCCTGTATTTCTTTTTTACCCGTTTGCTGAATACGGCTGCCAGTAGAAATTATAAGAGAATCTGGAGCAGTAAGCACAAACTCTATGATAAACTGAAGGTAAGAGGAGAGGTGGAAACAGTCAGACAACTGATGAAAAAAGGGACGCTGATTGTGGCCCCTACTCATTTTAGCAACCTGGATTCTATTCTTATAGGGTATGCGCTGGACGAAGTGGTGGGATTGCCTTCGTTTGCTTATGGAGCAGGTCTGAACCTTTACAACTCGGGGGCGGCAGCCTATTACATGAATCGCCTGGGCGCGTATCGCGTCGATCGCCGCAAGAAAAACAGCGTTTATCTCGAAACGCTCAAAACAATGTCTAACCTGGCCATCCAAAGAGGTACGAACAGCCTGTTTTTTCCTGGAGGTACCCGGGCGAGATCCGGGGCATTGGAAAGCAACCTGAAATTGGGGTTGTTGGGAACCATTGTGGAAGCACAAAGAGGGATTTATCAGTCCGGAAAGGAAGATAAGGTATTCGTCGTTCCGCTCATCCTCGGGTATCATTTTGTCCTTGAAGCAAAACACCTGATAGAACAGCATCTGCGCCAGGTGGGAAGGGAGCAGTATTTTGTTTCCAGGGACGGATCTCACAGTTTTCGATTGATCGTAAAATTTATCTGGCAACTGTTTTCCAAAAGCAATGAAATTGTACTTTCTCTCGGACAGCCTATGGATGTCCTGGGAAATCCTGTTGATGCGGAAGGCAATAGTTATGATAATTACGGCAATAAAATTGAGGTAAAGGAGTATTTTATGTCTGACGATGAAGTAACGGAAGATATCCAGAGAGAGTCTCAATACACCAAAGCACTGGCCGAGAAAATAACGGAGCGCTATAAAAAGGATAATATTGTATTGTCCAGTCACCTGGTAGCCTTTGCTGCCTTTGAAATCCTGAAATACGAAAATTCCCGACTGGATCTTTATGGCATATTGAGATTGCCGCCGGAAGATTATCAATTTTCCAGGGATCAACTAAGAGAAGTGATTGGTCAATTGAGAGAAGTATTGATCGAAATGAAATCTAAAGGTGAAATCAAACTTTCCGGCGAAGTGGAAGGTGATCTCGAAAATCTCATAAGCCAGGGGATTGCACGCATGGGCAATTTCCATACACTGGATCCGCTTATGGTCAATAAAAAAGGCCAGATCGTCAGTAAGAACTTTAAAATCCTCTACTATTATCACAACCGCCTGAGTGGTTATCAACTGGAATCCAAGATTAACTGGGGTAAAAAACAAGAGGCCACCACCGAAGTCTCTATTGAGGGATAAAAGAATTCGGCGATTGGCTGGTTAATTTTTTAAATTTAATGTTTTACAATTTTAATTAAAAACACTATTAGTTGTTTTTAAAATAGATTTGGATTATATTTGTCAAAGAAATCGGAAATTTTACAAATAAGATAACCGGACCTATTAAAAAAGAAGTAATGAACGGATTGGAAGTATTAATGAATAAAGGATTTGAGCTCGGTGTTAAAGAAGGTTATGAGGAAGGGATTGAAAAAGGCATCGAAAAAGGCATCGAAAAAGGCATCGAAAAAGGCATCGAGAAAGGCATCGAGAAAGGCATCGAGAAAGGTATTGCCAAAGGGTTAGAGCAAGGAATACGTCCCGGAACAATTTATCTTTTTCAGCAAGGATTGGAGGTTAAGGAGATTGCAAAAATTCAACATGTACCGGAAGCATTAATTGAAAAGATTATCCACGAATTTGAAAAACATGGAAGCGCCTGAAATTCATTGCATTCATTCCTGTTAGCAGGCCAATCATTAATTATCGCGGAGGATTTTTCAAATACCTTTCAAATCAATTTACCAGTCACAAACAATTTCATATCTTAGCCCCTTTGCTAATTTTCCACCATTGACAAATGTCACAAAACCCGACTTCCAAACCTCCGCGGCTCGACGTAGTTTACAACCTTTATGAATTTGAACAAGGGCTGTTCCTTCCCAATGCTTTTGTGGTAAGTGTCGATAAGCAGGGGCTATTTGCCCATATCAGACAAAAGGCGCTTGCTCATACTATCGGCGGTTTTGGTTTGCCCTTTGATCCGGTTCGGGAAAAATTATTCGGAATTATTGAATGGTTGCAACCTGCTGCCCTGGAAGCCCGATTCAATACCAATAAACGAAAGCAAAAGCCGCTCGATTTTTTATTAAAAGAGCCTGAAATAAAAAAAGCCATATTTAAATTCGTCAATCGTCATCTCGATGAGATCCTGAGTTTCATTTCCAATCACAAATTGCCATTGAGTTTTGATGCAGAACGAAAGATTCTGGTACATCAATTTATGGTCCGGACAGGTGATTTCGAACTGGAACCCTATTTATTTTTTAAGAAAACCGAAACGGAGGTTTTTTATCGGCTGGTGATGGCTGAAAATGATCAAAAATGGAAAATCAGTTCAAGGGATGTCATTCCTGTTTGCAACCATCCGGCCTGGGTCATTGCAGACTATAAGCTCTATAAAATTACTCATATCAATGGCAATATGGTCAAGCCTTTTCAAACCAAAAATGAGGTGGTGATTCCCAGTGCTTCGGTGAAAACTTATTTTAAAACCTTCATTTTAAAAGTCGCTGAAAAGGTGGATATCGAGGCGGAAGGATTTGAGGTGGTGGCCAATGGCAAATTGTTGGGGTGTAGGATTGAGGCGGTACGTAATTTTTTCAACGGCCAATGGGGACTTACCCTTCAAATGCTTTACACCGGGGTACATTTCAACTGGAGCGAGAAAAAAGAAAAGCGTACTTCCATTGAATTCATGGGGGAAGAAATACGAATTGTAAGGGTATCCAGGGATATGAACAAAGAAGCGGACTTTGTAGAAAAGCTGAAATCTTTCGGGTTGAAAAATACGGTGGGCAGTTATTTTCAAACGGAAGTTGCCCGGCTGGCAGATAGTGAAACATCTACAGAGATGATCGAGTGGTTATCGGAAAACAGGAAAGCCCTTGAACAAGCAGGTTTTGCTGTTCAGCCTCCCGAACATGAAGGAGATGTGATTTTCCTGCAAAAGCCAAGCCTGCAAATGGATATCAAGAGAGATAACGACTGGTTTGATGTTCATGCCATAGTGACCGTAGGGGAAATTTCTTTTCCTTTTGCCCGGCTCGGAAAAAATATCAGGGAAGCAAATCCTTTTTATAAAATGCCCGATGGGCGATTTTTTGTTATTCCACAGGAATGGATGAGCAAATACAGCGAATTTTTTAAATTTGTCCACCATTCGGGAGATAAGCTGAAACTGGTAAAAAGCCAGTTTACCATCCTCGATAAAATAGGCCTTAAGGCAGATGGAGACCCCATAACAAAAAAGGAAGTTAAAGATTTCCAATTGTCCAAATGGTTGAAAGCAGAACTGCGCCCTTACCAGTTGGACGGGGTAAAATGGCTGGTTGAGCTCTACCAAAATGAGTTGGGTGCCTGTCTTGCCGACGATATGGGACTGGGAAAAACATTGCAGACCATTGCTGTTTTACTGCATGCGAAGGAACAAAAACCCCTCACCACCCAGGCCAACAGTTCACCCGGACAACTTGACTTGTTTTCGGCGGCCTCTGATGCACAGTTTCTCAAACCCTTAAATGCCCTCATCGTGTTGCCTGCTTCCCTGGTATTCAACTGGCAATCAGAATTAATGAAATTTGCCCCTTCCCTTACCTCTTACCGGCATGTCGGGGCAAAACGCCATACAGATATTCGTCTGCTGCACCGGTTTGATGTGATCCTGACCACCTACCAAACCGCTTTAAGGGATATAGAATTGTTAAAAAAACTGGAGTATGAGTATATCGTTCTCGATGAAAGTCAGCAAATAAAGAACAGGGAGAGCAAAGTCTTTAAAGCGATCAATGAACTGGTCGCCAGGCATAAAATTTCTTTGAGTGGAACGCCTATTGAAAATTCTCTTTCAGATCTTTGGTCCCAAATGCAATTTATCAATCCTGATCTGCTAGGCTCCTTCAATTTTTTTAAGAAAGAATTTTTGCGGCCGATTGAACAGTTGCAACAGGAGGAGAAAAAAACGCGCCTCAGGTCATTGGTGCAGCCTTATCTTTTGCGAAGAACAAAGGAAGAAGTGGCCAAAGAACTTCCTCCCCTGACCACCAGTATCCTTTACACGGAAATGACGAGTGAACAAAAAAAATTGTACGAAAGGGAGAAATCCGCTGCGAGGAATTACCTGCTCGAAAATTTTGATGCTGCAGACGGAAAATACAGGTTACTCGTACTTCAAACATTAACAAAACTGAGGCAACTCGTCAACCATCCCGTATTGGTCAAACCCGATTACACCAGGGAAAGCGGGAAATTCCACGAGGTGATGGAACAATGGGACGTAATTCTTAAAGCAGGTCATAAAGTGTTGATTTTTAGTTCATTCGTTAAATATCTTGAATTGTTTAAAGCAGAGTTGGATAAGAGGGGCGAAGCCTATTCATGGCTTTCCGGAAGTTCCACCGCTAAGCAAAGAGAAGAAGAGATCAAAAAATTTGAAAGGGAAGAACAGGTAAAGTCTTTTTTGATCTCTATTAAAGCCGGCGGGGTAGGGCTCAACCTCACCGCTGCCGACTATGTATTTATCCTGGATCCATGGTGGAATCCGTCGACAGAACAACAAGCTATTGCCCGCGCTCACCGGATCGGACAGGAAAAAAGCGTTTTTGCGATCAAATTCATCACCCGGGAAAGTATTGAAGAGAAAATACTCAAACTCCAGGAGCGCAAAAGCCAGTTGGCAGAAGATATCATTGGCCAAACCGGAACCATGACCTTTAGCCGGGGCGATATCGAATATTTGCTGCAATAGAGCCGATGCACATTATTGGCTATTTAGGAGGGTTATTGTTTGAAAATTACTAGATTTATGCTTTGGAACGATTCTTTCTGTCATGGAAATGAAATTCGGTTTTCATTGCTCAATAAATCTTTGAAAAATGCACAAGGCGCTCCACTATTTTACCCTATTATCTTTGCTAATAGTGTTCATTCTCCAGGGGTGTTCTCATGATCCTGATGAAACGCCGGTCATTATTGTACCCGAGGAGGAAGTCCCAAATGTCTATTATTTTGAACGGGACGGACACAATAATGTCTTCAATTCCGGGCAGGTATGCAGGAACCTGATCATCCAGGATTTTGAGATTCTGGTAAAAAGGCTGGCAGAACCAGGTGCCGTGCCGATAGCCTTTGAAGATTTGTATAAGTATTATGATAATGGCGGGGTAACCATCAGTGGCCCAACGCTGACTGCCGTCAACATGCCTTTGCTTGTCTCCACTATTTACGAAATTTCATCGGTCCGTGATTTGAAGGGAAGGGTTTACGGTCCTTATGCCAATAAAATCCATGCAGACATGGAATACTGGTGTGCGACCATTGCTGAAAATTCTCATGATCCTTCAAAAATAGGCACTTACCGGGTGTATATCGATGAAGAAACCGGCCACGATATGGTACAGATGTTTAAACTGACGGCCATGGGGGGCGTCATGTGGCAGCACGGGTTACATGCTTATTTTCATTATGTGGAAAATGACAACAACGATACCATTGTCACTTTTCCCGGGGTCACCTGGTTGCATTATACCTGGATGGAACACCATCTTGACGAGGTTTTTGGTTATTACGGAGCGGCCCGGAAATTCCATGATTTTACAGATGAAGACCTCGTTGACTATGCTGAAGGGGGGAATTACTTGGATAATTTTCA
Organism: Lewinellaceae bacterium; assembly: GCA_020636105.1. Lineage (NCBI taxonomy): Bacteria > Pseudomonadati > Bacteroidota > Saprospiria > Saprospirales > Lewinellaceae > Lewinellaceae bacterium. Next base: position 1,780,346 of record JACJYL010000001.1, read on the forward strand.
GGTGGATGGGAAACTCGATTTTTCTACGGAGTATAATTTTTTGTTTGCGCGCCTGGCTGCAGAACGTGACCTGGGGTCTCAAACGCATACGGATTTTTCAAAAACCATTTTTGACGGCTTTTATGATGCCCGCGTTGCCATAGTGGAAAAGGATTACGATAAACTTATTGAACGCAAGGCTGTAATACTGGATAACTGGGAAAAAGTCGTGGCTTCCAGTGCCGTGCACCATCTTAATGAAGTGGTCCGGGAGCTGGATTTTTTAAAAGACTACCCGGGAGCCAGTCCTGAGCGGTTTTATATGCATTGGTCCGCTATGTTTAAGTACACGGAAATGCTGCGTTACAATTACGACAACCGGTTCACGGGGTATAAAGAGGTGTTGGATGAAAAATTTATTACTTCAGCAGTACCTTTCCCTAAAGCCATTGTGGATGATGTTTCAAAAATAAACGACTATAAAACCGGCTTACTGGATGCCAGGGCCATCATTCAGGGGATTTACGATTTTGATCCGGCAGATGTTGAAAACTGGTAATGACCCGATTTACAAAAAACGGAGTAAACAATTTTATCTATTATAAATCTATAAATTCAATGACAAAATCTAATAAAAATATTCAACCCGGAATCGGTTTAGGTTCCATCAAGTTCGGGATGACTCGTGATCAGGTGGAGGCCATCCTGGGAGAACCCGGTGAAAAAGAAATGTTTTCTTATACCGGTGGCGATGATGATATTGCAGAACTTTGGCATTATGATGAACTCGAGTTATCGGCCAGTTTCGACGAAGAGGATGACTGGCGGCTGGTAACCTTGTCGGTTACAGGGGAAGACTATCTCCTGGAAGGCATGCCTGTCATAGGGTTGACCCAGGAAGCGCTCAAGGCAACCTTGTTGAAATTGGACATCACTGACCTGGAGTACGAGGATCTCTCTTCGGCGGAAAATCCTTCTCACGAATTACTTGCTACCGATGATTACGGCCTCAATTTTTGGCTGGATAATGGGATAGTTTCCGAAATACAATGGATCCCTGATTTTTTGGATGATGAAAAGATCGATTGGCCAGAATAAAACATGAGTCATCCCGAATTTCATCTAATCAGATTAAATTCGGGATTTTTCTTTTACAAAAGAAATAAACCGCAAAATTTAAAACAAGTAACCGCAAAATTTAGAAGTGTTTGGGTCGTGGGTTAGGTGTTTTGCGACAAAAAATGACTTTTTTCCAAAACCCGAACCTTTTGCCCACTTACTTTTACATTTTAAATTCCTTGTTTTACATTTTACATTTAAAAAATACTTCAAATAATCAAAAAATTTCTATTTCAGACAGTTTTTGAAAATTCGGGATGACTCATGTTTTGAGATAAATTAGACGGTACTATTTCACTTTTTTCAATTCTCCATTAACGTCTTCTACCACGAAAGCCGCTTTAAAACCAGCCGATTTGGCTTTGCCTAAAGCCACATTTGCTTCACCAAGACTATCAAAACCAGCAAGGTATTTTACGGTATATTTTCCCTTAATTCGCTCTTCAATAACCCCAAGATCTTTTATCTGGGAATCATCGAACCATTTGGTATTGGTATAAGCAGCCAATTGTACTTTGTACCGGCCGATGGCATCCCCGTAATTGGGTGTACCCGGAGTACCTGAATTGTCGCTTACTCCTTTGATGCCGGAAACGCCATCTTCTGTAACAATAAACGGACCTTTGTAGCCTCTTGCTTTGATGGCATTAAGTGCTTTGGTCGCTTCATCACGGCTGGTAAAAGTACCTACACGGACTTTGTATAAGCCGTCAATTTCCCTGGCATAAACGGTTCCAAGGTCACTTAGCCCCTGGTAAAGTTCAATTTCAGGAGTCTTGATGGCGGCAATCTGAACAGCAAATCCACTCTCAATAGTCTCCGCTGGTTGTACTGGCCCATCAGGCGTGGTATCCACGTAAGGATCCTCGCCAAAGCCTGTACTTGCAGAAGTCGGCAGGAAGGAGATCACGCCTAAAATACTGCGGTCAAAACCATCTTCGGTCCTTACGGTAACATTCAAATCCTGGTAGGCTTGTTTTGAAAAACGAAGCACATAGGTTGAATACGGACTAAGCGAGAGGAAGTAGTTCCCGCTCGCATCACTTTGTACCTGGGCGGTACTTCCTGTCGCCTGATTGGTTGCCGAAACCACCACCCCCGGAACGGGTTGGTTCGTGGTATAATTGATAATTCTTCCGGCATAGGCCTCCCCTACTCTACTCATGGATACATCATAAGTTCTGCTGGTATTGGTGCCAAGGGTGGAAATTTGAAGTGTGGTACTCTGGTATCCGTCCTTTTTAATAATCAGATTACAGGAAAGGCCCTGAACAGCCTGGAAACTATAAATACCTCTTTCGTCAGCCTGATAAACCTGTTCTCCACAATTACTGAAATCAACCAGGGCATTGGGCACCGGAGAACCATCTACCGCATTGGTAATTCGAATGACCACATAGTCTGCTGATCGGTTTACGCGGTAAATATCCTCGTTCCCGCGACCGTTGAGCCGGTTGGAAGTCAGGTATCCAACATTGCGGAAAGTATCATAAATGTATCCATAATCATCATAGGAGGAGTTGATGGCATTGCCCAGGTGGAAAATTTTGGTCCAACGACCAGAAGTTTCCTCTGCGCGAAAAACGTCCATCCCGCCAAGCCCTTGATGCCAGTCGGAAGAGAAGTACAGCATACTCCCGTCGAAATACGGAGTAATTTCATCCCCCGGGGAATTCACCACCGGGCCGAGGTTTTGCGGGGCGCTCCATGAGTTGGCTGATTTGTAGGACACATAAATGTCAAATCCACCAAAACCGTCAGGACGGTCAGAGGCAAAATAAAGGGCATTGCCATCAGGCGAAAAAGCAGGATAACCTGTGGAATACCCGGAACCGTTAAAAGGAAAACTTACCACATTGGTCCAGTCACCATTGGAGGAGATATCCGCGGTATAGATACTCAATTCCAGCCCCGTGGCAGGAATTTGCCGGGTGCCGTCCACAAAGTTATTTTTGGTAAAAGCCACTCTTTTTCCATCAGGTGAAAAAGAAAGCGGGCCTTCATTATAAGCATTGGTTTCATTACTTTTCAGGAAAATAGGAGATTCCAGGTAACCGCTGGATCCAATACTTGCTATAAAAAGCTGGTTATTGGCTTTGCCCGTCCAGGAGGACGAAGAACGGTAAATGTCCGTCCGGGAAGAAGCATAAATGACTTGCTGCTTCCCATAATAAGCGGCGCCAAAATCCGAAGCGGAAGTGTTGATGAATTCATTGGTTACCGTATAGGAAGAAGTGACCCCCAACTGCGTTTTGGCAAAGTCGCAGCTCTGGGCAAAGTGATTGCCAATGACGGCATCCTCATCCCGGGCATACAATAAATACCATTGTTTGGCCACATCGTATTTTCCGAGGGCTTTGAGTACATGTCCGTACATCAAAATAAATATTTTGTCCACATCCTTATCCCGGCAAACATCGGCGAAAATGGTAGCAGCCTCCTCCATTTGGTTTAGCCTGCGGTAACAATCCGCCAGTTTAGACTTGGCTTCAGTATCGTCTGATTTTTTGTCAAGTGCCGCCTTGTATGAACCGACAGCCAAGTTATAGGCATGTAGGTCATATTGTGTATTGGCGGTTCGTAATAAACTTTTGAAGGTTTGCCCGGAAGCAGGCACCGTAAAAGCAAGTGCTAGGACGGAGAGCAGGGCAATTTTTAGAATTTTCATAGTTGAAATTTAAAATTTACTTGGAAATGTAGATCTTTTTTGAATGATACAATGATTCGATGATGAAATGATTCAATTGCTTAGGGATACAAGGATTGAATGAAAAAATATAACATTGAATCACTGTATCATTTCATCATTGAATCATCGAATTATTGCCTACGTAAAGTTAACAACATTTTAATCCGTTTACAACTTTGGTTAAAAGTAAATAAAATTTGTATGTAAACACAATGCACGATAATTTAACGATGAACTTTAGCTTTTGGGATGTTTGTTATTATTTCTGTCCTGGTATCTTGAAAATTAATGATTCAATACTTGAACATGTCGAACTGAATCGGGTGTTCATTATCCTGAGATTATTTTTGTGAAAAAAGGGTTTCAATCCGGGGCCTATCGTTTCAAATACCCTTCCACAAATTCCATCAGTTCCTGCCCGTGAATATTCTTGGCAATGACCTTTCCATCGGCATCCAGGATGAAATTTGCGGGGATGGTTTGGATGCGAAGCCTTTCCATGAATGGAGCATCGTCGCCCATCAGGTGGGAGGCGTTGGGCCAGCGGGTGGTCCCGTCTTTTTCTATGGCGTTTTTCCAGGCTCCTTCACTTGCCTCCAGCCCGTAAGCTATTACCTGGAATCCTTTTTCATGGTAACTATCCCACAAGGGAACCAAAATGTTGCGGTTTTCCTTCCGGCAAGGCGCACACCAGGAAGCCCACATATCCAGAACTGTCAGGCGGCTTCCCAGTAGAGCATGCAGGTTGGTGGTATCGCCGGAGGCCATGGGCAGGGGAGTATCCGGCACCTGGTCGCCTACGAGCACGGGTAATTGATCCCGGTTTCCTTTGCTGCAAAGTTGATTCACCCATGGATGGTCCGGGACGGTTTTTTGCCATTTTTCGCATTGGGAAACCAGGAATTCCGGCACCCTTTCGTAATCGTTTCCGGGGCTTACCCAGCGGATGGCAGTGATCGCCGGAAGAAAGTAATTGGTAGAATTGGCAAAATGTATCAATTGTTTTTGGAAGTTCAGCAAAGCCGCTTCTTCATCCATGAGTTGTTCCGCATCGTGTGATTCGGAATGATCCTTATCCAGGAATTGTCGAAACGCTTCCAGTCGGATGTCCCGCAACTTTAGCAATTCCCCATTGGCAGGGGAAGGATCCTTGATGGAAAAACTGCTCTGGAAGTGTGTCATATCGGCCGTCAAAGTAATGTTTTCTCCGTTTTCCCAAATGATAGGGAAATAGTTGGAATGGGGTAGGTCGTCATTGTCCAGCCGGTTAAAATAGCGCGCTCCTTTTTTCTGGACAGCCAGTTCGAACAGGGTCGGACCGGATACTTTCGGCATATTTTCAAAGGTAAAACTGCCCTCCGGCTCCACCGCAGCAGAATCAATGACCTCCCCGGTGAATGCGGTGGCCACCTCATCCATGTTGAGGGGCATAATCAGGTAAACCATTGGCGTCCATTCGTCGTTATGAGCATTGTTAATGGTTCCGGAAATGGGCCCTTGTGCTGTGCAGCCTGTGGCCAGGGCCAGGAGCGAAAAAGAAAAATAGGAGATGAGTTTCATTTTTTGAGTGATTTAAGCAGCGAATTTACTAAAATCCGGGGCTTCAACCAACAATGCCGGGTTATTATAGTGGCGAAGATGACCCCGGTAACCAGCTTCTGGCCAGAATCGCAGAATATAGAGCAAAGTGACATGGCAACGGAGCGGAAAATAAAGAGTCTGGAGCAAATGTCGAATACCGAATAACGAACCTGTCTACTGAAGCAGTCTACTGTATATCCATAAATGCTTGCAGGAATGCAGGTATTATTCAACCCATTCCAGGCCTGTCTGCCGCCGGCTTTGCAAGGCAGGGTTGCCAGATATGTGCTTTTTATCAATGGATTACATCCATTGCCATTAATACCTGCCGGCAGGCAGGCAGGTTGATTCCCTTTCGGGAATGTATTTTAGCAATGAGAAACGAATTAATTGAATCATCCTGTAAAAAATCCAAAATCCCCAACGGGGATGAATCTCAATTAACACAGTATGAAATGCTGTGTTAAAACAATATCTGCAGGCAACCCTGGAATGGGTTGTATTTTATTTTACCCCTATAGAAAATTTATGTATATACGGTAGCTGACGCAGTAAGGGAGGTATCGAAATTTTACAACAAGTAACCAGCAACGAGCAACAAGTAACCAGTAATTTGCCCGAGACGACACCTTAAGCCAGCCCTTGAAGCCAGCCCGGCGAAGATGTCACCTCGGTAACGCAACAAGTAACGAGCAACCAGCAACAAGTATCCAGTAATTTGCCCGAGACGACACCTTAAGCCAGCCCTTAGAGCCAGCCCGGCGAAATGCTGTGTTAAAACAATATCTGCAGGCAACCCTGGAATGGGTTGTATTTTATTTTACCCCTATAGAAAATTTATGTATATACGGTAGCTGACGCAGTAAGGGAGGTATCGAAATTTTACAACAAGTAACCAGCAACGAGCAACAAGTAACCAGTAATTTGCCCGAGACGACACCTTAAGCCAGCCCTTGAAGCCAGCCCGGCGAAGATGTACCTCGGTAACGCAACAAGTAACGAGCAACCAGCAACAAGTATCCAGTAATTTGCCCGAGACGACACCTTAAGCCAGCCCTTGAAGCCAGCCCGGCGAAGATGTCACCTCGGTAACGAGCAACAAGCAACGAGCAACCAGCAACCAGCCTCATCTAGTTTCCCAATTCCCCCAGCACCCGAAACTCCGTTCTCCGATTCATTTGGTATTCTTCTTCGCTACAGTCGACGCCGTCAACACAATGATTGACCGGTTTGGTTTCCCCGTAACCGATGGCGACCAGGCGTTTCGGGCTGATGCCTTTGTTGATAAGGTATTGAACGATAGCATGGGCCCTTCGCTGCGACAATTTTTCGTTTACAGTGCTGGAGCCTTTGGAGTCGGTATGGGAACTGATCTCTACAATGATATCCGGGTTCTCCTGGAGTAATGCGAGTAATTTTTCCAACTCAATTATGCCTTCTTTTCGCACGCTTGCCCGGCCTGAATCGTAATAAATATTGAGCAAATAAGCTACAGAGTTATCCTCTTCGTACACTTTTTTACTGATCTCAAAGGCTTTTTCGCCCGTTTTGGAAGTGAGCAACTGCGGTTCCGCCTCTGCAGTTCGTTTGAAAGGCTGCATATAGATGTCGATCAAAAAAGTACGGACTTCCTGTGACTCGACGCAGTATGTCTGGTCTATTTTTTTGGTAAAAAAGTCGTCCTTTCTGGCCTTGAGCCCATAGCAGAAATCTCCCGGCAGATCTATCATGAAATGACCATCAGCATTAGATTGGAATTCGCGGACAAACCCGGTATTTGTATTGTTTAATAACAGCAGGGTATTGGCAACCGGCATACCTGAAAACTGGTCAATGACGGTGCCTTCGATACGGGAAACGAGTTGCGGTTCCTTTTGCATGAGGAAGTACAAAGTATCCCCCGGAGTAATGTCTTTGTTGCAAAGCCGGATTTTATCCTGTTTGTATTTTGGCTTATCGCTGTAAATATCGAAACAGTCATTTTTCAAGAGGCTGATGTTGTAAAACCGGTCAGAAGTTTTTTCGATGACTACGTTTTCGGATCTTGCCATGAGGTTAAAATCGGAAAGAATCAGCTCACTTTCTTCATCCACAGCAGCCATCCAGAATGTTTTTTCAGAATTGTGTTTGTAATGGAAGATCCGGTCAACTCCCTTTCTGTTGGTGGTGAAAAAGCCATTGGATTCATCCTCGCTAACGATGATGCCGAAATCGTCAAAAGAAGAATTGACGGGTGCACCAATATTTTCCACATTTTCCCAAAGGCCGTTTTCATTCTCCGTGACCACAAAAATATCCTGTCCACCCATGCCGAGATGGCCATCAGAGGAGAAATACAATTTGCTGTTGGAGTGATAAAAAGGGTACAGTTCATCCCCATCTGTATTGACTGTAGGCCCCAGGTTTATGGGGTTCTGCCACTGTCCGTTTTCCCAGGAAGTCACGTAAATGTCCTTACCGCCGAATCCGCCCGGCATATCTGAAGAAAAGAAGAGGCGGTTGCCGTCCGGGGAAAGGGAAGGGTGGGCAACTGAATAGGCTGCGTTGTTAAAGGGCAAAGGCAGCAGGTTGCTCCATTCCCCGTTTTCGTAATTGATGGAGAACACAATTTCCAGTCGGATCACTCCGCTGTTGGTGGCATCTGCCTGGTTTTGGGTAAGGTAAATTTCTTTTTGATCAGCGGTAAAGGTGGCAATGGCACGATTGGGAATATTGTCGAGATCGATCGTGAATTTTTTGGGTGGGCCGAAGGTCAATTGGCCGGCCGATTCCTGGTAATCGACGAAAAACAGGTTGAAAGGATCCTTGTTGCCCAGGCTGTCCAGTGGTTTGACCGCTCCGAAAACGATGCCGTTTTTATAAAAAGCAGGAGCAAGGGCCTCGTTGAAATAATTATTGATATTCAAATCAGACAACTCGTAGTCTGATGCTTTGGCCTCGAGCTGCCTGGAGAACCCACAGACATCCTTGAGGGTTGGTTTGCGCAGGTCATAGGGTTTGAGCTTCAGAAATTGATTGAAGACTTGCTGGGCCGTATCGCATTTCCCGTTGTGAAGCAATACTTTGCCGTATTGAAAATAATTAGAGGCATCCGTTTCCGGAAGGTTGATGATCTGGCTGAACCAGGTTTCAGCCGCGACGTAATCTTTATTTTTCACATAGGCATTGGCCAATGCAGTCTTTATTTCCGGAAGGTCATCTTTTTCCAGAATGTCCAGATATACATCTATGGCCTCGCTGTAGTTGAGCGATTCCATAAACTTTTGCGCCTTTTTTAATTTGCTTTTTTGTGCGGGGAGGTTTACTGCAAAGCAAAGCAACGCAAGGATTGCGAGAATTGTGTGTTTACCCATGATCTTTTTATGTCCCGTGTAGTAGAAGTATTCGTTGCTAAGTTTTGGGCCTATGATTGTATGTTACTTACAAAAATACATTTTTTTCTGATTTAAAAAACGGATTAGCCAAAACGTTATACAAAAATGTCAAGGATCATCAGAGTGCCGAAAACGAGACTGGCGATGCCGTTCGTGGTGAAAAACGCCAGGTTGACCCGGCTGAGATCGTCGGGTTTTACAATGGAGTGCTGGTAAATTAGCATGAAAACAAATACAGCCGTTGCCACCCAGGTCATCCATCCAAATTCAGGATAAGTCTGTTGTAGCAAATAGGCCGCCGCGATGATCAGCAGACCACTGATCACGTGTAATATTTCCGATAACCTTAGGGCTTTAGCCTTTCCCAGGGCGGCAGGGATAGAATTTAACTTATTTTCCTTATCAAAGGACTCATCCTGGAGGGCATAAATAATATCAAACCCGGATACCCAAAATAAAACGGAAAAGGATAGGACGATAGGGATGAGATCAAAACCGCCGCCGGCAGCAAGGTAGGCTCCGATGGGAGCGAGACCCAGCCCTGCCCCTAAAACAAAATGGCAGAGGTAGGTGAACCGTTTGGTATAGCTGTAGCCCAGCACAACCACCAGTGCCACGGGTGAAAGTTTGAATACCAGCGGGTTGATCAGCCAGGTGGTGGCGATAAAAAAGAGGCTGCTCAAAATGACAAAGGTCAAAGCTGACCTGGAGGAAATGACCCCGGCAGGGATTTCCCGATTTTGTGTCCGGGGATTGACCTTGTCTATGTCCCTGTCCAGGAATCTGTTAAAAGCCATGGCGGCACTTCTGGCAAATATCATACAAAGGATCACAAAACCAAAATTCCGCAGGCTGAAAAAGTAGCCCAGTTTCAGGTATGCAAGGAAAAAGCCGAGCAACGCAAAAGGCAGTGCAAAAATAGTATGACTGAATTTGATCAGGGAAAAATATTGCTTCATATATGCTTAAATAATTTATTCGAATTTCGTGTTAAGGGTTTCGACTGACGAAAAAGAACCCTTTTAATAGCATTCAGTTCAAAACATTCCTCCTCACATGGAGTGCAGCGACATCCTGAGCACTTAGTAACAGGACAATTTTAAACGGATAAAACTTCAAGAATCAGCTACGCCGACCTTATTGGTTTTGAATATTTAACCGCCGAAAACAATCAGGTGCAGAGCACCTTAATCTTTGTCACCAAACAAGAGAAAAGAGAATTCAAGGTGCAGCGCACCGCAACGTTATCTCCTTGAATTAAATTTAGGTTGCGGTGCGCGGCACCTTTGATTATTTTGGGGCATTTTTACAACAAATATTGCGGTAGCCTGTCCTCGGCATACGATGCCGGGACGCTGCACCTCACCAAAATTCGGTGGTTACTAAATCAAAACCAAAAAGGCCGTGGCAAAAGAATATAATTCAATATTCGTTTATTTTTGTCCATGAACCCAGTTTCGTAATCCACGCATCCTCTCCTAATTGCCACGCCAGCACAATAGTATCAAATATTCTCAAAATAAAAAAGCCCATGAGCGGTTATACTCACAGGCTTTAATATTTTTTATCAAAATGCTCCCAATTACTGAGAAACCTGAATTTGTGGTTTTTCAGCTCCTTCACCACCTTCAGCAGGATTCACATTACCGGTCAGGTAAATGAAAGTTTGCGGAGGATTGGTGTTACCGGTAAGGGTAACTTTTTGGTTACGCTTTCCTTTTTTGTTCTTAGAGTTGAACTCAACAGAAACGATTCCGGTAGCTCCTACAGCGATAGGCTCTCTTGGCCACGTTGGAACAGTACATCCGCAGCTTCCTTTAGCGTTGCTGAAGATCAGAGGCTCATTTCCTGTGTTTTTGAACTTGAAAGTGTGCGAAACTTTTTCACCTTCATCTACTGTTCCGAAATCAAAAGTGGTTTCTTCAAACTCGATAGAAGTTGTTGGTCCCGCAGGAACAGCAGGCTCCTGAACGGCAGAAGGATCCACACTCTGAGGCTGTACTGAGTTGGTCGCAACATCTTCACGAGCTGCATTACGAACATCCTGATTTCCTTGCTGGCAGCTGCCTAAGAAGGCTACCATAAAAACCGCTAATAAAGGGAATTTTAATTGCTTGAACATTGTGTATTATTTTTTAATTAATTAAATGGATTGCAAAATTAAACAATCATTTTCAAATGCAAAGTTACTAATTGATTTATTCTATCCTGTTAATAGGCAATCAATAATTGTTAACGACCTGTTAACCCTTTCTTTTAGCATTAAATTTTGATGTTTTTCAGCCCTAATTACTTAATCTTCATTCTTTTAGGACCGGATCGAAGTGATTTAAAAGAAAAATTTCAATGCCTTTGATTTTTATTCTAAATTTGACGTTTCACCACTAAATTACCTTAAAAACGACAATCATGCAATTTATGATATACGGAGCGAGCGGATATACCGGAAAATTGATCGCCGAAGAAGCTGCTGCTCTTGGTTTTAAACCCATTCTCGCCGGAAGAAACGAAGCCAAAATCAAACCCCTTGCAGATCATCTGGGATTCGATTTTAAAATATTCGATCTGGAGGATGAAAAAACACTGGATGCTGCTCTGTCCGATATTACCGTTATTTTGCATTGTGCCGGTCCCTTCAAATTTACGGCCCGTCCTATGATGCAAGCCTGTTTACGTACCCAAACCCATTACCTTGACATTACGGGGGAGATTGAAATTTTCGAATATGCTCATCATCTGGATGCTGCCGCCAAAAAAGCGGGAATCATGCTCATGCCCGGGGTAGGTTTTGATGTGGTACCCACCGATTGTTTGGGACAATACCTGAAAAAACAACTTCCCGATGCCACCTCACTGGAATTAGGGTTTGCGGGAATTGGGAAAGCAGGTTGGTCAAAAGGAACCGCCTCAACGGCTGTCGTCAATCTCGGAAAAGGATCGGCAGAGCGCAGGAACGGCAAGATTGAGATCGTTCCCCTCGGGCACAAAACGTTGTGGAAGTCTTTCAGGGGTAAAAAAATGTTTTTTATGTCTATTCCCTGGGGCGATGTATCTACCGCCTTCCATTCCACCGGAATTCCGGATATTGTCACTTACTCAGGAATTAATCCCAATCAATACAAATGGATCAGGTTGCAGAAGTATTTCAACTGGCTGCTGGGCATGCCATTGGTTAAAAAAATGGCCTTGTCGAGATTGCAAAAAGGCCCTGCCGGACCCACCACTGAAGAACGCTCCTCTTCCGAGACTTTTGTATGGGGAGCCGCAAAAAATGAGAGGGGAGATATAAAAAGAGCGCGTTTAATTACCCCCAACGGTTATACCCTTACGGTACTAAGTAGCTTACTCATTGTACAAAAGGTTTTGAACGGAAAGTTAAAATCAGGGTTTCAAACGCCTTCCTTAGCCTATGGGGAACAACTGGTGCTGGAGGTTGAAGGAGTTATTCGGGAGGATGAAAATTAAGCCCTTTTTTTTCCACATACTTTAATTATTTTTACCGCAACAAATGCAAAGCCCGGATCGAAATACAAGCTTTTCCCAAAAGGATTTTGAACAACTGTTCAAAACCCATTTTCAGCATTTGTGCCATTTTGCCTATCAATACATTTCCGACCAGGACAGTGCCAGGGACATCACCCAAAAGGTATTCATCAATCTTTGGGAAAATCGCGAGAACATCAATCCTGAAAAATCAATCAGATCCTACTTATTCACTTCTGTGCGAAACCGATGCCTCAATCATATCCGCGATCAGAAAAAATACCGCAGCAAAGTACTGGATCTGGATATTAACGATTTCGAATTTGCCTTTGAAGAGGATCACCTGGCGGTGGAGGAACTCAAAAACAAAATAGTAGAAGCTATGGCAACCTTACCTGAAAAATGCAGAATAGTTTTTGAAATGAGCAGGTATAAAGGTATGAAATACAATGAAATAGCAGAGGAATTGAATATTTCTGTTAAAACAGTAGAAGCTCATATGTCAAAGGCTTTAAAGACGCTGAAGCATCATTTGGAAGATTATATTTTCCTTTTGGTGCTGATTTATTTTTTTTAACCATTTTAACTTAGGGTAAACAGCAATTAAGGTGTAGTATTATTGAAATAAATGACAGACGAGAATAAGCATATTGAATTTATTGAACTCACCGTGAAGTATCTCAGTGGGCAAGCCGGCGAATCAGACGTGAAGCGACTGGAGGACTGGGTATTGGCCTCCCCGGACCACAAAAGAACTTTTAATGAAATAAAACAGGCCTGGATGCTGAGCGGAATCGAAAGCAACACACTTGGCATCGACGTGGAGAGGGAATGGAAAGCGGTGAGTGATGAATTGTTCCAGACGCCTAAGGTGGTCCAGATGCCCCCCCGGCGTGAGGTGGGATTTTACCTGGGCATTGCCGCGACCCTTATCGTCCTGGTAGCCGCTTCGATCTGGTTTTTTATGCCGGGTCGCTCTGCTCAGGTATGGTCCACGCAAAACCAGGTTGCAGTAAACTCCTTGCCGGATGGAAGCCAGGTATCCCTCAATCAGTACGCTTCGGTGGTCGTTGAACCTAAGTTCGACAAAAAAGAACGCCGACTTAAACTGAAAGGAGATGCATTTTTCCAGGTAGAAAGAAATCCGGAAAAACCCTTCATCGTTGAAGCCGAAGAAGTGGAAGTAAAGGTATTAGGTACGGCTTTTTATGTGGATTCGAGGGAAGGACAGCCCAACATCGAAGTGATCGTGCAGTCGGGAACGGTCTCCGTGACAGCCCAGAATCAAAGCATTATCCTCAATGCCGGCGAAACCGGCGTGTATGAAAGAGCTTCCCGCCAACTCATAAAACAAACGAATGAAGATGAAAATTTCCTGGCCTGGAAAACAAATACCTTGGTTTTTGACAATGAAAAACTGGACATCGTAGTGCATGCTTTGAATCGGAAGTTCCATGCACAAATCGAAATGAATATTTCGGATGTCTCCAATTGTTTTATCACCGCCACTTTTGAAAATAAATCCCTGGAGGCCATTATTAAGATCATAGAAAAAACACTGGTTGTAACGGCCAGGAGGGAGGGAGAAAAGATCATTCTTGCGGGGGAAAGTTGTCTTTGATCGTTAAGTCAGATCCTCAATTTCCATAAAACATTCAACCACTCAACCATGCGGATAGCTTTTTTAATGCTGATTTTTTTTGCAGGATTTTCCCGGTTGGCCCAGGCACAGACGGAAATGCCTGACAAAAAAATAACCATCCGTAAATCCAATGCTCCCGTCTCTGAAATTCTGGAAGCCATAACCGCACAAACCGGTATTTATTTTTCATATAGTCCCCATTCCATTGATGTTGAACAGAAAATTTCCTTTTATGTGAGACGCGTGACCCTCCGTGAAGCCATGGAGCAACTCGCCCAAAAAATTTCCATCGAATTTTCCTGGATTGAAGGACAAATGGTCCTCAACCGAAAGCGGGAGATCAAAATGGAAGAACCGGAACTTCCGAAGAAAATCCTAAGTTATACCCTCAGCGGCTTTTTGAATGATGTAGGTTCGGGAGAAACGCTCATCGGGGCCTCCGTATATGTACCGGGAACATCCAAAGGAACCGTCTCCAATGGTTTTGGGTTTTATTCACTGGAACTGCCCAAAGGACAATACGAAATTGAATATTCCTATGTCGGTTTTGAGTCCCAACGCATTTCCATTGATCTCAAGACGGATTTAAAACAAAATATAACGTTGGGTTATGTGAAGTTTGACCTTCCCAGTGTAATTGTCAAAAAAAGTCAGCTCCTGGAGTTTTTAAATGGCAACCAGATGAGCACCATTGGACTGAAGCCGATCAACCTTGAGAATTTGCCGGAATTCGCCGGGGAGGTCGGTCTGATCAAAGGCATACAAACCCTTCCGGGAATTAAAGCCCATAGCGATGGATCTGCTTTTTTTTACGTCAGGGGAGGGGAGCGTGACCAGAACCTCATCATCCTCGATGATGCCACCATCTACAATCCTTCCCATCTTTTCGGCTTTTACTCGGTGATCATTCCTGATTTCACCCGGGACATGAAAATTTTCAAGAGCGATATTCCCGTCAATCTGGGGGATCGAATCTCCTCTATCGTGGACATCCGTACCAAGGACGGGAATCTGAATAAATTTGAATTTAGTGGTTTGGTGAATCCCCTGCTCCGCCGTTATTCGCTGGAGGGGCCCATTGTGAAAGGAAGGAGTTCTTTTTTTACGTCTTTCCGGTATTCCAGGTTCAGGTGGTTGTACAAAAATGTGAATCCTAACCTTGGGCTGCGGTTTTCCGATTTTAACTTCAAATGGAATGGCCGGATCAACGATAAAAACAGGCTGTTTTTTACACTTTTCTTTGGGAATGACCTGGTGGCCAATACTTCGGGTACTTTTAACCTGGGCGGCATCGGCTGGACCAATTTTACCTCCACCCTGCGATGGAACAAGGTTTATAATGACAAGCTTTTTTCAAATACCGTGCTCTATACCGGCGCTTACAATTACCGGCTTTTTGTGGGTAATAACCAGTGGAGTTCCGTAGTTGGAAACCTGAGTTTAAAAAGTGATTACACTTACTTCAAAAGCCCCAGAGCGACCTATAATTTTGGACTGGAACTGCATAGTTATTACTTTAACCCGGGCTCCCTGAATGTGGATACCCTGACCCAATTTTTCCCGGCCATCCAGGAAACCAGCGCCCGGCAGTCGGTTCTGTATGCCAGTGGCAATTACAAACTTTCCGACCGTTGGATGTTCAAGGCCGGGGTGCGGCTGCCGGCCTGGAAAAATTTCGGGCCTGTAGAGTATTATACGTTTGATAATAATTTTGAGGTGATGGATACTGTGGTGGTCAGCGAGCAAAAGCGCTATCATACCTACCGCAATGTGGATCCCCGGCTCAGTCTGAAATTCAATATTGACAGCACCTCTGCCTTAAAGTTGAGTTACGGGATTTACCACCAGTATATGCAACTCATTTCGAATACTTCCAACCCTTTTACCTCCCTGGAAGTATGGTTGCCGAGCAGTCCGACCATTAAACCTCAGCGGTCCGATCAGGTGGCGTTGGGGTATTCAAAATATTTTGGCAAAAAGCAAATTGAATTCACGGCGGAGGCTTATTATAAAAAAATGACCCACCAAATCGATTACGAGACCCATGCCAATACGCTGCTGAATCCGCTCATCGAAGGAGAATTGCGTTTTGGAACCCTTAGAGCCTACGGCATCGAGTTTTTATTTAAAAAAGACATTGGCCGCCTCAATGGCTGGATGGGGTACACCTGGTCGAGAGCCATCCGTACGACGCCGGGAGTCAACGGTGGGCGAGCTTATCCTGCTTTCCAGGACCGGCCCCATGATTTTTCTGTTTTTATCAATTACCGCCTGCGCCCAAGGGTGTTTTTCTCAGCCAACTGGATCTATTCCACAGGCTCGGCCATTTCTACTCCGACGGGCTTTTATACCTTTTATGACCAGACGATACCCGTCTATGATAAAAAGAACAATGACCGTTTGCCGGATTATCACCGGCTGGATGTGGCATTTAAATTTATTTTGAATAAACCGGAAAGGCGTTACAAACACAGCCTGACTTTTTCGCTTTACAATGCTTATGCCCATAAAAATCCCATTGCCATAAACTTCAACAAGATCGAGAATGATAACGGCAATCCTATTGTGCGTGCAAATGCGCTGGGGGAGCAGACTTATATTGCCACCCAGTCGGAATTGATAAGGTTTATGCCTTCGTTGACGTATAAATTTGGGTTTTGAAGGCGTTCAAATTGAGCGCAGTGAAATACCATACACAAGACGATAGAGTTCAAGGATCTAAGGTGACCTCTATCCACTTCGTCTCTATATGCTCATTTTAATCAGTGCTAAAGCGAGAAGCCGAAAATCGTGGGCCAGGCCATTCCTTCCTTCATCCCCAAAATCCCTCAACCTAATCTCAATCAGGATCCGCCGACTCGTTCAGGTCCCCGATTTTGAATCCTGTAAAATCAAGCGGAAAATTACTGCCGGCCACATACTGGTAGGTGGAGGCATTGCCTGAATACTCCTCCGGATAAGGATTGCCCGGAGCACTGAACAAATAATCCGATTTAATGAATCCCCATGAATCGTTATTGGGTAAATTATCACTGATGGCCAGCACGAGTTTTGTCAATTGTATCAAATCGGAAGTCGAGACAGACGAAGAGTGGTTGGCATCTGCCGCCAGGTATTTCCAGGGAGCATCAAAAGTATCGATTCCCAGAATTTGTTTCCTAATTTTGATCAGGTCGAATGTGGTAAGCCCGTTGTTGTAATTTCCGTTTTTGACTACTCCTACTTGATAAACAGAATCGGGCCGCATCAAAACATTTAATCCAAAAAGCCCGCCTGCTCCGATTTCGTCGGGAGTGTAGGGTTCGCCGTCAATCACCAAATCAAAAGAACCGATGGATGTGCCACCGGGCATCATCACTGTACCCGAAAGGTCAAAAGGTTTTCGCGCCCCCGTTTGCCGGATGGCTTGTTCAATAGCAGCGATCGTCGCGGTTTGATTGGGTCCGCTGGGATCAAAGTTTACGGTGCCATCCGGAGCAATGACCACAAAGGTGGGTACCCCTTCAAAAGGTCCCCAATCCCCACTGTAAAAAGGTTGTACTGCCGGGATCGCCCCGCCGTCCACCCCAACGCCGGGATAAGCCATGTTATGGTCAATTTTAAACTGCGCCACATCGGCGCTACTGTCATCATTCTGGATGGACAACGCGATAAACTCCACATCGCCTGTGCCGCTTCCCCAGGATTCGTAGAGGGGTTCAACATAAGGAGCCAGGGCAATACATGGCGGGCAATACGTAAAAAAGAGGTCGATCACTACGGTTTTTCCCTGATTGAGGTAATCGGCATATAGTTTATGGGTTACCCCGTCAGAGTCGACAACGGTAAAATCAGGAGCCAATGGTTGGGCATTTGTTTTTAAAACAAGTACCACTGCGAGGGTTATTAGTATAATTTTTTTCATGATTGGTGTTCATTACTTGTTTAATTACTCAAATTTACGAAAATTTACACCATGCAAAAAGTTAAATTTGAGGACCTGGGACTAATCCCTTATAAAAAAGCGTGGGAATACCAGACGGAAGTGCACCGTCAGCTGATAGACCGTAAACTTGAGGCCCGCAAAAACAAAGAAATCCTGACGGCCCCGGTGCACCGGCTGCTGTTTTGCGAACACCCGCCGGTTTACACCCTCGGAAAAAGCGGCTCTGAAAGTAACATCCTGTTGGACGAAAAAGCGCTGAAAGAGGAAGGTTTCGAATATTTCAAGATCAACCGCGGCGGCGACATCACCTACCACGGCCCCGGCCAGATCGTAGGATATCCTGTTTTTGACCTGGATTTCTTTTTTAATGATGTGCATCAATACGTGCGTTTCCTGGAAGAAGCCATCATTCGTACCCTTCAATATTATGATATTGAGGCTTACCGCATCAAAGAGTATACCGGGGTATGGCTGCCGGAAAAAGGGTTTTTACCCAAAAGAAAAATTTGCGCCATTGGTGTCCACCTGAGCCGGTGGGTTACCTTGCACGGATTCGCCTTCAACGTACACCCCAAACTGAACCATTTCGATAATATCATCCCCTGCGGCATCAACGACACGGATAAGGCCGTAACCTCGCTGGAAAAAGAATTGAATCGCCCTATAGATATTGAAGAGGTGAAAGGTTTGGTAAAACGGCATTTGGGAGAATTGTTTGGCTTTGAGTTGGTGTAATATGGATTCCAAATTTATTAAAAAAAGCATAAGAACTTTAAAAAAGTGGAAAAGAAAATATGAATCACATATCGAATCCTTATAATAAAAATTTGCCATATTGGGAGTCGAAGAATACCCCTTTATACAAAGGTCTCTTTGCGAACATTGCGGCTTCTCCCTGCGCTCCTTGCGTTAAAAACATTCTTTTTTAATTCCCAGGACTCCTAAACTCTTTATTAAAATTAAAACAACCAGTAACAACAAATGCAAGAATATCTCACATTAACCAACATCGTCATCCTGATTACCGTCGTGCTTTCTTTCCAGGCTTTTCAAAAGCCGGATTTAATGCAAAAATTTATTTTTAAGCCGACCATCATCAACGACCATAAGGAATATTCCCGATTTCTGAGCAGTGGTTTCATCCATGCGGACTGGGTCCACCTGGGGGTCAATATGTACATGTTGTATCTTTTCGGGAGATTTTCGGAGAGCCTGTTTTTGTTTTTATTCGGGCATACGGGTGGAAAAATTGCCTTTTTGCTCTTTTACCTGAGTGCTATTGTGGTATCATCTATCCCTTCTTACTTCCGACATAAGGACAATTACACCTATGCAGCCCTTGGGGCTTCCGGAGCTACCTCAGCCCTGGTTTTTGCATATATCCTGTATGCTCCGTGGCAAATGTTTATTTTTCCACCAGTCCCGGCCATTGTATTCGGGGTCCTCTACCTCATTTACTCTTCTTACATGGACAGAAAAGGTACCGACAATATCGGCCATAACCAACACTTTTGGGGCGCGGTTTATGGGTTGACTTTTGTCCTGGTCTCTATGGCCATTACCCGGCCAGATATGCTGGCAGCGGTTTTGGACGGAATTTTGGCGGGGCCTTTTTGATAAAAAAAATCCTGCCCTCCGCAAGCTTTTCCCGCCAATAACATCTTAGCGGTATAAACAATATTTCGTAATTTGACCAAAGTAATCAAAACTGACCTGAAATTGGATGCCGAGGAAAAATTGGTACAGGACCTTCAAGCCGGATCTGAACAAGCGTTTAGTGCCTTGGTCGATCTGTATCAAAATAAGGCGCTCAGCACATGCCTCGGGTTTATCCCCAACCGGCAGGATGCGGAGGATGTGGTTCAGGAAGTTTTTGTGGAGGTATTTCGGTCCGTTGGGAATTTTAAAGGAGAATCCAAGTTGTCGAGCTGGATCTACCGGATCGTGGTCAATAAATCGCTGGAAGCATTGCGTTACAAAAAGCGCAAAAAAAGGAAAGCCTTTTTTCAGTCGCTCATCGGTCTCAATGAACAAAACGGGAGCCTGGACGGCCAGGATTTTGACCATCCCGGAGTATTGATGGAAAACAAAGAAAGATCGAAGGTTTTGTTTTCCAAAATCGACGAGTTACCGGAAAGTCAGCGCGTTGTGTTTACATTATGTAAACTGGACGACCTGAGTTATAGAGAAGCCGCAGAAATTATGAAAACAAGTGTTTCGTCTGTGGAATCACTCATGTTCAGGGCAAAGAAAAACCTGCAGAAAAACCTGGAGGACTATTATAAAAATGAAAAAATTTGATGTGTGGATGTGAGGATGTGCGGATGTGCGGATGTGCGGATGTGGTAAGGAAAAAAAAACGAAAAATCATTAATAATATAAACGGCGCAAGTATTTCTCTCAAAAAACATCCAAAGAATAAATTATGAACAAAAGGAATTTACATATCGAAGAAGAAGTCAGGAAAACCATGGAGATGGCTGACCAAATTCAAAAGGTCGAAGGTAATCCTTACCTCATCACCCGAATTCTTCAGCAGATTGAGCAGGAACAAAGGCGGGAAGTCGGTTTTTTTAGCAGTTTATCTCCTGCCTATAAAATGGCTTTCAGCATTTTCATTATCGCCTTGAACGCAATGGTTTTTTTACAACTCGACAATCTGAATCTACAGGTGGTCAATAATAATCAAACCATTGATGTAGCCGATGAGTACGGACTGGTGGTAGAAGACACTTATGAACTGAGTTATATCCTCGAAAAGTAATTGTAATGGCAAAAATGACTAAAAATACGTGGCTGATTACCTTGCTGGTGGTGCTCAACCTGGTTTCCCTCGGCGCTTTGTGGTTTTCAAAAGACAGAGAACATAAGCAGATGACCAAAGAGGATCACAAGGCTATGCTCCACAAGGTTTTTAAAGAAGAGCTCGGTCTGGATGAAAAACAGCAGGTCGCCTTCGCTGATCTGACCAACGAGCATTTCCAGAAAAGAAAAGATCACGTCAAAGCCATCCGTGAGAAAAAACGCGAATTACTGGAAGCCGTTGCAGCCGAAACAGAAGATACCATCGCCATAAATGCGCTGGTCAATGAAATAACAAGCCTCGAAAGAGCCAATGAAGAATTTTTTATCGAACATTTTCGAAATTTAAAAGCCGTTTGCACTCCCGAGCAACAGAAAAACCTGGCCAGGGTGTTTCTCCGGGGTATGCGACCACACGGATCTCCGGACCATGAAAAGGAATAACAGGAGTTCCACCATTCTTTAACATATTTAAAAACTTATTTGACATGAAGAAATTATTTTTTATGTTGCCGGCAATGTTGCTGGCAACCCAGGTAGCTTTTGCCCAGCAGGGAGCACCCCAGCATCCTCAACCTAATCCGGAACTGCATAAAGCTATGCAAGCGTATATCGAAAAAAATGTACAGCCTGTTTTGCTTAAAGCTCAAAAAGACTTTGACGCTAAATTAAGTGCCGAAGATTTATCCTTTATCAAGGAAAAACGCGCCCAGGCAACCGAAAAAAAGGAACAGATGAAGGCCAATCACCAAAAGGCCATGGAGCTCAAAAAAGAAGGCAAATCCAAAGAGGAAATCCATGAGGTACTGGGGATCAACCGGGAAGATTGGATGGAAGCCGGAAAAGCACAAAGAGAAGCCATGAAGGCCTTTATGGATCGTAACCAGGAAACTGTCAAGTCAAGCATGGAAGCCCTGAAGCCTTCTTACAAAACATGGATCGAAGAAGAAAAGGCTATCATTGATAAATACATGCCTGAGAACAAAGCCCCGGAAAATGGTGATGAGGCAGCAATGAAAAAGCATCACGGCCCCGGCATAGGTTTATTCGGCATTGCTCCTCCGCGTCCTTTCGGCGATTTCAAAAAAGGCGGAGATAAAAAAATGCACCCGGATGGCAAGAAATGGGACAACAACAAGAAACGTCCTGAGGGCAAGAAAGGGGATCATACAAATGAAGGTCAGGGTCAAAAAAGCAAAGAAGGCATGCACCGTGGTCAGCATAACAATGGCCGCCTTGCCATGGAGTTTGTGCTCTGGGACGGCAAATTGCCTGCTGCGCTGGAGGTTAATGGGGATTTTCAACCTTTAAAAACAGACAACGCCAGGGACATTTTTTCACTTCAGAATTATCCGAACCCGGCCAATGGCATCACGAAAATTTCTGCCGAATTGCCTAAGGAAGTTAAATTGGTGAAAATTACTTTGCGCGACGCTTCCGGAAAAACAGTGAAAGACCTGAGTTTCAAAAATGCAACCAAAGGCGCCAACCAGTTTGACATTGATGTGAGCAGTCTGCCGGAAGGCTTATACTTCTATACTTTTGACGCAGATGGTCAGAAGACGACTAAGAGAATGGTTGTCGGTAAATAAAATTATTAGTCCAATTTTGTTTATATAAACCCAGGGGATTTTCTTACAAATTTTGAAAATCAGTCCCAGTATTCAAAAAAATCCGTTTTTACCCGTTTTACCCGTTCAATCCGTGTCCCTTTTATTCCCGGTTATAGTGGAATGGAACGCAGATTGAACGGATTTTAAGGGTTTAAACGGATTTTTTTTCGAAAGTCTCCTGTATTATTTAGCCACCTTGGCAAAAGCTGCCGCTGCATCAAAAGCTTCAGCGTCTGCTCCTACCCTTAATATTTCCACTTTTTCCATTACATCTCCCTGGCGAATAGCATCCACGACTTCCTGTCCTTCAACTACATGTCCAAAAACAGCATGATTGCCGTCCAGCCAATCCGTAGCGACATGAGTGATAAAAAACTGGCTGCCGTTGGTATTCCGGCCGGCATTGGCCATAGATAAAACACCGGGGCCTGTATGTTTCAGATCAGGGTGGAATTCATCCTTAAAGTTATAACCCGGACCTCCCATACCTGAACCCTGTGGGCATCCTCCCTGTATCATAAAATTGGGGATGACACGATGGAAAGTCAGTCCGTCGTAATAAGGCTCTCCCGGAGGACGTTGATTATTGTCCTGAGTACCTTCGGCGAGGCTTACAAAGTTACCGACCGTTCCCGGCGCTTTTTCATGCTCAAGACGTATAGTGATGTCTCCTTTATTCGTAATGAATTTAGCGTAAATTCCGTTTTCCATTATAATTTATTTTTATTTTCTACGAAGGTAAAGGAATGAACCGTTTTTTAAAAATTTTTTACCATTAAGAGCTGGTTACTGGTTGCTGGTTGGGCTACTAAGAACTGCCAACTCAATACGGGTACTTCCAACTGAAAACTCCAGCCTCCTGGCTAAACCCTACTTCCGCTTCCGGCTAAAACGACTCTTTCCATCCACTTTTCCTGTCGGACTTTCCCCCTTCCTCCTGCCTGGACGAGGGGCCTCCTTAGATTTTCGGCCTTTAGCGGTAACCGGGCTGGCTTTTACCGTTTCCTTTTTACCTTCTTCCAACAATTTTTTGATCAGGTCAGGGCGTCTCATCTCCTTGAGTTTGGAAAGAATCTGCCCACGATTTTCTTTTTTATACCAGAAGAAAAACAAATGCTGATTCTTTTTCTCTTTTTCGGTTTTAGCCGTATAAACAGGGCGAAGGGTGTAGGGATGCAACCCTGTATAATAAATGATCGTCGCAACCGTCATGGGTGTTGGCGTAAAGTCCTGCACCTGTTCCAGGCGGAAGCCCATATCTTTGGTCTCGCCAGCCAGGTTGGCCATCTCCTCCTCGGTACTTCCGGGGTGGCTGGAAATAAAATAAGGAATCAGGGGCTGGTTGAGGCCGTGTTTTTTATTGAACTTCTCGTATTTTTCTTTAAAGCTGTGAAAATGCTGAAAGGAAGGTTTACGCATGACTTTCAGGGTCTCGTCGGAAGTATGCTCAGGAGCGACTTTCAACCTGCCTGAAATATTGTTACAAACCACATGCTCCAGGTATTCATCCAGGGAGTCATTTCCTTTTTTGTTGAAGGATTTGGTCAATAAGTCATAACGAATACCGCTGCCGATAAAGGCTTTTTTGATATCAGGATGAGTTTCAACCTTTTTGTACAACTCCGTCATCTGGGAGTGATCCGTATCGAGGTTTTCACAGATGACCGGATGGATACAGGAAGGCGCCACACACCTGTCACAGATGGAAAGATCCTTTCCTTTCATTTTGTACATATTGGCCGATGGGCCACCGAGGTCGCTGATGTACCCTTTAAACCCGGGCATTTTAGTCACCTCATCCACCTCTTTCAGGATAGATTCTTCTGACCGGCTGGCAATAAACTTACCCTGGTGAGCCGAGATGGTGCAAAAACTACATCCTCCAAAACAACCCCGGTGCATATTGATCGAGAACTGGATCATCTCCCATGAAGGGATAGCCCCGCGTTTATCGTATTTGGGATGAGGCGCCCTGGCATAAGGCAGGTCAAAGGAAGCATCCATCGTTTTTTCATCCATCACCGGGAAAGGTGGATTGATCACCAAAAAATCGTCCCCAACTTCCTGGACAATGCGGTTGGCGTAAGATTTATTGGACTCCTGCTCCACATGCTTGAAATTGGCCGCAAAAGCCCGCTTGTCCTCCAGACAAACTTCATGAGAAGATAATTTTATGGTTTCCCATCTTTTATCTTTGGGAACGCCTTCCGATTTCGGCCTCAAAAAAGCCGTTTGCAGAATGGAATGAATGGAATGAAAAGGCACTCCTTTGTCGAGCAATCGCAACAATTCCCGTAACGCCTGCTCGGCCATTCCATAAAGCAGCAAATCAGCGCCGCTGTCCTTTAAAATGGTAGGCTTCAACTGATCAGACCAGTAATCGTAGTGCGTAACCCTGCGCAGGGAAGCTTCAATGCCCCCCAGCACTACAGGTGTATCAGGATAGAGTTCCTTTAATATTTTGGAATAAACCGTCGTGGCATAATCAGGACGGTAACCGGCCTCTCCCCCCGGTGTATAGCCATCGGTGGATCGTCTTCTTTTCCCGGCGGTATAATGGTTGATCATAGAATCCATATTGCCGGAAGTGACGCCAAAAAACAAACGGGGTTTTCCCATTTTTTTGAAGTCACGCAAATCATCCCGCCAGTTGGGCTGGGGCACGATAGCGACCCGGAATCCTTCTGCCTCGATGATCCTGCCGATGACAGCAGCCCCATAAGAAGCATGATCTACATAGGCGTCACCGCTAACGATGATCACGTCGAGTTCGTCCCAGCCACGCTGAAGCACCTCCTTCCTGGTTATGGGTAACCATTTATTTATGTCCGATTGAGTATTCATTGGTGCAAAGATATGCTATAAAAGGTTAAAGACTAAAGACAAAAGTTTAAAGTTTTGATTTACAGGCAACAAAGAGTGCCATTACTCACAAGATGACCCTTTTTTGACCTGGCTTCACCGCCATGCTAAGAGGTCGCCTCAATCTCACGAATCTGTACATGGGCCGCTGTGCATTTCCATTTCTCACCATAATCATTACTTTTTCTTCCCGCCCAAACTCTTATCCCCGAACCCTTCTACACCTGCCTACTGTCGAAGAAAGGTAGGTTTTACATTAAAAATTTTACATTTTACATTAAAAAACCCTACTTTCCCCTTCTGAAATAAAACGAAAATCCACCACCTTGATCTGGATCATTTTACAATTGCTGATCATCATTACCATGCCCTGGGCCGGAAAAGTATTGCACAAAAAACCCTTTTTCAGCCAATGGATGAGTCCCGTCGTGTTTTGTTACGGCATCGGCATTATTATTCGCAACCTGAATCTGTTTCCCCTGGATGAGCATCTTTCCAATTACATCACCCAGGGTACCATTATCCTGGCCATTCCGCTATTGCTGTTTTCCACCAAAATACTGAAATGGTTGAAATATACTGGCAAAGGTCTGTTATCCTTTGGGCTTTGTGTCATTAGTGCCTTGCTGGGGTCCACCTTAGCCTGGTACACTTTAGGCGATACCGTATCGGATCCGGGCCGTTTATCGGGCATGCTGGTTGGCATCTATACCGGCGGCACCCCCAATATGCAAGCCATCGGGATGGCGTTGAGGGCCTCGCAGGAAGACATCATCCTCGTCAATGCGGCAGATATGCTCATGGGCGGCGCCTATCTCGTTTTTTTGAGTACTATCGCCCACAGGGTGCTCAAGGGTATTTTGCCCGATTTTGAGGCCGGCGCGGAAGGGAATCCCGAACCAACATTTTCAGCCCACAAAAAATTCAACCTAAAACATAGCCTGACTGGCGTTGGACTTAGCCTCATCATTGCAGCCATTGCCATTACCATTCCTTTGCTGATCTTTGGCAATATGGACCACATTGCTTTGATCATCCTTGGGCTGACCACTTTCAGCATAATGGCGGCCTTTATTCCTGCCGTCCAAAACCTGGAAAGCACCTTCGAAACGGGAGATTACCTATTGCTCATGTTCTGCGTGGCACTCGGGCTGCTTGCCGACTTCTCCGCCATTTTCGAGAAAGGGGCCGATCTCATTCTCTATGCAGGAGTCGCTATGTTTTCCAGCATATTACTGCATTTTTTGTTCGCCAAAATATTCAAAATAGACCGGGACACCTTCATTATCACCTCCACCGCCGGTATTTTCGGACCTGTTTTCATCGGGCAAATCGCCGCAGTCCTGGGCAACCGAAAATTGGTATTCACCGGCATAACGCTTGGCTTACTAGGTTACGCGATAGGTAATTTCCTGGGAATAGGGCTGGCGGAATTGTTGAGGATGTTGTAGAAGCGGGTACTTTTGGCCGTATAAACAGGCTGGTGATAAGTCCTTCAATATTTAAACACAAACATTTTGACGATATTCTCAAAAGTGTAGGAAGGGAATCGGTTGTTTTGTTTTTAAAAGCCGTAATTTTGGCCTCAATTAAAAAAACAAAAAGATGCTGACTGCCATTTCACCTATTGATGGAAGGTATTATTCCAAAGTAGAAGCGCTGAGTAATTATTTTTCTGAATTTGCCCTGATCCGCTACCGCGTTTTTGTGGAAATTGAATATTTCATCGCCCTTTGTGAAATTCCCTTGCCACAGCTGGCAGATGTTCCCTTGGAAAAACTGGAACAACTCCGGGGCTTTGTGGATGAATTTGAATTCGAATACGCAGAGCGTGTCAAGGAAATTGAAAGAACCACCAACCACGACGTTAAGGCAGTAGAGTATTTGGTCAAGGAATTTTTTGACCAGGTAGGGCTGGAAAAATACCGCGAATTTGTTCACTTCGGACTCACCTCCCAGGACATCAACAACACCGCTTTTCCCCTAATGCTAAAAGGCGCACTGGAAAATGTTTGTTTCACTGCCTTTGATGATTTACACGAGTTATTGTACAACCTGGCGACCAAATGGCTCCATGTGCCTATGCTGGCACGCACTCACGGACAACCCGCCTCTCCGACCACCGTCGGTAAAGAACTCCAGGTTTTCGTGGAGCGCCTAAATGTTCAGTTTGCCCAACTTGAAAATATTTCCCAAAAGGCAAAATTTGGCGGAGCCACCGGCAACTTTAATGCCCACTACGTCACTTATCCCGACATCCAATGGATTGATTTTGCCGACGACTTTGTCCGGGACAAACTTGGACTGGAACGCTCCCACCCTACTACTCAAATTGAACATTATGACAACCTGGCCGCCATCTTCCACGCCCTGATTCGCATCAATACCATTTTGATCGACTTGTGCCGCGATGTGTGGACCTACATTTCCATGGATTATTTCAAGCAGGAAACCATTGCCGGGGAAATTGGTTCTTCTGCCATGCCCCATAAAGTAAACCCGATCGATTTTGAAAATGCCGAAGGCAACCTTGGACTGGCGAATGCCCTGTTTGGACACATGGCGGAAAAATTGCCGGTTTCCCGCCTTCAAAGAGATCTGACGGACAGTACCGTTTTACGAAATATTGGCGTGCCTATCGGACACACCCTCATTGCCCTAAAGTCCATTTTGAAAGGATTGCAAAAATTATCCCTGAATTATGGGAAGGTGGAACGGGATCTGGATAAAAACTGGGCCGTTGTGGCCGAAGCTATTCAAAACATCCTCCGCCGGGAAGGTTTTGACAAGCCATACGAAGCCTTAAAAGATCTGACCCGGGGCAAAGAATCCATTTCCAGGGAAGACATCACGGCCTTTATTGAAAACTTATCCGTCAGTGAGGCCGTTAAGGAAGAACTGAAACAAATAAATCCGAGAAATTATATTGGCAAGGGAGTGTAGTGATTGAATTATTTTGGTTTAATATTCACCCACATTTTCCAGGGGTTGTTTTACAACCTGGAAAGACTTGGGTAAGCGTAGGAGCTGGAAGTAGCCAACTGTGACCATCGGGAATGTGTAAAAAGTCTATTTTTTCAGGCTTCCACCATTCATTTTCTATAATATTTTAGAAAAAATGAGCCTTGCCTGCTCTGTGACGGAAGGCAGTTTTTTACACAACCAAATAAAAAAAACTAAAAAAAATCTTGGAAAAGAGATTAAAGTAATTGTATATTTGCAGCGCTTAAGGCAAAACGGAGGATGAAAGAATCCTTTTTAAGCGACAAAATGCGAATGTAGCTCAGTTGGTAGAGCACGACCTTGCCAAGGTCGGGGTCGCGGGTTCGAGTCTCGTCATTCGCTCAAATGCTAAAGGGTTTGAGTGTGATTAACAGTGTGAAACTATCGCACTTATCTCACTCAAACCTTTTTTTTTAGGGGTTTTAAGTCTAATGTTTGTAAAAACATGCCCGGGTGGTGGAATTGGTAGACACGCCGGACTTAAACAAATTTGTTCTTTGGATTTAGAACAAAAAAATTGAGTGCCCAAGGGGAAATCCTTGGAGTAGAACTTCTCAAATTCGGGGAAACCTTCATGCTTTTTTAAGTATTGGCAATCCCGAGCCAAGCCTTCGAGAAATCGTTGGAAGGTGTAGAGACTAAACGGGAAGCATCTAAGTTTCGAGTATTATCGGAATACGATGAAGAGATAGTCCAGACCACAAATTCTGAGTGATCAGAAGCAACGAAAGTTGTAGTAGGTAAGAAAATCCTGTGTCCTTCGGGACGTGCGGGTTCAAGTCCCGCTCCGGGTACAAAGACTTGAAATTAAAAGCCTTCTCATAAATTTGAGGAGGCTTTTTTTATTAAAACAAAAAAAATGAACGATAAAGTAGCTGTCATCACAGGTGGGAACGGAACATTGGGCAGTGCCTTCGCCAAAGGATTGGCGGAAGCGGGAGCAACGGTTTTTATTCTCGGAAGAAATGCTGAGAAATCTGCCCAAAAAGTCCTTGAATTCAAAGAGATGGGACTTGATATACAAGCTATAACCTGTGATGTGCTCGACGAAAACTCCGTAAACAATGCCGTAAAAACGGTATTGGAAATAACAGGCAGGGTGGATATTTTAATCAATGGAGCCGGCGGGAATATGCCGGGCGCCACCATCATGCCCGACCAATCGGTTTTTGATATTTCCATTGACCAATTCCGAAAAGTGAGTGACCTTAATTTAGTCGGTACGGTTATTCCTTCGATTGCCTTTGCCAAACCGATGGTTAAGCAGGGCAAAGGATGTATCATCAATGTTTCCTCTGTGGCTGCAGCCTTACCCCTGACGAGGGTGGCAGGATACGCAGCCTCCAAGGCTGCCGTGGACAACTTTACCCGCTGGATGGCAGTGGAAATGGCCAACAAATACGGCGAAGGAATTCGCGTTAATGCCATCGCCCCCGGTTTTTTCATCGCGGAACAAAACCGTTCTTTATTATTGAATGAAGATCATTCTTTGACAGACAGGGGAAAAACCATTATCAGCCAAACCCCAATGAAAAGATTTGGAACGCCTGATGACCTGATCAGCACCATCCTCTGGCTTTGTGACGATCGCTCCGCTTTTGTTACGGGGATCGTGGTGCCTGTTGATGGAGGATTTACTGCTTTTGCCGGGGTGTAAAAGATAAAGTAAGGCGATAATGAAAAATAAAAAAAAAGCTTAACCTGCCTGGCAAAAAGCGGGTTACAGCGCGGACCGACAAATAATTATTCTAACAACATTACTTTTTTCATTATTCCATCATGCCATCTAAAATTTCAATGGAACCATCTTTCCGGTAAGTGATCACAGCCACTTTGATGCTTCGCAGATGAGTGACCCCTCCTGACAGTTTGCTGTCGTGATGAAAAAGATACCATTTACCCTTAAATTCACAAATGCTATGGTGGGTTGTCCAGCCGACCACCGGTGTCATGATCACTCCACCGTAAGTGAACGGACCATAAGGATTATCCCCAATGGCATAACACAACAAATGGGTATTTCCCGTGGAGTAGGAAAAATAGTATTTCCCATTATATTCGTGCATCCACGCCGCTTCGAAAAATCTTCGGTTGTGATCCCCAGCTTTCAGCGGTTCACCGAACTTATCGAGGATCACCAGATCTCTGGGGGCTTCTGCAAATTCCAGCATATCGTCAGTCATTCTGGCCACTTTCGGGCAAAGGGCCGGGGCATCATCAGCCGGTTCGCCGTCATCTTCCAAATAGGCTCCCGTTTTGTAGCGTTGCAGCTGTCCCCCCCAAAGTCCGCCAAAGTACATGAAATGATGTCCTGATTTTTTTTCATAAAAAACCGCAGGATCAATGCTAAAACTATCTTTGATCCAATGGGGCTGAGCCACGAAAGGACCTTCGGGGCGATCCCCCACTGCTACGCCAATATGAAAAATATCGTCATAGTCTTTTGCTGGAAAGTAGAAATAATACTTCCCATTTTTGAAAGCGGCATCGGGCGCCCACATCTGCCGTTTGGCCCAGGGGACATCATCAATGTCAAGCGCGACCCCGTGATCGGTTACTTCCCCATCGATCCCATCCATGGAAAAAACATGGTAATCCCTCATGCCAAAGTGGTCGCCATTATCATTGAATGGAATACCGGCATCAATATCGTGGGAAGGATAGAGGTAAACTTTCCCATTAAAAACATGTGCGGAAGGATCTGCCGTATATATATGTTTGACGAGATGTCTCACTTTTTCTTTCATGGTTCTTTTGTTTTGTTCCCCATTAAAATAAGGCTGTCCACTGCCGGCTTCGGAGAATTATCCCGGTTAAATAAAAGCGGATAATCACTGCGTCCTGCTATGGGCCAGTAGTTACGCCAGGTTTGTGCATCATTCACTCCCCAGGTGGTTACCCGCGTGATCTTATCCTGGTGTTTTAATAAAATTTTAAAAATGGAAATGAACCGGTCATTCAAAGCTACCGACATTGAATCGGGCAAACCATTTGGGAAAGGATTCATTTTTTCCTGGTATTCCGCCGACAGGGATACATCGGCAGAAACCCTTTCGCTGGGCCAGGGCAAAACCGTCACATCAAGTTCGGTGATCATTATCTTGCCCAGTGTCGACAACAACATCAGGCTGTTTTCAAAATCTTCTAAATCCGGAGCATCCATATTTAAGTGCCCCTGCATTCCAATGCCATCTACTTTGATGCCTTTAGCCTGCATGGATTTGACCATCTCATAGACCGCTTTGCTTTTTACAGGGCTGGACAAATTGTAATCGTTGTAATACAATTCAGCATCGGGATCTGCTTTGGCGGCGGCTTTGAAAGCTATCTCAATCCAGTCCGGACCGATGATCTTATAAAACTTACTTTCACGTATCGTTCCGTCATCATTGATGGCCTCATTGACAACATCCCAACCTTTTACTTTGCCTTTGTAACGTCCCATAACGGCAGCAATATGGCTTTCCAAACGTTGGATCATTTCGTCTCTGTCCACATCATTCCCGTTTTCATCCACAAAAAGCCAGTCTGGCGTCTGGGAATGCCAGGCCAGGGTATGGCCCGTGATAAACATGTCGTTTTTTTCACCATAAGCCACGAAGGCATCTGCATCCTCCCAGAAATAGCGGTCCTTTTCAGGGTGGATGTTGACCGATTTCATACAGTTTTCTGCTACAATAGCATTAAAATGAGTCCTGATAATCGAGTCCGTTACAGGATCTTTCTCGTATATCTGGTCCAGATTCAAAGCCGTACCCATGTAAAACTTAGCCGCAAAAGCATCCTTTAATCCCTTTGGTGCAGCAGGTTCAATGGGCTCATTTCTACATGAAAACAAAAGACCTAAAATGATAAAAGTGATTAAATACCTCATCTTATTTATTTTTTGATTGATAGAAATCAGCGCGATAATCATTCATTCAATTAGGGGTTCAAATGGTTCAAAGAGTTCAAATGGAGTGCAACGACATACCGACATTTCATGTACAGCACAGGTTTTCGTGCCGTCAGGGCGGGAGGGTTCACCGTATTCCTTATTCTTGTTCAGGCTTTTCCTTTAGGAAAAATTTAATTTCTTCTGGCCAAAAGATCCTGCTCAATTTGGGTTTCCATCTTTTTATTGATCTCGTAAAAAAACAAAAGGGCCACGCCAATCAAAAAAGGAATGGAGGGATAAACACTTACCAATAGCTTGATTCCGTGGACAGCCGAGTCTGGTTGAGTAATGATTTGGTCTGCAACAGCGGAATCGTTCGGAATATAGTGGGACCATCCCAAGATGGAAGTGAGCAGGGCTCCTCCAATACTCAATCCGGTTTTCAGGCCCACCATCATTGCAGAAAAAATGATGGCCGTTGCGCGCCTGTTGTTTTTCCATTCTGAATAATCCGCCACATCCGCTATCATCGCCCAAAGGATGGGAATCGTAACTCCGTAGAAAAATCCATGCATTATTTGTGCGCCGAACATCATGCCCACCGACTTTGGTGGAAACAAGTAAAAAGCCAAAATAAAAAGGGTGGAATTAAATAAAGCTATGCCAAAAACATCTCGTTTACCATATTTATCGGCCAATCTTTTTGAAAGGGTAATCCCCACGATCATAAAAATAATCCCTCCCCCATTGAACAGCCCGAAGCCTGCAGATACGGGGTCTTCGCCTAAAAAGTTGACTCCGATTCCCGAGAGGAAGGTCAAAACAGGTTGGATAAATTTGGTCAGAGTAGCCTTATCTACATAATTTTCAAAATAATAAACATACGATCCGCCTTTCATGGCAAGGGTAATGAAAACCAGTATCGTGAGAAAAAGCATGATTATCCAGGGCTTGTTTTTGAATAAGTCAGACAGGTCCTCCTTCAGACTGGACTTTTGTTCCGGTGAAGGGACAATGCGCTCCCGGGTGGTAAAAAAGGTGATCAACAACATGATGGTTCCAATGATGGCCAGGTAGGTCATTACCTTTTCGATCCCAATCGCCTTATCTCCTCCGCCTACACTCAGGATCAACGGGTACATAAAAACTTGTACAAAGAATTGAGCAAACATCACCGCAACGAAGCGATAGGAAGATATGCTGTTTCGCTCGCCCATATCTCCCGTAATTACTCCACTCAGGGAGGCATAAGGCAAATTGTTGGCAGCATACAATAACAACAACAATGCGTAAGTCACGATCGCATAAATGAACTTCCCTTTGTATGAAAAATCTGGCGTACTGAATGCCAGTAATGCCACTACGCCCAATGGAAGGGCGGTAAACAAAATCCATGGGCGGAATTTTCCCCAACGGCTGTAAGTCCTGTCTGCCAAAGCTCCGATAATCGGATTAAACCCAAAAGCAGCGATCAGTCCTACCGTCAATATAATGATCGATGAATCTTCTGCGGTGAGCCCGTAAATATCCGTGTAAAAAAATGCGAGATAGGTGATCAGGGTCTGGAAAACAAGGTTAGCGGCAAGGTCACCAAGCGAATAGCCGATTTTTTCTTTAACGCTGAGTTTTGGTAAAATTGTGTTTTTCATCTGCTGCCTTTTCGTTTTAATGGAACACCATGAATATGATGTTGCCAATGGTTGTTAAAAGAACGCTCAAAAAATTGCAATCGATTGCGTTATTCAGGTAAATCTAATTAATATCCATGAAATTCCACATGGATCAATCATTTATTTTGGATTTTTCTTAAAAAAACCTCTTGATAAAAATGTTAAAAAATAAGCCGTTAAGGAACTGGCAAAATCAAATGATAAGCCAATCTTTTTTAGTATTTTAGCCGAAATTATTGTTGGCGATCGTTCATTTAAAACCAATCGAATATGACAGATCAGACAAAGGCAAATCTGACAAAAGATTCCATTACCGTTCAATCTCCGGGGAGAATCAATATCATTGGTGAACACACAGACTACAATGACGGATTTGTATTTCCGGCGGCAGTTGACAAGATGGTTAAGGTACACATGAAACGCAATGGGTCTGAACAAACGGCCAACATCAAGGCTGACAATTTCAACGAAACCCATACAATGGATCTCCACCGATTCTCCCCCATCGCCCCGGGATGGCAGAATTACGTGATGGGAGTCATTTCCGAATTGCAAAAATTGGGCGCCAACATAAAAGGGTTTGATGCCAGTTTCAGTGGAGATGTGCCTCTTGGCGGCGGCATGAGTTCTTCTGCAGCCCTGGAATGCAGTTTTGCCCTGGCACTCAATGAATTGTTTGACCTCGGGTTGAGTAAGGATCAGATGATCAAAGCTTCCCAAATGGCGGAGCATCATTTTGTGGGTACAAAATGCGGCATCATGGACCAGTTTGCCAGCATGATGGGAAAAAAAGACCAGGTCATTTTGCTCGATTGCAGAACGCTGGAATATCAATATTTTCCCCTTGAACTTGGTGAATACCAATTGTTGTTACTCAACACCAACGTTTCTCACAGCCTGGCTTCTTCAGAATACAACACACGGAGCGCTGAATGTGAAACGGGGGTCGCCCATTTAAAAAAGATATACCCGGGCATCAAAAACCTTCGGGATATCAGCCTGCAACAACTGGAAGATAACAAATCGGCACTGGAGGAAATCATTTTCAGACGTTGTCATCATGTAGTATCTGAAAATGAAAGGGTATTACGGGCGGCTGAAGCCATGCAGCAGGGAGATCATAAATTGCTGGGGGAACTCATTTACCAGTCGCATTTCAGCCTGCAACATGATTATGAGGTGAGTTGCCCCGAACTGGACTTCCTGGTGAAACAAACGCTCGATAAGGATTATGTTTTGGGAAGTCGGATGATGGGCGGAGGTTTTGGCGGCTGTACCATCAGTATCCTCCGAAAAGATAAGCTGGACTCTTTCACCCAATGGATAGCCAAAAGTTATCACGATAAGTTTGGCATTGAGGTTACCCCGATTTCTGTATCTATCGGAGATGGAACAAAAGCCATTTATTAAACCGAAAAGTTAAGAACACTTGGCGGAAAAGCGAGCATTTAAAATTATTGATCCTGCAATGAACCTTCATCCAAAATTTGGCCATGTTATCTTTTTGCTTTTTTTAACGGGTTTAACCTCCTTTTGGGCTTGCAATCCACAGGACAATGGAAAAGACATCAATCTCCCTGAAAATCATTCTTCCGCTTTTGCAGGAACCGAAAGTTGTATCTCCTGCCACCAGCAGGAATACCTTAGTTGGAAAGGTTCCCATCATGACCAGGCAATGAAAATGGCGGATTCAGTGACTGTTTTAGGGAATTTCGACAATGCTACCTTTGTTCACAAAAAGATAACGACCCGCTTTTTCAAAAAAGGAAATGATTTTTATGTCAATACGCCCGGTCAGGACGGAAAGCCCCATGACTATAAAATTATTTACACTTTCGGATTCTTCCCTCTTCAACAGTACATTGTCTCCTTCCCAAACGGCGCCTACCAGTGCCTGGATATCGCCTGGGACAGCAAAGACCACCAATGGTTCCACCTCCAACCCGATATGAATCTTCAGCCGGATGAATGGATCCACTGGACGGGCGGGGGCATGCGCTGGAATACGGCTTGTGCCGATTGCCATTCAACGGATTTACGTAAAAATTTCGATGATGCTTCCAATACTTTTAACACCACCTTTAGTGAAATCAATGTAGCCTGCGAAGCTTGTCATGGACCGGCAGGGTTTCATGTGGGTTATTATAAAAAAACCGGTGATACCCTTGGCGGAAAAATCCCAAAACTTAAAATGAATTCCTCTTTGCCATCAAAAAATTTGGTAGATGAATGTGCCAGGTGCCACTCGAGAAGGGGGCAACTGACCGCTTATTATGATTATACCGGAAATTTTTTAGATCACTATGATCCTCAATTAATTACGCAAGGGCTCTATGAAGCTGACGGCCAAATACTCGATGAAGATTACGTTTACGGCTCTTTTACTCAAAGTAAAATGTACCACAATGGGGTTTCATGCCGGGATTGTCACGACGTACATTCGTTGAAGTTAAAAAAACCCGGCAACGCACTTTGCCTGGAGTGTCATACCACTAAAGACTATAATAGCCCGACCCATCATTTTCATCAAGCCGACACCGAGGCCAGTCAGTGCATCAACTGCCATATGACAGGACGTTACTATATGGGCAATGACTTCCGCCGAGACCACAGTTTCAGGGTTCCGCGTCCCGACCAAACGGTTGCTTATGGCACACCCAATGCCTGTAATAATTGTCATATCGATCAAAGTGCCCAATGGGCGAGCAACTTCATTGTTGAAAAATACGGCCGCAAACGTCCGGAACACTTTTCGGACTTATTGCTGAGTGGCCAAAACGGGAATCGGGGAGCATTAAAACAATTGATCGGGGATACACAATACCCGGATATTGCCAGGGCAACTGCCCTCAACTATTTTGCAGCCGGCTTAATTCCGGAAGATATGGATGAAATAAGGTTGTTTTTAAAAGATAGCTCAGCCCTCGTCAGGAAAGAAGCGGTCAATGCCTTGAATGGAACAGGCGGCAATTTCACCTCCCTGCTGCTCCCGCTGCTCAAAGAT
This sequence comes from Lewinellaceae bacterium, assembly GCA_020636105.1. Classification (NCBI taxonomy): domain Bacteria; kingdom Pseudomonadati; phylum Bacteroidota; class Saprospiria; order Saprospirales; family Lewinellaceae; species Lewinellaceae bacterium. The sequence goes on from JACJYL010000001.1 coordinate 1,816,969, forward strand.
GAATCGCGATTGGTCAGAATCGCAGCGGCCAGGAATATGGTCATGTCGGGAACAGCCGAGGCCGACATAGATGGCTTTGAAGCGGCTCATCAGGAATACCTGAACAGTTTAAAAATCAACGCAGATTTCGCCACCGGTCAGCAAAACCTGGCCCTCTATTACGAAGCTAAAGGAGAGACCAATCAAGCGATTGCCGCTTACCGTAAAGCAATCAATAAGGATGGCTTTTTTAATCCGGCCCGAATGAACCTGGCCCTTCTGCTTTACCGCAATGGAATGGTAAAAGAAGCTGAAGCACTTTACCTGAAGGTAACGGAACAGGAACCGGATTTCAGCTATGCGTTTTATATGCTCGGACTGCTTTATAATGAAACGGGAAATAGGGAAAAAGCGAAAGAATACATGCAAAAATCCTGTAGTAAAAACCCTCCCAATCTACGGGCCTTTTACAATTATGCCTTGTTGCTTCAGCAAGAAAAATCAAACCAGTCCTCTGTTGACATACTCAACAAAGGACTGGAAATCTTTCCGGAGAATGAGCAATTGCTCTACGTGAAACTACTTGGAGAGATGAAGCTTGATCAAAAAAAAGAAGCCTTAAAGACCTGTCAGTTACTCCTCAAGATATCTCCTGACAATACAGAATATCGTCAGGTACTGCAAAGGTTGACAGGCCGGTAAAAAGAAATATGATTCTTACACTATCCTTTCACTACCCGCTTAAAGGTTTGAACTTTCCCATTTTTATAGGATAAATAATATATGCCGGCCGGAAGGTTACTCAAATCAAATGTATGTACATTTAATCCCTTCTCTACCACGATTTTTGCTTCCATTAATTTCCTTCCTGCAACATCTGTCAAAGAGAAATTTCCAGGTCCTGTGGCGGAAGCCAATATTTGAATCGTTAATTGGTCTTTGACAGGATTTGGGAAGATATTTAAAATACCTTCTTCCCCGTCTTTTCTTTCAATGTTGATTATATTGGAATAATGTTCCCTACCGTCAAAATCAATGGTTTTTAAACGATAAAACCCCTTAAACAAGGGAGCATTATCCCGCAATTGATAACTCACAGGGTGATTACTGTTCCCCGCGCCATTTAACTGTCCAATGGTTTCGAAAAAATTGATTTCGTCTGTCGAGCGTTCAAGGACATGCACTTTGGTATTGACTTCAGAAGCGGTAATCCATTCCAGCAAATTGTACTTTTCCATCTCTTTTCCTGAAAAAGAAAGGAGTTCGACCGGAAGTGCAACACCACCTGGTGCGCCGCCACCGCCGCCACCGCCAAAAAATCCGTCCACCAAAAACTCGGCATAATGTTGTCCGTTATACATCCCATGTGTCCAGGAAGTGGTACTCGGCGCTCCGTGGTACAATTCTATACCATCGGCATTTGAAAGGGAACCAACGGAAAAAGGATCTGAGCCGTTATTTATGGTAAAAAATCTCAAATCGGTATGTCCTGACAACGGTGTACCTGCCTGGTTGACGATTTCTGCATTAATAGCCTCGTACTCTTCCGTAGTATAATAAAACCTTACCCCAACCGCACCTATCGGATCCGTCGTCGGGGATACGGACCATTTTCTTTTCATAAATGCTGCCCCCATGCCATTGTCCACCAAATTCCCGGGAACCGAAGGCACCCAGAAGGCATCAGAAGCGCCATCGGGGTCAATCGTTACCCCATCATTGGGAATAATAGCTCCGGTACTTCCTATTTTCAATGAAAGTAAAATTTCGTTATTGGAGGAATGGAAAAAATGTGTCCATGCCCCGTCAATACAGGAAGAATCAGAGGTAATGGATAATGAAGAGGCGGGCACAACCGGAAAGTATCCCTCATCGGCCACCTCGATACAAAAATGCCCAATCGAATCATTTCCGCCATCCACTTGAATGTAATAAAAAGCACCTTGAGTTAAACAATTTAAAGATAAAACCGACATAGTGCCTGGACTTACTACCGTACCATTATCCTGATCACACCCTAATTGACTGTTTAATGTATTTAAATCCGAACACTCAAACCCGACGCCCTCTCCATAAACGGTAATTTCCGTATCGCCGATATCTCCGGGAGCTATATCTGTGGTGATGGTCACCCTGCCAGAAGGAGGCGCTGCAAAAGAAAACCACACGGAATTAGTGATGCCCGCAGAGCAATTTCCAACAGGTTCATAAGTTTCTACCGTAGCATAAATATTGGAATAGATGTCCCCTGAACAGGGGGTTCCGAGGATCAACGGAGTGGCATTGCACAAGTCATTATTCTCCGGTGGAGGAGGCTGAATCTTAAAATTATCCACAAAAAAGTCATAATTCTCCAAATCCTCCACCGAGCCTTCATTTACATAAAAAGCAAAAACGGCCGTAGCACTTGTCAGGGCACTGATATCCACAAAAATGTTGTCGCCAACGTTAGAGGGCGTATTATTGACATCCCAGGAATGAATAGTAGTCCAGTTGCCCCCTCCATCCGTAGACTGCATTAACAATACCTGGTCATCAGACCCCATGTCAGAAGGTAGTGTGTTGCCATTGCCTGTTACGGCAACGTCCACGTTCAAAATGAAACCTCCTGCGGTCAGGTCGAATGTCGGTGAAATAAGCCAATCTTCATCATCGTTCTTCCAAATATTGAATTTTATAGCGCCTGTTTCTCCATTATTGGCAAAACCATCGGCTTTCCATCCGGAAACACCAGTTGTGGTTGGACCGGACAATGGCCCTTTTCCTACTTCCCAGCAATTTGGAAGAAAGGTTGAAAAATCCTGTGCATAATCAGGAACATAAACTCCGCACAAAGTTGTAAAGGTGAAGGGACCTACCCAATTACTTTGCCCTACCCCTCCGCTGGCTTCACAATCAGTCCTTACATAAAAATCATAACTCGTTTCAAAAGCTCCTTCCGACCATTGGAATGGATTTGTATCGACATCTTCATAGGTCGGAATACCCGTAGGCGAAAATCCTGATGCGCCAATTTCTATATCCCAATGGGTAGCCGTACCGTTTTCTGTCCAGCCGAGATTTGCCCCTAAAGAGGTAATTGTGGTGGCGATCAATGTTGAGGGCGCGGCACATTCAGGAGGAAGGGTACAAGAGAATGTCGCTTCCCAACCAGTGCTGGTAGTCGCTCCATCAGATCTAAACCAAAAGGTCAAACATCCATTTGGTGCAGTAGAGGTAACCGTTGCCGGGGAGGTGGTCCCGTAGTAGGATCCGGCAGGACAGTTAATGGTATCAATACCCACCCCCAGCCCGCTGGCGATGATGGGATCCGTAATGGCAGCTCCATTGTAAACGACCATTCCGTCAAAGCCATATTCTGTATTAAAACTGGTAAATACGGTAGTTATTACGTCCCCTCCCATAGTTGGGCAGACAGTAGTTTGGATACTTTCATCATTTGAATATTCCCCTGTGGATCCTCCTGTGTCATACCAATTATCGCCACATCCGGGAAGCGTAGTAAAGGTAAAAGGCCCCGCCCAGCTACTTTGTCCTGTTCCTCCATCGGCCTCACAATCAGATCTTACATAAAAATCATAACTCGTATTAGAATCTGCCCCTGTCCAGTGGAATGGGTTGGTATTAACATTATTAAACGATGGCACTCCGGTTGGTAAAAAACCCGCCGGAACTATTTCTAAATCCCAAAGACCGGCAGAACCGTTTTCTGTCCAGCCGAGATCCGCACCTGAACCGTTAATATTTGTTGCTGTCAAGGGAGAAGGGGGCAAACAATCCGGGTTCGGCAAACAAGCAAAAGTCACTTCCCAGCCGGAATCAGTGGTGGCCCCATCGGATCTAAACAAAAAGGTCAAACACCCATTAGCTGCAGTGGACGTCACTATACCGGGGGAGGTTGCTCCATAGAAAGATCCTTCAGGACAAGTAGTGGGATCCTCTCCGGCGGGAAGTCCGCTGGAAATAATGGGATCCATGATGCTATTCCCATTGTAAATGACCATTCCGTCAAAGCCGCTTTCTGTCATAAAGCTGGCAAAGTCGGCACTGATCACTTCCCCTCCTACATCGGGGCAAACCGTCGTTTGAATACTTTCATTATCAAAATAATCTGCTCCTGCCCCACCTGTATCATACCAGGAGTCACCGCATCCGGGAAGCGTGGTAAAAGTAAAAGGACCTACCCAACCACTTTGCCCTATGCCGCCATCGGCTTCACAATCAGCTCTCACATAAAAATCATAACTCGTGGGAGAAGTTGCCCCTGTCCATAGAAATGGATTGGTATTTATATCATTTTGCGTTGGAATGCCGCTTGGTGGATTGCCTGATAAAACAATCTCCAGATCCCAGGACATGGCTGACTCACCTTCTGTCCAGCCCAGCGTTGCCCCCGTGTTGGTAATATTAGTGGCGGTTAATTCAGAGGGAGCAGGACATGTCGGGCAATTTGCTGTTATTGTTCCGGAAGTAATATTCGTTCCGGTTGCGGCTGCGGCTTCATTGCCATCATTATCCAGTATTCTGTAAGAGGTTTCATAGCCATATTGTCCGCCTCCGTTCCAAAGGGTGGTGATGTCATCTCCGTAGGTTACCGGAAAAATCAAAATGGCCTGGTAGCCATTAATTATGGTTACATCATCCAAAACGACAATACCGTTAACCAAAACATCCATAGTATTTCCATTCCAGCCATCTCCAAAAACATCATTCATTTCAAGAGAATAATTGCATTGACCAAAAGCATTTTGCCCAAAAGCAATCCCTAAAACTGCTACGAGTAATAATAAAAATTTATTCATGTTCAATTATCTGTAATTTAAAAATGAGCAGTTTTAATTTATAACCCAATCCGGGAAAGAAAATTAAGGAGAAAACGTGTTGGAAAAGTGGAAATATTACACGCGCATCCAAAATAGACAATAAGAATTTACGGTACTCTATCTTTCTTGAAATATATTTTTTAATACGCCCTTTTTTACTGCCCCGCCTTACAGGCTTTTATGCTCGTTTGAAAAATACGGATCAAATTCCTGGCATCTTCCACATTTTGCATCCTGATCAAAAAGGAATTCTGGTAATCTCCAGGCTCTCCGTTTTTATAGTATTTTATGTTCTTTGCCCCTCTTTTCGAAGGAATCTCCACAGACAAGGTTTTCCCTGAAATTTTAAACCGGACAGCTTCCTCGTCAAGGTCTATCAAATTAAATTCATAAACTTCCCGGGTATCTTCTTTTTTGCCCTGCTCAATCGTGGTAAACTGCCACTTACAATCTGTCTCTTCGATCATTTTAATGGATTGTTCAAGATTGCTTTCAACTTTATCAGACAATTTACCTGTTATCCATTCAAGATTATCTTTTGCTTTTTCAGCAGGCTCAAACCCTTTTTGGTCACCGCATAGTTTTACGGCTTCCGGTAAAATATAGGCCAGCATTTTAGCATTTTCAGTATTTGTAGCTAAAAAGGTTACATCATTGGTGTAATTCTGTAGTTCTCCGTTTTTAAAAGGTTGCACAAGTTTGTCTTTTCCTGTATCGAATGCCACGGAAATTTCTTTTCCTTTCACCTTGATCTCTATTGATTTTGGCTCAATGTCGATTAAATTAAATTTGGATTTCTCCTCTGATGGATCCCCTTTTGATTTTTGTTCAATAACGGTAAATTCAGTATTACAGGAAGCCTGGAGTGTTTGTGAAGTTTTATCCTCCCCTGAATGAATGTCCTTTAAATGATCTGTCAGCAATCCCAGGGCCTGGTCCAAAGAAGTAATCTCAGGATATTTGGCCTTATCAATGGGCGCACTTGCTTTAATGGCTTCTTCCAGTACTGACATCATACATTTGGCCTTTTCGAAATCATTGACCATAAATTTGACGCTGTTTGTGTAATTCCCCTGAGCTCCATCTTTTTCATAATAAATATATTTGAGATTGCCTTTGGTTTCCACTTCCACAAATACCTCAGTATCTTTAATTTCAAGGGATACCTTACGTTCATCCAGGTCGGTTAAGTTTATTTTCCAGTGTTCTTCCATCGTTTTCTTGCCGCGTTCCACGAGGCTGTATTCAATCATGGAAGAACCCTTTCCTTCAGTTTTGAAATGCTGATCGAACGTTGTTTCATTCACCGTAAAAGTCGAAATATTGTCCTGAAGCCAGGTCAGCCGTTCCTCGAAAGTAGCCGGGGCACAAACCGATTTTATTTCCCTGGCGAGCGGAATGGCTTCTTTAAGGAAAGATTCAAGCGCCCTTCCGTTATCTGCATCCAGGGCAACCAATTCCAATTCATTAATATATTTTTGCTGCTCATCTCCCTGGAATACTTTAATTAGCTTTTGCCGGTTTTCAATAAAAAAATTCACAACCATCATGTCCTTTTGATCCTCTACCTTGATGGTATTGAGATCAATATCCCTTAAACTAAACTCAAAGAGAATAGATTCTGTTCCTTTTTTCCCTTGCCTGTCCTGTATGTACGTAAGTTTATAAGGAAACTCCTGGTTCCATTTTAAGGTTTGGCGGTAAGTGTAGTTTTTTGTACTGACTTCCCGGAACAGATCCTTTGCGTTTTTTAATGCTTCTTCCAGGGAGGAACTTTCCTGTGCTGAGGCTCCCACAATAAAAACCAACATCAATACAACTGAAATAGAGAATTTTTTCATAAAAGATTTTTTTTAAGGTAATTCAACAGCGCTAAAGTAACAAGATTTAATCTTACATACAAAAAACGTAAAATACGGAGCACCGAATTCAATTGAAGATGCCTCCCTTTTTTGTTCCTCGTTTGTATGTATCGCCCTAAATGCCCGGGAGTTACTTCATACCTTTGAAAAGGGGAGGATTTTTTCGTAAATTGAAAGTTAATCCCCTTCACAAGGCTTTTATTCCTTTTATTTTATTGAAATTTGCCTTCTTAATAGCTGCCTGCAATAAATTAAGCTAACACCATGCAAAAATACGACTACCTGCTCTTCGATGCCGACAATACACTATTCGACTTCCAAACTTCCGAAGCCTTTGCGCTGGAACAGGCCCTCCAGGGATTGGGTATTGAATTTAACTATGGATATGTAGAGTCGTATCGCGTGATCAACCACGAAGTCTGGCGGGATTTTGAAAATGGGGAACTGGCCAAAGAGCACCTTCGGAATCGTCGTTTTGAATTATTTTTCATGGAACTGGGGATAAGGGCCGATGTGGACAGGGTGGCCAGGGAATACCTGGAGCATTTGAGTCAAAGTGCTTTTTTAATTCCCGGAGCAGAAGCACTCTTGGAGGAGGTGAGTAAAAACCATAAACTGGTTTTGGTCACCAATGGTTTAAAGGAAGTTCAACGCCCCAGGTTAAAAAAATCTACGATCGGGCATTATTTTGAAACAATCGTTGTTTCTGACGAGATTGGTCATGCCAAACCCGATGCTGCTTTTTTTGATTACGTATTCAATGAGATCGGTTTTCCCGATAAATCCAGGGTACTCATGATCGGAGATAATATCAATGCAGATATCCGCGGCGGGTTGGAGTACGGATTGGACAGTTGCTGGTATAATCCGGAAAAGAAATCCCTGGAAAACGGGATCAATCCCACCATGATCATACATCAAATCGGTCAATTGACTCGCTTCCTTTAAAAAAAAACGGTTCCCCGGAAAATCCGGAGAACCGCAGGGTCATTATTAGAAATTAATGATTTCCTTTTTCTTATTTGCTTAACACAAATATGGCACTTTCTGATTGTCCTTCACTCTGCAAATTCAACAGGTAAATGCTATTCACGTAACCCCCTGAAGTCATGTCCACCTTAATGACGGATTCAACCAATTCTTCTTTCTGATAATTCCAAACCTCCCTTCCTAATTGATCGTAAATGGCAATGCTTATGGATTTACCCACATAATTACTTACATCAACCTGTAAAATTCCGGCAGTCGGGTTCGGATAAATATTCAGTCCTTCTTTTGGTGACAAATTGGATTCAACCTGTCCAGGATCAATTGATTCGGCAAAATTAGGGTTGGTTGGTGCACCGGTGTTGATGAAACTGCAATTTAGGTTCCAGTTCCACACCACGTTGTGATCCGAAACCACTCTGTCGTTGCTGATGAAAATACCCGTCATATAAGTCGTAAGTGTAGCCCCTGAATCACTCACATCCAGCCCTTCCGGAGCATAAATACTCAAGGTCACATTCGAGCCCTGTCCCACCTGGGCAACATCTGCCACATAAATTACACTGGTATAACCGTCAGGATTAACCGTATTGGTCTGCCCTATGGTCATTTTCTTTCTGATCATCATTTCTGTTGGCTGATTGAAAATGATCGTGGCATTTTTTGACGTTACCAGGTTCTTAACGAATACTTCTGGACTGGTCATGATCAATGTAGCTCCTGTTCCAACCGTAATATAACCGTAATGGCTTCCACTAAGGGTCATCGTCATGTTCGCAGGAACATTAACGTTGTTCAGGTCATTAAATGGATTGCTTCGGAACTGGGGATACGGAAGATTCCAGTCTGCATTGATGAAGTTGTTCACAAAACTGCTGCCATCCACCGTCACACCAGCGGCATTCGCCTTCATGAAAGTCAGGATAGAGGAGTTCTGGGAAACTTCTGCTTCGTCAGCATCTTTAATGCCAACCCCGCCGCCGATGACATCGGATTCATACATCTCGAATTCCTGGCCGGAAATGATGGTATAAGCAGAAAGCAGGGTGGAAATATCCACATTCACGGTCGTCGAAACTTCAGTGGAACATCCCAGTGCATCCGTCACCACAACGCTATAAGTGCCGTTGGCCGGAGCAATAACCGTCGGGCTGTCGCCCAAACCGTCAGACCATGCAAAGGTCAGCGGATAGGTCAGCGCCTGTGGATTCAGCACATTGGCCGTCAGCACCTTGATGCCCTGGCACCAGGTCGGCAGGTTTGTCTGACTGATCGTCACTTGAGGGACCGGATTGATGGTGATGGTAAAACTACAAGATACCGATAAGCCGGCGGCATCGTAGAAGGTATAAACGACATTATAGGTACCCACTTCAAAGAAATCATCCGGGTCGTAATTATTCGTCGAAGCAACCACACCGCAGTTGTCATCCGCTGCAGGAGGTGTCCAGGAAACATTCTGGGCTCCGCAAAGGGTAATGTTGCCAGGACAAGGCGTGGTCAGCCATGGAGCCTGGGTATCATTAACAATAATATCAAAGGTACAAACATCCGTCAGGCCGGCTGCATCTGTGGCCGTACAGGTCACGGTAGTCGTTCCGACCGGGAAGAAATCCCCTGAAGATACCTCGGTAAGCGGGCCGCCACCTGGTGCTGGTGTTTCCACACAGAAAGGCGTCTTTTCAAAAGAAGAAAACGAACCTCCCTGGGCGAAGGTCTGTCCATTGCTGGACAGGGCGTAAGAACCACTGCCGTAGGTACAGCACATGCCGTCTCCTGCAGAGTCCTTGATCAAAAACAGATATTCCCCATCCGGAAGATTGATCGGAATGTTCAGCGTGGAACCATCCGGTTCAGATCCATAGGTGCCTCCTGAAGCGACCATAATTTCTTGCGGCAATTGCAGGATCATCCAGGACGTTTCCTGAGGATAATTATCAAAAGTCAGACTGAGATTGAGGTTGTTGGTAGCGCAGTTGCCTGAGCCGCCGCCATTGTCGCCACCGATGGTGCAGACAACGGTTACATCGCCACAATTATCCGTAGCACTGACGTTGAAGGGCACGTTGGCACCGCATTGGCCTGCAGCATTACTAACAGTTATCGGACTGGTCGGACAAGAAATTTCCGGTTTGGTTATATCCTCTACGATTACTGTTTGTACCTGTGTTTTTGAATTTCCGTTGCCATCATTGTAGGTCCAGGTAATATTATAGGTTCCCTGTGTATTATAGGTTGTCGGTGAATTCGTCGTGCCTACAATCATACCGGCGCAATTATCATTAGCCTTCGGTGGCGTTACAGAGGCACCACATTGGCCGGTGATCGTTGGCAGATTCGCTACATTCGGAACAGGCATGGTCGTATCGTCAACGATTACCGTCTGAACCTGTGTTTCTATATTTCCATTGCCATCATTATAAGACCAGGTAATATAAAACGTGCCCTGGGCATTATAGGTAGTCGGTGAATTCGTCGTGCCTACAATCATACCGGCGCAATTATCATTAGCCTTCGGTGCCGTTACAGAAGCACCACATTGACCCGTGATCGTAGGAAGATTCGCTACCGTCGGAACAGGTTTCATGGTATCGTCAACGATTACCGTCTGAACCTGGGTTTCTATATTTCCATTGCCATCATTATAAGACCAGGTAATATAAAACGTGCCCTGGGCATTATAGGTAGTCGGTGAATTCGTCGTGCCTACAATCATACCGGCGCAATTATCATTCGCCTTCGGTGGCGTTACAGAAGCACTACATTGGCCGGTGACAGTAGGGAGATTCGATACTGTTGGAACAGGTTTCATAGTATCGTCAACGATTACCGTTTGTACCTGTGTTTTTGAATTTCCGTTGCCATCATTGTAGGTCCAGGTAATATTATAGGTTCCCTGTGTATTATAGGTTGTCGGTGAATTCGTCGTGCCTACAATCGTACCCGCACAATTATCAGTCGCCGTCGGTGGCGTTACAGAAGCACTACATTGGCCGGTGACAGTAGGAAGATTGGTTACATTGGGAACAGGCTTTGAGTTGTCCACCACTGTCACTGTGGCCGTACATTGAGAAGTCGCCCCTTCATCATCTGTAACCGTAAGGGTTACTGTATTATTATTGCCAATGTTATTACAACCAAAGGTATTGTTATTTAAAACCATCGACGCCAATCCACAATCGTACGTACTATTATTGTCGATATCCGAAGTGGAAATAGTAGCTACCCCGTTGCTGTTCAAATACACGATTTTGTTTTTACAACTCGCCATGGGGCCGTTACAGGCTGCCCCAACCGTAACCTGGTAAGTAAAAGTATTACTGGCTGCTACCGGACAGTTGTCGTCCTGAACGGAAATGGTAAAAAAGTGCGTTTGATTCTGGTCTGATAGCTGGGGTGTCCAACAAAACTGGGTAGAGGGATTGGTTACGAATCCGGTAGGCAAGGAAGGAGAAAAGCTTCCTCCTGATATACCATTATTGGTCGACATTTTAACCTTGTCGCCGGCGTTAGGGTCGCTTCCGTTTATATTAAAACAAAGTTGCTGACCTGGAGTGGCATTATACAAATAAGGCCCGGAAGCCGTCGGGGCGCTATTAGCACCACAGTTTCCTATATTAAACTGAATATCCCTGACGACCTGACCTATTTGAACATTATTGCGGTATTCTTTAACGATTACACATAAAACACCTACCTGAATAAATGAAGGGGTAAAAGTAATGGCACCGGTATTCGGATTAATGGACACTCCTCCCGATGTGGCCAGGGGGCTCGTTCCACTGTAGCCCGCATTATAATTAACCGGATTCCCAGGTCCTTCATAACAATTACCGAGTGAAAAGACCAATTGGTCTCCATCTGGATCTGTTACACCATGATTATAATTCACCACTTGTCCTACGCAACCACTTGCTGAGGCCGGGTTCAAAAATACGGGTGAATTATTACAAATCGATGCATTGTTATAAATTAAAGCTTCGATGTAGAGAGATTGAGATCCTGGATTATTAAGGGTTGTAATAACACTGTTTCTGGCATTCACACTCACACTAATGGTATAAATACAGCTATTGCTCGGTAAATTTAAAGTTCCCCTGAAAACGTGTTTTTCCACACCAGGTATGGATCCTCCCTGGCATTCACTGGTTCCCGTACCGCATGTCTGAGTGATATCTTCTATCGATTCCCTGGTTAGGGTTATTGATGAGGATCCACATGATGACTGGTAGTTCAATGACACTGTACTTCCCATTGATATGCCACCACAATCTCTAAAAAAATTGTAGGTGATCCTGTAATCATTATTTCCTAAGCAGGTGTAGGTAAGTTCTGCCCCGAGAGCATGTGAGGCCCTGGCCTGAGGTAAAAAAGTCAAAAAAGTAAAAAAGAAAATCCCCAGGAGCATTACCCTGATTTTCTTTGTTGTTTTGTCAATTGAGTAAAAATTTGATTGTCCCATAATTAAATTTGATTTTCGGTAAAAATTGTTTTTATATTAAAATTGTTGTTCCAAAGTTAAATCCGGTATCCCCACTCTTATCTTCAAAAAAGGCACAACCGTGGCTTTTACATCAAGGTAAATTCCGGATATAGCAAAATATTGGACAGGCAATACCTGCCCCAAAGACATTCGAGTGTGTATTACGTGTAAATTGTCATGTAAAAAATCCACCCTGCGGAAAAATTCCGAAGGAAAATTATGGGGGAATTCTAAATAAAAAGGAGAAATTAGAAACAAGTCATTGAATTTCCAATCAGCTAGTGATCAGAAACCTGGCAATAATGTTACGTGTTTTTGAAAGGGAAAGCCTTTTAGTCAGGCATTTTACATTTTCAGCCCTCATTTTCATGGGAGTCTGAAAGAACATTCGATCAATTCTAAAAAATAATAAGATCAAAGTTAAGCCTTTATTTAACATCAAAAAACACTTAACAATATTTTTTTGATTTTTTTTAAGAATTCGTTTCTTTTTCCTTTGGGAATTTGAATCTCATTTCCTCAAAATGTACCTTTGCAGCGAGAAAAAATCAGGGAAATAGGCAGGTGAGCAACCTCAAAAATCTCTGGTGATCTATAAAACCTAACTACCTGTTCCACAAGCCGGCCAGGTGTAAATAAAACAATATATAATGGCAAACGCATTTTTTGAAGTACCTATCGCAGAGAACGAACCCGTATTGTCCTACGCTCCGGGTTCGCCGGAGAAGGCCGAATTAAAAGCCGCCATAGCTGAGGCTAAATCAAAACAACTCGATCTTCCCATGTTTATTGACGGCAAACCCGTCCAATCGGGTAAATTGGTTTCTATTCATCCCCCACACGAACTGAACCACACGCTGGGGCATTTCCACCGGGGAGAAGCTGAACACGTTGAAATGGCCATCGAGGCTGCCATGAGAGCCAAAGATGCCTGGGCGGCCATGCCGTGGGAAGAACGTGCCGCCATATTCCTCAAGGCTGCAGACCTGCTCGCCGGACCATACCGCGCGAAAATGAATGCGGCCACCATGTTATGCCAGTCCAAAAATGCCTTCCAGGCGGAGATCGACTGTGTGGCCGAGTTGTGTGATTTCTGGCGTTTCAATGTGCAATACATGACGGAAATTTACAGCGTCCAGCCGGAAAGTGCTGCGGGCATCTGGAACCGACTGGAATACCGGCCTTTGGAAGGGTTCGTTTTCGCACTGACGCCTTTCAATTTTACGTCCATCGCAGGAAACCTGCCCGGCGCTCCGGCCCTGATGGGAAATACCGTGGTGTGGAAACCTGCAGATACTGAAATTTACTCCGCCGCTGTCATTATGGAAATTTTTGAAGAGGCAGGTTTACCCGCGGGAGTCATCAACCTGGTTTTCGTCAGGGGTTCTGTTGCAGGGGACGTCATTTTTAACCACCGTGACTTTGCCGGGTTGCACTTTACCGGAAGTACCGGGGTTTTTCAGACCCTTTGGAAGACCATTGGCGACAATATTTCAAAATACAAATCTTATCCCCGTATCGTTGGGGAAACCGGCGGTAAAGACTTTGTTATAGCCCACCCTTCTTCCAATGCCAAACAAGTGGCCACAGCACTTGCCCGTGGAGCTTTTGAATTCCAGGGACAAAAATGTTCTGCGGCTTCACGTGCCTACATTCCTCAAAGTTTGTGGCCTGATGTCAAAAAATACCTGGTAGCGGATTTGGCGGATTTCAAAATGGGAAGCCCGGAAGATTTTACCAATTTCATCAATGCCGTGATCGACGAAAAGGCCTTTGACAGCATCACGGGCTATATCGCCAATGCTAAAAATTCAAAGGATGTAGAGGTGATTGCCGGCGGAAATTATGACAAATCCAAAGGCTATTTTATCGAACCTACGGTTCTCCTGGCTAAAGATCCTAAGTACACCACCATGTGCGAAGAGATTTTCGGCCCCGTGCTGACGATTTATGTATATGAAGATTCAAAATGGGAGGAAACCCTTCATTTGATGGATGAAACGTCTCCTTATGCATTGACCGGAGCCGTCTTTTCAAAGGATCGTGCCGCGGTAATTCAGGCGACAGATATTTTGAGAAACGCTGCCGGTAATTTCTATATCAATGATAAACCAACAGGGGCTGTTGTGGGCCAGCAACCTTTCGGTGGTGCCAGAGGTTCGGGAACAAATGATAAAGCAGGTTCTGTACTGAATTTATATCGTTGGGTTTCTCCACGTACCATTAAGGAAACTTTTGTTTCTCCGGTAGATTATCGTTATCCTTTTTTGGGAGCGAAGTAATTTATTGAAAATACATCAAAACAATCATTCAGCATTTTTAATATTTTATTGATTACCAATATATTGTATGGAAAATTTTAAAAATACAACCCTGTAAAAGTCATTCACTAAGAATTTTTTTCAAGGTTGTGTTTTTAAAATTTTCTGTTTTTTGTCAGAAAACACTTTTCTCAAAAGTATGACACTGACCCTGATTTAGAAGCGCCACCGCATCTTCGGCAGAGAATTCAAGGGCACTGCAGACCTTACCGGTGCAAAAAGGGCAGGCATGGGCATCTCCGTCGGTATCTATATAAAAAAACCTGTTCCCGCCACCAAAACACCCCATTCGGCGTTGATGGTACCCCAGGTAATTGACTATGGGGTAATCCTTGTAATCGGGATGATTGTTATATTCAGTATATAAATTTTCCAACAGATCGATTTGAGCTTCGGAAAGCGCGACTTGCTGCCCGGCATACCTTCCACTTGCCCTGGGTTCTAAAATCTGAACAAAAGCTACCCCCAGTTTTTTAGCAAGCTCCATGTATAAACGGAGGCTCTCCGGATTGACAAATTCTTTAGACGCACATAGAGAAAGGGTAATGGCAAGTCCGGCCTTCCTGGCGTTGAGGGCCGCCCCAATGGCCCATTCGAAGGCTTTTTCATGGCCTCTGAAACGATTATGCCCTTCCGCATTGTAATGATCGAGGCTGATCATGACACCGGTCAACCCGGCAGCTTTTAAAGAAACGGCATTCTGCTCGGAAAGCCCCATCCCCGAGGTAATGATCCAGAAATCGGTACCTGTCCGGGCCTTTTTAAGAATCTTAAAGATACTGTCCAGGCGAAGCATAGGCTCTCCCCCGCTAAGCATGATCTGGGTAGTGCCATATGCCTGGTATTTCAGCACCAATTCGATCAGGTCTTCATCGCTGAGTTTTTCCGGCTGGTTGAGATTGTCCCATTCAAAACAGTGCTCGCAATGCAAGGTGCATTTTTTTGTAATCGCAATAAACAAGGTTCTCAAGCCATTGTAAGGTTGATCAAAAAGCAAACTTTCCGCTTCCCGACGCTGCATGGACCGGGACGCTTCAGAAGGAAAAGAGGAGGAACCCAGCTTCCAGAAGTATTTCCCATCCACCCTGGCAAGTTTTACGAGCATTTTTTCTCCCTGGATGGATTTGAATTTCTTTCTTAATCCTTTAACGGCTTTAAAGGTCGCAAAAGGATTCCCGACCCTGGCATTAAAAATCCTCAATAATTGGGCTAATACCCGGAATCGGATCCACCTTATTTCCAACCCGTTGCTCACTATAGTCGAAGGCTGTTGTTCTATAATGAGTAGCTCTTTCTCGCTTTTTCCCTGTTTTTCCTTAATTTTCACCATAATGGAATCTAGTTATTATTTGCCGGATTATCCGAAGCCAGTGAAGGTTCTTCCTTTTGGAGGAATTTGAGGTATTCTTCCCTGGAAAATTGCATGAAATAACCTGCTTTTTTGAATTTGTTGAGTTCCGTGATTTGAGGAAACCCTTCGTAATCACGTATCAATTCATAATATCCTCTTGAATGAAGAAAAACCGTCTGGCTCATTCCTTCCGGTATGGGCACCTCGAGAAACCTGACTTCTGCAACTTCGCCTACCGAGGTTTGTTCCAGGTAAATCCTATCATTTTCTGCAAGCAAATCAGTAACTATTTCCCCGTCATTATTAACGGCCATAAGAGGTTTGATCTCTGTCATGTTGAGAGCCTCATTTTCTGTGAAGTCCATGGCCACATGATCCAGTTCCCAATACATGAATCCGGTAGATAACTTTAATTCAATTTCTTTTCCTGTTACCGCTGAGAGATCAACGGGCACCACAAATTCGCGGTCCGCCAAAGGGCCAACGGTATGCAGGTAATCCACCAATTTCCACCCGGCGTCTGTCTTGAGATAAACAGATAAAGGGAAACCATTTTCCACAACCTTTTGAAGGCGTTCTTCATGGCTATCTTTTTTATGTTTATCCACCCATGGATTATACCTGCTGCCAAATTTTTCATTAAAGCATCCGTATAAATAATCGAGCCAGAGGGAGTTTTTTGCGGTAAATACCAGTTTTCCGGTTTGGACATTTCCAGGCCTCTCAAACTTCATCACCACTGCATTTTCATCAAAATCTGTTTCATTAAAAAGAAAAACATCACGATCCCTCGAAGACAAGGTATTTTTTACATCTGTGCCTGAAAGTGAGTAGACATTTTCAGGAGGTTGCTCAGCGGTGATCAAATAGGGTTGACCGTATTTGTCCAGGAGTACTTTTTCAGATTTTTGATGGTTGATCACCATTAAACTAGCCACGTCTGTGTATTGTTTTTCTTTCAACTCATTGGTTATTCGAAGGCGGTAGGTGCCATCCACTGCACGGATGGAAGGCAAAGGCATATAATCATCCCGTTCCAGGTTTTGCAGAATCGCACCGCCAAAGGTCTCTCCTTCAAAAACAAAACTTTCTCCATCATTTACATAAACGTAGGGGCATGAACTTTTGGTGAGCAGAATAATGATAATGAGCAAAACATAAGTACCTGCCAAAATGCCCAGGGTTCCCAAAACGTATGAAGCTACCGTTTTTCCTGTATTTTGCTCAATGATCCTGATCTCTTTAATGTCTTCGACAGGAATTTGCGTTTGACCGGGAAGCAAAATGGTATAATTTCGTAAATAGATATGCACCTCGTGTACGATGTCCTTTTCAAATTTTTTATATCGCGATGAACGAAATTCATCATAATAAACGGGTTTATCAATATTTTGAATGGTCCCGCTGAGCGCAATAGAATCCAGTTCAATATCCGTAATAAAAACCTCATTATTGTCTGAATGCACAATAAACTTCTTGTACACCTTCCCTATTTCAAAGATGGTAGGAATATCTGTAGGAGCGTTCGCGTATCCTACCGAAAAATAACGACAGGAAGTAGTTTGGAACAACAATAGTGCAGACAGGAAGTAAACAAGAAACCTTTTGGCTTGGTTTGAAAACAGGTTTTTCATCGTAGCAAATTTAGATAAGGAAAAATTATTTCTCTCAAAGCAAAAGCCGATCTATTCCAGGTTCAAAAGGGTTATATATCTATTCTAAAATAAATACCTGGTCAAAATACAATTTATTTATGGTAAAAAAACATTTGAAAAGTGGTAGTTTTTTGATGGCATTCCACACGAAAAAAAACAGGAGATGCTGTCTATAAAAAAAAGTCCCGAATATTGACCGGGGTCAAAATTCGGGACGATCCTTTTTTAAATATATTTAAAAAGCTTGTTTTTAAAGCAAACTTTCCACATCATGCATAGGTAACCCAAAAGCATCGGCTACTCCCTGATAAACCACTTTCCCATTGACTACGTTGAGTCCTTTTTTAAGCGATTCATCCTCCTGGCAGGCTTTTTGCCATCCTTTATCAGCCAGTTTCAGGGCATAAGGTAAGGTAGCATTGGTCAGGGCAATGGTTGAAGTATAAGGCACCGCACCCGGCATATTGGCCACACAATAGTGAACCACATCATCAATGATAAAAGTAGGATCTTCGTGTGTGGTCGGTACACAGGTTTCGATACAGCCCCCCTGGTCAACCGCCACATCCACCAATACAGTACCTGGTTGCATCAACTTGAGCATATCGCGGGTGATGAGGTTGGGCGCTTTGGCACCAGGAATCAATACGGCCCCGACGATAAGATCCATGGAAGGTAACAATTCCCTGATGTTCAATTCATTTGAAAAACGGGTAATAACATTTGCCGGCATCACATCACAAAGATAACGGAGTCTGGATAAGTTGACATCCATAATAGTAACCATAGCTCCAAGGCCAGCAGCCATTTTTGCAGCCTGTGTTCCTACAACCCCACCTCCGAGGATTAAAACCTGTCCGGGTTTTACTCCGGGTACACCACCGAGCAATACCCCTTTTCCTTTGATGGGTTTTTCGAGGTATTTTGCGCCTTCCTGGATAGCCATTCTACCGGCCACCTCACTCATCGGCACCAAAAGCGGAAGACTGCGATCCGGGGCTTCTACCGTTTCGTAAGCCAGGCAAACGGCATCACTTGCTATCATTGCGTGTGTCAATGGCTCATAACTGGCAAAGTGAAAATAAGTAAAAACCAATTGATCTTTTTTGATCAGTTTGTATTCACTTTCAATAGGCTCTTTCACTTTCATGATCATTTCAGCAATACCATAAACTTCCTCAATGGTGGGAAGTACTTTGGCTCCGGCATCCACATACATCTTGTCTGTAAATCCACTGCCTAAGCCACAAGAGTGCTGGACATAAACGGTATGGTTTCTTTTGACCAATTCCAGTGCACCACCCGGCGTTAGTGCTACTCGGTTTTCGTTGTTTTTAATTTCTTTTGGAACTCCGATAATCATATTTGACAGGTTTTATTTTGATTAATATTTTGGCAAAAGTAGAGAATATTAAAGCAATTTCCAATGTTTTGAACAGACATCTCCGCCTGTTTATTCATCCCAGAAAACGGGTTTTTCCTCCCGGCCGATCAACTCCTTATCTCTGGCCATTTCAAACAAATGACGTACTGCTTTTTTACCATTCTCCCCGAGGTTTTTGGTATACTCGTTCACATACAAACCTATATGTGCGTACATGACCGATTCGTCCATTTCCTGAGCATGTTCCCGGATAAATGGCAAGGCTTCCTTTGGATTTTCAAAAGCAAAAGTTACACTTTTTGCAAGGATCCGATTGATCTTTTCCTTTAGGGAGAAGGGCAGATTTTGATTGACGACTATGCCCCCCAAAGGGATGGGCAGCCCTGTTTTTTGTTCCCAAAACTCCCCAAGATCCTGTATTTTGACCAATCCTTTTTCTGCATAGGTGAAGCGATTTTCATGAATGATCAACCCTGCATCAAAATCGCCTTCCAACACCGCTTTTTCTATGTCGGAAAAAAGTATTTCTTCTTTATTCTGTGCCTCCGGGTAGGCAAGTCCGAGCAGAAAATTGGCCGTAGTAAACTTTCCGGGAATCGCAATCCTGGCATTTTTGACCTGGTTTTCATCCATTTGCTCACGGGCAATGAGTAAAGGGCCGCAATTATTGCCCAGCGCGCTTCCGGCATCCAACAGGGAATAACGGCCCAACAAATGGGCAAAGGCATGGTAACTCAACTTGGTAATATCGATCTTACCTTCAAAGGCCAAACGGTTCAACTCTTCCACATCGGCCATAATAACCTCAAAATCAATACCTTCTGTATCAATTTTTCCATGAATCATGGCATCAAAAATAAAAGTGTCATTTGGACAGGGTGAGAACCCAAGCGATAATTTCATTGACCATGTGATTTTTGTTTCAATTTCAGACTGTTGACGTGATTGGCAAAAAGCATTTTGAAAAATAAATCCAACTGCAAATCTTTAATCCCTGCGCTTTACTTACCTTTGTTGTTTCCTTTGCCAATACGGTAAATTGCCCTGGCGATTAAAAAACCGTTGCAAAGTTAACCATTTAGAAGCGTAATTTTACAGCAAATGCCCTTTTGCTTTGCCAATAAATTCCTTCATTAGACCAAGTAACAATGGAACCAACAGTCATATACGAAGACAATCACATTATCGGAGTAAACAAACCTCCGGGATGGCTCGTTCAGGCCGACAAAACGGGGGACTCCACCCTGGCCGACTGGACAAAATCCTACATCAAACTCCGGTATAAAAAACCGGGAGATGTTTTCCTGGGAGTCATCCACCGTATCGACCGCCCCGTAAGTGGCGTGGTCGTGTTTGCCAGAACCACCAAGGCGCTGACGCGGATGAATGAACTCATCCGGGACAGGGATATGAATAAACATTACTGGGCAATTATTGGCTCCCGACCCAATCCTTTTTCTGCCGACCTGACCCACTACCTGATCAAGGACAGGGAAAAGAACATTACCAAAGCCTATGACCAATTGAGCCGCAGGGCAGAAGGAGCCAAAAAATCAGAGATGTCCTACAATATGATCGGTGAATTGGGAGATCATTATCTCCTCGAGATCGACCTGAAAACCGGGCGCTCCCATCAAATCCGGGCACAACTGGCCAAGGTGGGTTACCCCATCCGCGGAGACGTCAAATACGGTTATAAAAGTCCTAATGAGGATGCTTCCATCCACCTGCATTGCCGTTCCATGTCTTTCATCCATCCGGTAAAAAAAGAACCGGTTGTCATTACGGCAGATCCGCCGGACGAACAAATATGGAGATTATTTGAAGACATGTGGTTGTAATCAAAAATGAATCAAATGGGTTGGAGAAACTCCGTATCTATACGCCTTTGCCTTAAGTCATTTTTTTTAATCCTACCTTTTATGGCCGGGGGGCAGCAGATATTTTTTCCTGTCAAGGCGCCCAAACACTACATTTGTTACCAGGTCAGTACCCCCATAAGGATAGATGGAAAACTGGAGGAAGCGGACTGGAGGAACTCCGAATGGACGGATTATTTCATGGACATTACAGGACCCGCCGGAGCCACCCCTTATTATGATACCCAGGTCAAAATGTTATGGGATAGCCAATATTTTTACATTGGAGCTGTTTTACAGGAAGAGCATATTTGGGCGAAACTGACGAAAAGGGACGAGATCATATATTACGATAATGATTTCGAAATATTCATCGATCCCGACGGCGACAATCACCACTACATGGAACTGGAAATCAATGCCCTCAATACGGTTTGGGATTTATTCCTGGAAAGGCCTTACAGGGATACCACCCACGCCAATTCCAACTTTGACCTGCCCAATTTATTGACTGCCGTAGAGATAGAAGGCACCCTCAACAACCCCAGGGATACGGATGAACGGTGGAGCGTGGAAATCGCCATCCCATGGTCCGATATTACAGCCTTTTTACCTGAAATCCACCGCCCTCTCAATCAGCAACAATGGCGCATCAATTTTTCCAGGGTTCAATGGGAAACCACGGTAAAAAAAGGGCAATACAAAAAGAAAAAAGGTAAAAACGGGAAACCTCTGCCGGAGCACAACTGGGTATGGTCCCCGCAATGGGCCATCAATATGCACCAACCTGAATTTTGGGGTTATGTACAGTTCAGTACCGAAATTGCAGGAACCAAAGAAGTCCCTTTTTTTGAAGATGTGGATTTCGACCTGAAAATGGCGCTCCTGGAAATTTACCGGGAACAAAAATCTTTTTTCAACACCCACGGCCATTTCGCTGAAAAACTGGATGACCTGACACTCGATCCCTATAATAGGGAACATTTTGGCCAGCTCATTACCCTGGAAACACAACCTTCCGGTTTTACCGCGCAGGCCAATGGCCTTAAAGCCATCTGGAAGATCAATGAAAAGAGTCACCTTACTTTTCAGGATTACCTGCATTAACCCTGACCGTAAATTTTATAAAATGATCCGACATTTCCTTCCATTCCGGTTTTTATCGATTGCCATAATTTTGGCATCCCTGACTGCTTTTTCCTGCCAAACACCAAAACCAGCTAAGGAACAACTCCCTCAATATTGGTGCTGGATGAATTATAGCCCCCAAACCAACTGGGACGAAGTTTTTCAAAAATTAAAAGACACGGGAATCCGGGGTGTTTTATTACATGCTGCCGCTGAAGATTACCCGGAAGTCATTGCCGTTGCCAAAAAGTACGACATCGATATCCATGCCTGGCAATGGATTATGAACAGGCCTTACAATGACACGGTGGAACAGCACCCGGAATGGTTGAGTGTCAACAGGCTCGGGCAATCCCTGGCCACAGATACGGCCTATGTGCCTTATTACAAATTCCTCTGCCCTGCCCTGCCGGAAGTACGGAATTTCCTGGTAGAAGATCTGGAAAAGATCGTAAAAATTGAAGGATTAAAAGGACTGAGCCTGGATTACAATCGATATGTAGATGTTATTTTACCTGAAAATATCCAGCCAAAGTACAACATCGTTCAGGATAAGGAATACCCGGAATGGGACTATGGATACCATCCGGCCATGATCGAAAAATTTATGGCACTGCATGGATACGATCCCCGGGAGTTGGAAGATCCTTCCACCGATCAAACCTGGAAGCAGTTTCGCTACGATCAGATTACGGAGATCGCCAATTTGCTGGCAGAAATGACCCACCGGCACGGCAAAATTATCAGCGCCTCGCCTTTTCCAACTCCGACTATTGCAAGGAAAATGGTTCGCCAGGATTGGGATAAGTGGAATCTGGACATTGTCTTCCCCATGGTTTATTCCGGTTTTTATGCCGACGGTGGAGCAAAGTGGATCGCAGATTGTATGAAAGAGGATGTAGCGGCGGTAGGTTCCAAAGGCACAAAGGTGTATTGTGGCCTGTTTACCCCTCATCATAAAAACGACACCCTGGATCTTAAACGGGCGATGGAAATCGCAGAGGATAACGGGGCTTCGGGCATTGCGATTTTTAGTTATCCGGGCATGGATAGCTTGCAGTGGGTGCAGATGAAGGCGTTTATTGGGCGGTGAGTTTCAACTTTCCATTTGAACCTGCCTCCTGATGTTGTCTACTGTATATATATAAATGTTTGCAGGAATGAAGATAGTATTCAACCTCAGGAAAAAATAAGTTGTGTATATACAGTACCTGATGTTGTCAGGCAGGCTTTGACTCTGGAACAGCCTCACTACCTGAAACACCCTATAACGATTGCTAAAATATCTTAATCATCCAAAATCCACAGAATCTCCTCTGCTTAAAACAATTCTATCTGGGTCGCCTCTCCCACTGCCCTGCGGGTAATGGTATTTTCATTCGACGGTTTCGGAGCAAAAACTCTTTTGATAAGCCTTAATTTATGAGTGTAACGTTTGAGCTTGGGGTTAAAAATCCCGAAATGGTCGATAGGGTCGATGCGCACTTTGCCAAAGGCATGGATGATCTGTTTATCTTCCAGCATAATACCGACGTGGCTGATACGTCCACGGCTGTTTTCGAAAAAGGCGAGATCGCCCGCAAGGGCATGTTCGATAAACCCAACATTTTCGCCTGCATAAATTTGTTCGTCGGCTTCGCGCGGCAATTGCAATCCGCTCATCCGGCAAATCACCTGGGTAAACCCTGAAGCATCAATGCCTGAGGCGGAACGTCCGCCCCAAAGAAAAGGAACATTGAGATACATTTTGGCCAGTTTGACCAAAATGGCAGGGTCACGCTGGGCATCCTGTGGATAAACAGCACGACCGCTGAAAGTATAATTCATGGATCCGACAGAAAACTGCATTCCGTCAAAATTAGGCAAACGGGAACCAATCATGAGGGGCAGAAAATGATTCTCGGCATGAGCGGG